>CAMFLL010000627.1 GCA_945957405.1 uncultured Mycolicibacterium sp. | reverse complement strand
AGCGGACCGGAGCCCATCCACCGAACGTCGTTGGCGATCTTGGTCAGCGATGCCGCGATGGTCTTGAGCGCGCCGGACGCCTCGACCAGCCCGTCGCGGGCGGCCTGCGCCTCGAAATGGTCCACGGCGGGGCGCAACTCGGCGATACCCGTCTGCGTCTTGAGCACCTCGACGACCTTGTCGCCGAAACCGTCGGGTGCATTGAGCCCGGTGCCGACGGCGGTACCACCGATCGCCAGCTCACCGAGGCGGGGCAGGGTGGCCTTGACCCGCTCGATGCCGGCTTCGATCTGGCGGGCGTAGCCGCCGAACTCCTGACCCAGCGTCACCGGCACCGCGTCCATCAGGTGGGTGCGGCCCGACTTCACCACGACGCGCCACTGCCGGGCTTTACCGGCCAGCGACTCGTGCAGGATTTCCAGGGCCGGAATCAGGTGCCGCACAGCGGCTTCGGTGGCCGCGATATGGGTGGCGGTGGGGAACGTGTCGTTGGAGCTCTGCGACATGTTGACGTCGTCGTTGGGGTGCACCGACACGCCGTTGGCGGCCGCGATGCTCGCGATCACCTCGTTGGCGTTCATGTTGGAGCTGGTACCCGAACCGGTCTGGAACACGTCGATGGGGAACTGGTCGTCGTGCTGGCCGTCGGCGATCTCGGCGGCCGCGGCGATGATCGCGTCGGCCTTGTCCGGCGCGAGCAGGCCGAGATCCTTGTTCACCTGAGCGCAGGCGCCTTTGAGCAGACCCAATGCCCGGATCTGGGTGCGCTCCAGCGGCCGGAACGAGATCGGGAAGTTCTCCACGGCTCGTTGAGTCTGAGCGCGCCACAGTGCCTTGGCCGGCACGCGGACTTCGCCCATGGTGTCGTGCTCGATGCGGTACTCGTCCTCGCCGGCCTTTTCGACGGCGCTGTCGATGCTCATGTGCTCCCTTATGTTCTCGGTTACGGAAGTGGGTGTGCTGCGGTCAGGTCCCCGGTGAAGTCCACCGCGGAGTACTCGTTGAGCTTGGACAGCCGGTGGTATGCCTCGATCAACCGAACCGTGCCGGACTTCGAGCGCATCACGATCGACTGCGTGGTGCAACCGCCGCCGAAGAAACGCACGCCCTTGAGCAGGTCGCCGTCGGTGACGCCGGTGGCCGAGAAGAAGACGTTCTCACCGGACACCAGGTCCTCGGTGGTCAGCACACGATCCAGGTCATGCCCGGCGGCGATGGCCTTCTCGCGTTCGGCGTCGTCGGTGGGGGCCAGCACGGCCTGGATGGCGCCGCCCATACAGCGGATGGCCGCCGCGGTGATGATGCCCTCGGGGGTGCCACCGATTCCGGCGAGCAGATCGGTGCCGGACTCCGGGCGGCAGGCCGAGATGGCGCCGGCGACGTCACCGTCGGAGATCAGCCGGATCCGTGCTCCGGCGTCGCGCACATCGGCCATCAACTGCGCGTGGCGCGGGCGGTCCAGGATGCACACGGTGATATCGGCGACCGAGGAGTTCCGGACCTTGGCGACGCGGCGGATGTTCTCGCCGATGGGTGCGGTGATGTCGATGACGTCCACGGCGTCGGGTCCGACGGCGATCTTGTTCATGTAGAACACCGCGGACGGGTCGAACATCGCCCCGCGCTCGGCGACCGCCAGCACCGAGATGGCGTTCGGCATGCCCTTGCTCATCAGGGTGGTGCCGTCCACCGGATCGACCGCGAAGTCGCAGGCCGGACCGTCGCCGTTGCCCACTTCCTCGCCGTTGTAGAGCATGGGCGCGTTGTCCTTCTCGCCCTCGCCGATCACCACGACACCACGCATGGAGACGGAGTTGACGAGCTCACGCATGGCGTCGACCGCCGCGCCGTCGCCGCCTTCCTTGTCACCGCGACCGACCCAGCGGCCGGCGGCCATGGCACCGGCTTCGGTGACCCGGACGAGTTCGAGGGCGAGGTTCCGATCCGGTGCCTCGCGGCGCTTGGGCGGAGTCGAGTCGGGGTGGTCGGTGGGAGTCGGCCCAGTCATGCGGTGATTGTCCCAGAAGGGGGTCACGCGCAGGGAGCTGGGATACTGGTCCGGTGAGCACCCAACCGCAACCAACGCCGAAGCCGGCGAAACCGCGCGTGCTCCAGGACGGTCGCGACATGTTCTGGTCCATGGCGCCGCTGGTGGTGGCGTGCGTGATCCTGGCCGGACTGGTCGGGATGTGCTCGTTTGCTCCCAGCGGCCCCAAGCCCGGCGCTGTCCCCAACTACGATGCGCCCGCCGCGTTGAAGTCCGATGCCGAGGTGCTCGGGTTCCCGGTCCGGCTGCCGGTGCTCCCCGAGGGTTGGCAACCCAACTCCGGCAGTCGTGACGGGATCGACGCGGCCCGCACCGATCCGGCCACCGGGCAGGTGACCCGGGCCAAGGTCTCGACCGTCGGGTACCTGACCCCCAGCGGGATGTACATCAGCGTGACGCAGAGCAACGCCGACGAGGACAAGCTGGTGCGCTCCATCAACCCCGGCATGTACGCC
>CAMFLL010000626.1 GCA_945957405.1 uncultured Mycolicibacterium sp. | reverse complement strand
GTCGTAGGTGTTCTTGATGTCGGCGGGCAGGTCGTCCCACGTGGCGGCCTGCTTCTCGCTGGAGCGCACGAAGTACTTGATGTTGTCGAAGTCGATGCCGTCGAGGTTGGAACCCCAGTTGGGCATCGGCTTCTTGTCGAAAGTGCGCAGGGCCTTGAGGCGGACGTCGAGCATCCACTCCGGCTCGCTCTTCTTCGCCGAGATGTCGCGGACGACGGCCTCGGACAGCCCTCGCTGAGCGCTGGCGCCTGCGACGTCGGAGTCAGCCCAGCCGTAGCCGTAGTTGCCCAGGGACGCGATGGTCTCTTCCTGGGTCAGAGGCGCGGCCGGCGTCGGGACTGAGGCCTCCGGTGTGAGTGTCATTGCGACGCTCCTTAGTGCTCTCGTGGTGGCTTCGGCGCGGGCTGTGCGCCGAAGTGCTGCTCGTATCGGGTTGTTCTGTTGTCGGTCAGGTCTGAGCCGGGCTCAGCGGTACGTGGGTGGTGCACGCGCAGTCGCCGTTGACGATGGTGGCCAGCCGCTGCACGTGTGTGCCGAGTACCTCGGACATCGCGGCCTGCTCCGCCTCGCACAGTTCTGGGAACTGCTCGGCGACATGGGACACCGGGCAGTGGTGCTGACAGATCTGCACGCCCTTGACCGGCTTTCCCACGCGCGTCGTGGTGGTGACATAACCGGCACCGCTCAAGGCGTCGGCGATGCGGTCGGCGGCCGCTTCGATGTCTTTCGGGTCCGCCTCGTCCCCGCCACTGACGGGCTCGACGCCGGCCAGGATGCTGTCGATACGGCGCCGCGCGAACGTCCGCACCGCGTCGTCGCCGCCGATCTCACGGAGCTGCCGCATGGCCGCCGACGCGAGATCATCGTAGGTGTGCTCGAGCTTGCCGCGGCCGTCGGCCGTCAGCAGATACCGTTTGGCGGGCCGGCCACGGCCCTCCTGCTGCCATGCCGCCGCGGCGTGTGCCTGCGCGTCACCGGCCTCGATCAAGGCGTCGAGATGACGGCGCACACCGGCGGCCGACAGCCCGAGACGTTCGCCGATACTGCTGGCGGTGATGGGCCCGGACTCCAAGAGCAGTTTGATGATCGCGCCCCGGGTGTGACCGTCCTGCCCGTGTGCCGCGGCGTCCGAGGCACCCGAAGCCGGGGTGGTCGGCGCGCTGTGCGCCGTCGGACGGATTTTCACAACACCAGTGTGACGCAATTAGCGGAACGGGTCTAGCAAGGGCACCCTTAGACGGGAGTCGCGATACTCACACGCCGTTGTGGGCAAAACGCGGAATATTCGGCCCGTTACGCTGCTGAGGTGGCAGCCCGCCTCCGTTCGCTCAGCACGTCGATCGCCGGATGGCACGGCGACGAGCGAACCGTGGGCACTCCACTCAACGATGTCGAGCTGGTCGCACTGCGCCGCACCAGGCTCTTCGGCGCCACCGGCACGGTACTGATGGCCATCGGCGCGCTCGGCGCCGGAGCCCGGCCCGTGGTCCAGGACCCGACGTTCGGCGTTCGGCTGCTCAACCTGCCCTCCCGCATCCAGACGGTGTCGCTGACGATGACCACCACGGGTGCGGTGATGATGGCGCTGGCCTGGCTGATGCTGGGCCGGTTCGCGCTGGGCGACCGGCGAATGACGCGCAGTCAGCTCGACCGCACATTGTTGCTGTGGATGGTGCCGCTGCTGGTCGCCCCGCCGATGTACAGCAAGGACGTCTACTCGTATCTGGCCCAGAGCCAGATCGCGCGCAACGGCCTCGACCCCTACCGGGTGGGGCCGGCACCCGGGCTCGGTCTCGATCACGTGTTCACGCTGTCGGTGCCCAGCCTGTGGCGCGAGACGCCGGCGCCATACGGGCCGCTGTTCCTGTGGATCGGGCGTGGCATCTCCGAGCTCACCGGTGAGAACATCGTCGCCGCGGTGCTCTGTCACCGCATCGTGGTCCTCATCGGCGTGAGCCTGATCGTCTGGGCGACACCGCGCCTGGCCCGCCGTTGCGGCGTCGCCGAGGTCAGCGCGCTGTGGCTGGGCGCCACCAATCCCCTGCTCTTCATGCATCTGGTCGCGGGAATCCACAACGAGGCGCTGATGCTCGGCCTGATGCTCGCCGGTACCGAATTCGCGCTGCGCGGTATCGAGGCCACCGAACGACTCGTGCCGCGGCCGGTGCGCTTCCCCCACGGGCGCGCGCAATGGGCCGAGTGGACACCACTGGTCATGCTCATCATCGGCACGATCCTGATCGCGATGTCGTCCCAGGTGAAGCTGCCGTCGCTGCTGGCCATCGGTTTCGTCGCGATGGCATTGGCCTGCCGCTGGGGTGGCACGTTCCGGGCGTTCGTGATCGCCGGTGGTGGCCTCAGCGCCATCGCGGTGGCCGTCATGGCGATCATCGGCTGGGCCAGTGGTCTGGGTTTCGGTTGGCTGTTCACCCTCGGCACGGCCAACGTGGTGCGCAGCTGGATGTCTCCGCCGACTCTGCTGGCACTCGGCACCGGCCAGGTCGGGATCCTGCTCGGGCTCG
>CAMFLL010000625.1 GCA_945957405.1 uncultured Mycolicibacterium sp. | reverse complement strand
CCTCATCACCCTGGGACGCACCTATCCGACCAGCGTGGTCCCCACCACGATGGTCCTCGACCGCCAACGGGTCGCCGCGGTGTACCTCATGGCACTACTAGCCGAAGACCTACGGCCTCTACTCGATCGGCTGACCACCGAGCGATGACTCCTCACTGGACAGCAGCTTTGAGTGCGAGATCGCCGTGGCGGTGTTCACCTGCTGGTTAAGACTGCGGCGAGGTCGTCGGGGACGGGCATCGGTGTCATCAGCCCCGCCGTGACACGGCCGGTGTTGCCGACGGGATACCGACCGGTCATCGACCCAGGGGCAGCGACCATGAGGCGCAGCACCTGCCCGAGCGCTTCGCGGCGGTCGTGCTGGCGCACGGCCAACACCAGCATGGCGGCGTGGTTGCAGGTGTGCAGCCATGGATCTGGCTGCGACACGATGTGAGCCCTCTCCAGATGTCGCCATCGCACCAGCGAATCCTCGGCTTTCATGGCGGCGTCCATTTCGCTGCGATACACCAGGCGGGCCTGCGCACTGATCCTTGGCATCACACTCGCTCCTGTCGTACGGTCGGCAGTGCGGTCACGACCGCAAGACGGCCACCGCCACCAGCGGCATTCGTTACTTGTCAACACTTTCAGGACCCGCCCTGAACTCGGCATCGGATTACGGGCTGCAGCACGCATCAGCCACGATTCGGACTCTCTCCAGCAACCGCGGCCACACCGGACAACACCGCGGCCGTCAACTGGCGCCCACGCTCGGTCAGCCGATACATCACCAACTTCCCCTGGCGCCGCGAGGACACCAACGACGCATTCTTGAGCTGACGCAGATGGTGTGACACCAAACCCTGAGACAACCCCACCACCCAGGCCATGTCGCAGACGCACAATTCCTCGCCAGTGGCCAACGCGGCCGCTATGGACAGCCGGGTGCCGTCCGCCAGGCCACGCGCGGCTGCGGCTGCGGCCTGCACGGTGGCGTTGTCGGGCACCGCGGCCCGGATGGACTCTGCATGCGGGAGGTCCAAACACAGCAGGTCGCAGGTGTCCACCGGCTCGGCCATATCGATATACTAAAGTACGTTGATATGAAGATGAAAGGCCCCGGCTCGATCCTGGCCAGTACCCGCGTGCTCCTCACGCTCTTGGTCATCGCGGTCGCGACCGTGGGGACCGTCGTGTTTCTCTCCGTGCGCGATACCGGCTCAGCTCCCGACATCGCAGTCGACGACGGGTCAGCCGGGCAGACGGTCCGGGAAAACAGCCACCGGCTCAACTCGGTTCCCGACAGCGAGGTCTACTTCGTCGAGTTTCTCGACTTCGAATGCGAAGGCTGCCGGGCACTCTATCCCGCCATCGAGCAGCTCCGCGCCGAGTACGGCGACCGGGTGAACTTCGTGCTGCGCTACTTTCCGCTGCGCTCGCACTTCAACGCCGAACGCGCCGCACGCGCGGTGGAAGCCGCCGCCCAACAAGGTCAACTCGAAGCCATGTACCGCAAAATGTATGAGACACAAGCAGAGTGGGGCGAGCAACAAGTTCCCGCCGACGACGTCTTCCGGGGCTTTGCCCAACAGCTGGGCTTGGAGATGGAGGCCTTCGACGCCACCTACAACGACCCCGCAACCCTGCAACGCATCCAACTCGACATCGCCGACGGCACCGCACTCGGTGTACAGGGAACACCCACCTTCTTCATCAACAACGAGCGGATCCAGCCGCGCAGCTACGACGACCTGACTACGGCACTCGACCAAGCTCTGGAGCGCGGATAAGGCGCCCTTGTCTCGTTAGAACCAACGCGGCGATCCGTTTGCTGTCTCACATTAGTGCCCACGCATCGGTTAGCTGCGCGACTGTCGGCGCCGCAACGCTTCGTTCAGCTGGGTGACCGTTGGCAACCCCATCAGTCCGGTATCGGTCTGATACACCCGGCACGCCAACTCCGTCACCGGTACCGCATCGTCAAAAGCGTCTGTGCCGTCGATGAGGATGGTGGGAGAGCCCGCGAACGGCAAGGCGGCTGCCTCTTCGTCCGTAGTGACCCGCCGATACGTGATCTCGACGTCGGCCAATCCGGCTGCTGCCGCGCCCACACGAGCACCGGCTTCCTGCCAATTCGGGCACCCGTCGAAATAGACAATTTCCACTCTCATATGCCGATTGTGCGCGTAAAGAGCCGGCAAGCGCTTCACCTTCAAGTACGGACGTCTCCGCACGATCTCCCCTGCTGTCTCGTTTTTAAAGAAATGAGACCGCCCTGGGCTGCCCACGTTGCCGGCCGCATAGCGCCAAGTCGCGATGTCTCATTTCTTGTCCCACACGGCGTGTCTCAGATCCTCGATGGCGGTAAGCAGTGAGAAGTCATTGCAGGACGGCGATCCTCGGCTACGTCCGAGTTTGCGCCACTGGCCAGGTGCTCGACGCGCAAGTAACGTTGCCGCGACTGCCGGCGTTGATCTGTACCGCTGACGGGGCCTGCGAAGATAGGGCTGGCAATAAGCGCGTAGGCGCCGAATGGCAGAGGTT
>CAMFLL010000624.1 GCA_945957405.1 uncultured Mycolicibacterium sp. | reverse complement strand
GCGGCGGCGATGGGGCAACCGGTGGTGTAGTCGGTGCGCTCCATATCGGCGATCCAGCGGGCGATCACCCCCGTCACGACGCCCGCCGTGTCGTTGGCGGCCGCCAGCCGGTCGATGCGCGCCGCAGTGGTGGCACCCGCGGCCTCGGTGACCGCGACCATCAGCTCCTCCTTACCGCCAGGGAAGTGCTGGTAGATCGAATTGCGGGCCGCCGCACTGCGTTTCAGCAGATCCGACAGGCCGGTGGCATGGACACCACGTTCCTGCACCATCGCGATAGCGGTGCTGATCAGCCGGTCGCGCGGGCCGGGCGTCTTGGCGGTCATTTCTTCGCGGGGGCCTTCTTGGCCGCAGTTTTCTTCGCGGGCGTCTTCTTGGCAGCTTTCTTTGCCGGAGCTTTCTTGGCCGGTGCTTTCTTGGCCGGCTGATCATCGTCGTCGGACGATGAGGACGAACCCTGACGCTTCTTGACGCTGGCCTCGAGCTTGGCCAGCAGATCCGAGACGTCCTCGGTCTCGTCGAGTTCGGTGGGCTGCTCCTCGACGGTGAACGCTTCGCTGCCTTCGAGTTTGGCCTCGACGAGCTCCTTGAGCTGTTCCTGATAGTCGTCACGGAACTGGTCGGGGTTGAAGTCCTCGGACATCGACTCGACCACCTGGCCCGCCATCTTCAGCTCGGCGGGTTTGATGTCGACCTTGGCGTCCAGCGACGGGAAATCGGGGTCGCGGATCTCGTCGGGCCACAGCAGTGTCTGGATCACCATGACGTCGCGCTTGCTGAAGTCCATCACGCGCAGCGCGGCCAGCCGCGTCTTGTTACGCAGCGCGAAGTGCACGATGGCGACCCGGTCGGTCTCCATGAGCGTCTTGGCCAGCAGCACGTAGGACTTCGACGATTTCGAGTCGGGTTCCAGGAAATAGGGCTTGTCGTACATGATCGGGTCGAGCTGGCTGGCCGGGATGAACTCCAGCACCTCGATTTCGCGGCTGCGTTCCTCGGGCAGGGTCGCGATGTCCTCGTCGGTGATCACCACACTCTGGCCGTCGTCGGATTCGAAAGCGCGCGCGATGTCGCGGTACTCGACCACCTCACCGCAGACCTCGCAGACTCGCTTGTAGCGAATGCGGCCGTTGTCCTTGGCGTGGACCTGGTGGAACTTGATGTCGTGGTCCTCGGTGGCGCTGTACACCTTGACGGGCACGTTGACCAGGCCGAAGGCGATCGAGCCCTTCCAGATGGAGCGCATGTGCCCAGTATGGCCCATCCGAGAAGGGCGCAAACGGCTATGCGGAGGCCGCGTCCAGTTCGGCCCGGTCGGGCAGCACCGCGCCGGCCCGTCCGACCGTCAGTGCCGAGTTCAGCACTGCGGCGTCCAGCACCGTCCGTAGCTGCGTTTCGTTGATCCGGCGCAGGTCAGCGCGTCTGTCGGCACCCAGCAGTCCCAATGTCCACAGCGCGTCGAGCAGCCCGGTCATGAACGAGTCGCCGGCGCCGACGGTGTCGACGACCTGCACGGGACGGGCTTGCAGCGACACCGACCCCGCCGCGCTGACCGCGAACGCGCCGTCGCCGCCTTTCGTGACCGCGACCATCGCGGGGCCGGCCTCGAGCCAGCGGGCGGCGACGTCCTCGGGTGCGGTGCCGGGCTCCAGCCAGCGCAGATCCTCGTCGCTGGCCTTCACGACATCGCATCGCGACACCAACCGTTCGATGCGTTCCCTGGCCTGCCCGCCGTCGTCGCCGATCAGCGCCGGGCGGACATTGGGGTCGAACGTGACGGTGGCCGACGTGCGGTAGGTGTCGATCAACGCGCCGACCGCAAGGCAACCGGGATCGAGAAATGTTGCGATCGAGCCGGTGTGGACCACCAGCGGAGGACCGACCTCCGGCGTGCCCGACAACTGCCACTCGATGTCGAATTTGTAAGTGGCCGAACCGGCCGCGTCGAGCATCGCGCGCGCAACCGGGGTGTGGGCGGCGCTGACGCTGCCGCGCACCAGGCTGGCGCCGGACTCGGTGACGTACTCGGCGATGCGGCGGCCGCGGTCGTCGTCGGCGATATGGGTCAGGAAATCGACGTCACGGTCGAGTCGGGCCAGCCCGACTGCCACGTTGAGCGGACTGCCCCCCACGTGTTCGCCCGTCACCTGCCCGTCGCGCTCGACGATATCGATCAGCGCCTCGCCGATGACCAATGCGCGGTTCACAACGCCTCCAGCGTGGCGCGGGCGCCGTCACGATGCAGTGACTCCAACGTCGAGCGGTATGCCTCGACGAAGCGGTCGTTGTCGACGAGATCACCGAACAGTTCCCGGTTCTCGATGAAAGCCAGGATGTTCTCGCGCTGCGACTGGGCGATCGGCACCAGCGTGTCGGCCAGTTGATCGACCACCTCGATGGGGTCACCGTCCTCGTCGACACCTTCGGCGTACCGCGCCCAACTCGCCACGATGGCCGCCGAAAGCCGAATCGGCCTGTCCGCCTCCAGATTCGCGCGTACCACCGGCAGCAGCCATTTCGGGATACGGTCCGAGGAGTCCGCGCACAGC
>CAMFLL010000623.1 GCA_945957405.1 uncultured Mycolicibacterium sp. | reverse complement strand
CTGGAAGATGCTGGGCGTGCCTTCGATGTCCACGCGGTACACATCGTCGTCGTTGCCCGAGGGCCAATCCGGCGCGGCATCATGACCGATCCGGTTGACATGCTCGAGCTGGATACGGGTTTCGCCCTGGTAGATGCCGTTGATCGTGAACCGCACCGCGGCGACGTTGCCCTCCGGGATGACGCCCTTGACGGTCTTGCGCTCGGTCGGCGTGACCCACTTCTCCCACGTGGTCGTCATCTCGTCGAGTTCGATACCGGCGGCGTGGGCCATCATCGGCACGGTGGCTCCCCACGCGAAGATCAGAACGTCGGGGTTCTCCAGCAACGGACGGAACTCGGGCTCGCGACCGATGCCCATCTCGAACTCGTAATCACCCTCGTAGTTGGTGTAGTCGAGCAGTTCCGAGGCCCGCACCGTGCGCACCTCCGAGCAAAGCCCCATCAAGGTCATGGGAAACAGGTCGTTGGCGAAACCCGGATCGATGCCGGTGGTGAAACACGACGCGCCGCCTTCGGCGCAGGCCTCCTCGATCGGCGTGATCCAGTTCGGCGGGTTCACCTTCATCGCCGGCCACACCCACGGTGTCATCGCGGTGGAGCAGACATCGATCCCGGCCCGCAGAAAACGGGTGATCAGCCGGATATTGTCTTCGGCGTGCGCGGCCGTCGGGCCGTAATGCACCAACGCGTCGGGTTTGAGCGCGATCAACGCGTCGACGTCATCGGTGGCACTGACGCCAAGGGGCTCAGTCAGTCCGCAGATCTCCCCGACGTCCTTGCCGACCTTGTCCGGGTTGCTGACGCCCACACCCACCAGGTCGAACTCCGGGTGTTTGGCGACCTCGGTGATCACCATCCTGCCGACAAAACCAGTCCCCCAGATCACGATCCTCTTCGGTGCACGGTCGGCCATCGGCCCTCTCTTCGGTTCGTTGGTGTGCTTTTCCCAACATTAGGACGGCGTCGGCCCGGAACAGCGCGGATCAGTGTTTCGCCAGGTCGGCGCGAGTTCGGCGATGACGGCGATTCTGATCTTGCTGGCCCTACCCTCGGCAACGCCACTGTGATCGGCCGCCTCACCCGACCGATGCAGGGTGCCGCGGCCGGACCGAGCGAGTTCATTCCGCAGACAGCAAACTTGCCGTAGTATTCCGCCCGAAGTCGGGGATGGCCTTGGCGTGGAGGGGTACGAACGGTGGGGAATTCTCGAGGTCGGCATCGCGCGCAGCGGAGCCGCCAACTCTCTGATGCGACCAAGCGGGCGGCACGCACCGTCGGCGTGAAGGGCCCGGCGCTCGGTGTCCTCGGAGTGGCGGCCGCGGGTGCCGCGGTGGTGGGCCTGACGCCGACGTTGTCGGCCAGTCCGGAACTGCTGGCGAATGTCTACTACCTGCGCGGTACCAATATCGGCAGCGAGCCGACCGATCAGCAGTACCGGGATTTCATGGACCGGGTCTTCGATGGCACAGGTCAAGACGGCGCGATATCCGACACCAAGGTCCAGGTTCCCTACAACGCAGGCTTCTGGCCGATATCGCACGGCGGGTTCAGTGACCTCAAGTGGAATGACTCGGTACAGCAGGGTGTCGACCATCTCGGGGAGGAGCCCGTCGGTGACGGCGACGTCATCTTCGGTTTCTCGCAGGGCGCGGTCGTCGCATCGCAGTACAAGGGCGCGCACAGCGATCCCGATGTCACCTACGTCCTGGTTGAGAACCCGAGCCGGCCCAACGGCGGCGTGATGTCCCGATTCGAAGGGCTGACCATCCCGATCCTGGACATCACGTTCAGCGGCCCCACCCCCGAAACAGACAGCCCGACAGTCGATGTCGCTCGCCAGTACGACGGCTGGGCCGACTTCCCGACCTATCCGCTCAACGTGTTGGCCACCGCCAACGCCGTGATGGGCATCATCTACGTGCACGGGAACACTCAGACCGTGGATGATCTCAACACTCAGCTGGCCGATATCGAGACCGATCCGACGGCGCCGGATTACGACCCGATGTACTACCAGAAGCACGGAAACACCGAGTACTACCTGATTCCCACCGAACGGCTTCCCCTGCTGATGCCGCTCGAGGGTATCGTCCCAGACCCCATTCTCGACGCCGCCGACGCCCCGCTGCGGAACATCATCGAAAAGGGTTACGACAGAAGTGATTACAGCGAACCGACAAAGGCCAAACTGTTCCCCAGCCTGAAACCCGCCCAGCCGAGTATCGCGGCGACAGAGGTCGTCAACACCACGGTCGCCACCGATGCGCCCGCCACGACGGTGATCAAGAAGAAGGCCACGGCAAACCTGCCTGACCCGGCCAAGGCGGTGGCTACAGCCTTGAAGGATCTGCCGAAGCCGTCGACGCTCGACAAGGCCGTGCCGAAGAAGTCGACGTTCAAGGCGCCGTCGATCAAGAACGATTTCAAGCTGCCCTCGTTCAAGAAAGCCGTCGGGGCGCAGAACGACGGGGGCGTCAAAGCCCGCGCGAGCAACAAATCCAGCGCAGGCGGCAAATCGGCCGACACCGACACGTCCGCCAAGGATTCCGACTA
>CAMFLL010000622.1 GCA_945957405.1 uncultured Mycolicibacterium sp. | reverse complement strand
ACCTTCGTCTACGCCGGCATTGACGTCGAACGCTCCGGAGTGTTTACCGGTACTCGCGGCCGCCAGCTTGCCGGGCGCTGCGGTGTCATCAACACAGCGGCCTTCCCGTATGGGCAGGAGTGGCGGGCTCTGGTCGCCGCGATGGAGGGAACCCTGCGACTGCACCGACACGAGCCGGGCACGCTCGTGCGCCAGACGAAACACCTGCACCAGCGCACCGGCGGAATGATCGGAAGCCTCGCCCACCTCATCCGCTCGGCAGCCATCCGGGCAATGCTGGACCACACCGAACACATCGACCGCGAGGGCTTGGACAGCGTCCTCATCGACTACGCGGCTCAGGCCTCAGCCCAACGCAGCGCCGGATAGCAGTGATCACCGACTGGCCCCGACTCCCACCACGACCACTTCCGCAGTCAGTCACCGCATTTCGCGATGAGACCGTGTACTCCTTCACCACCCGACTCGCCCACGCCAACAGAATCCCACCCCAAAGCCTGCGCGACTACGCCGCACGCGAGAGCCATTACGTCGACCCTGAGCGCCTCGCCCGCCTCAGCGGCTACCCACGACATGTCCTCTGCGCCCGACTGCGGGGCCTGACCGCTGATGAACGTGATCTCACCCGCCAGCGGGCACGTGCCCGCCCGATTTGCCGGTACTGCACAGCACGGCGAGGGGTGCCCCAGCCGGTCCATTGCTGGTTGCCCGACCACCTCACCGTCTGTCATCGCCACGGCCGCTGGATTGGCCCCTCCGCCCAGCGATGGGACGATCAGATGTCACTGAAACACCATCCAGCTGTTGCCCGATCTGCCAGGGCACATCATGCCCTGGCCAAGCGCAATGCCCCCGACATCGTTGAGCTAGCGATCAACGACGCATCACGTATAGTGCTGCGGCAGCGCCGATTCCGACGGGATGACGGTCTCGGTGATAGCGCGGCCACCGGTATCGCATTACGGGGGCGATGGGCCAGCATCTCAACGGTCAACCTGCACATCGCCACCTACGTCGAAACAGTCCGGATGGCCGCAGTCATCATTGACCAGCGGCCAGCATTGTTGAACCGCACCGGCGATCCCAGTGTCGCCCGCGTAGCTCTCTTGGCAGCCGCGAACGCAGTGTTCGGCGCCGAGGATGAGACGGCGACCACCGCGGCCCTCGACGGCTGGCTGAACAACCAGCAGATCATCCGGAAGTCCCGCGATAAATCAATGATCGTTCATACCTGATGCAAAAGTCTTTATCTTGCAACCATATTCGTAGGAAAACCCATTGCCAGCCGACCGTGAGGCATACGTAGATGGAAATACTAGACGAGCTAGAAAGCTAGGCCGCCGATCAGGATGACAATACCCAGTCCGATCAGAACAATCGGGAACAGGATGTGTTCCCATCGTTCGAGGATCTCCGCGATCGGGCGGCGGGTGGCAACATATCTGGCGATGACCACCAGCACCCCGACGAGAAGAAGGAAGACGACGCAGTAGGCCACGACGGCTGCGTGTCCGACGCTGAGGAAGACCGGGACGTAGACGCCGACGTTGTCGCCGCCGTTGGCGAAGGTCACGCCAGCGACCGCCCAGACGCTGACGGTCTTGCCCGCAACCTTCGCGTCACCATCATCGTCACCGTTTCCGCGCCAGGCTTGCCAAGCCGCCTTCAGTCCCAGGGCGAGGGGGATGAGTCCGAAGAACGGGATGACGTCGGGCGGCAGGAATGCGCCCGCACCTAGGGTCACGAGGACGGCGGCGCCGAGAATTCCAGCGAATCCCAGGTATTGGCCGGCGGTGATCCGGGAGGTGGTCCCGCGTTGTCCTGCGCCGCGGGCGAAGAACAGTGAAAGCACGATGATGTCGTCGATGTTGGTGACGATGAACAGCCCGATCGCGGGCAGAACCGACGACAGGATCATGGGTGTGTGCCATCGGTGGTCACGACGGGGCACCCACTGCGGTCGCGGTGGCTAGGTTGGTTGACCGCTGTGCGGTGAGTGCGGTCAGTGCTGTGGTGCGGCCGGCGCGCACACCGTTGGCGATGACCACGATTTCGGCGAGTTCATGGACGAGCACGACGGCGGCCAACCCGAGCACCCCGAACAAAGCCAGCGGCATCAGCACAATGATCAGTCCGAGGGATAGGCCGACGTTTTGCAGCATGATCCGTCGGGCGCGGCGGGCATGGGTGAATGTTTGTGGCAGGTGGCGTAGGTCTTCACCCATGAGTGCGACGTCGGCGGTTTCGATGGCGACGTCGGTGCCCATGGCGCCCATCGCGATGCCGAGGTCGGCGGTAGCCAGTGCGGGGGCGTCGTTGACGCCATCGCCGACCATCGCGGTGGGGCGCTGGGTGCGGAGCTGTTCGATCAGTCGGGCTTTGTCTTCGGGGCGCAGATCGGCGTGCACGGTGTCGATGCCGACTTCGCGGGCCAGGGCGGCCGCGGTGGCGTGGTTGTCGCCGGTGAGCATCGCCACCTGGTAGCCGTCGCGGCGCAGCTGGGTGATGACTTCGGTTGCCTCGGGCCGCAATTCGTCACGCACGGCGATGGCACCGATCACCTGTCCGTTGT
>CAMFLL010000621.1 GCA_945957405.1 uncultured Mycolicibacterium sp. | reverse complement strand
AACTCACCGCCCTCTACGAGCAATACGCGACACACATCCGGCCGATCGTCACTCAAACAGGCGACCAGAAGTGGCGCGCCCAATACCCCGGTCTCGACTGGCACGTCACCGCCGACAGCGAACAGGCCGCCGGCGACCAGATCCAAGCCGAGGCGCTCCGTCGACACGACGCCGGCGAGCCCGACGCTCAACCGCCCCACGACCTACTCCAACGCCACCTCGCCCATCCGATCCCCGGTGTCTACGCATTGGACCGCGAGCTGTTCCTCCACCTACGCGCCAACGCCGGTGTGACCGAGACGCTGCGCGCCTTCGAGGAGGCAGAACGCCGCCGCGCAGCCGGCCGTCCGTACACGAAAAGCGACTATCTACAGGAGAAGTCGTCCCGCGACGACACCTGACACAGCTCCCGCGAACCCCCAAAAATCCATACCCCGTCGTGTCAGTCATCTGCCGTAACCTTCGCCCCAACAACACCACCCGCGGGCGACCCGAATGCGGCGCCCATCCACCTCGGCTCGTCAGAGAGTCGACCCCATCAACAGCGATCGGAGTTCTCGTGCCTGCCACTCACGTCGTCACCGTGCTCGGGCATCCCGTCACGGCGCACGCGCTGGAGGCGATCACCGAAACGCTCACGCGGGCCCACGCCACGGTCGAGGCAATCCACCACATCGCGGACTATCCCGTCACCGGCCTCAAGCTCGACGTCACGGCGACCGACTGCACCGCTGCCGGCACCGAAGATCTACGAGCAGCGCTCGCCAACGCCGGGGAGGGAATCGACGTGGCCGTCGAGGCGGCCGACCGAACCACCCGGCGACTCGTCATGTTCGACGTCGACTCGACGCTGGTCCAGGGTGAGGTCATCGAAATGCTCGCCGCCAAGGCCGGCGCCGAAGCGCAGGTCCGGATGATCACCGACGCCGCGATGCGCGGCGAACTCGACTTCGCTGAATCACTCACACAACGTGTAGCAACACTCGCCGGACTCGACGCGACAGCCCTCCAAGAAGTGGCCGACACCATCGAACTCACCCCCGGTGCACGCACCACGGTCCGCACACTGCAACAGCTCGGATACCACTGCGGCGTTGTGACAGGCGGATTCGGGCAAGTCATCGACGGCCTCACCCGCGAACTCGGCTTCGACTACGTGCAAGCCAACACCCTCGAAATCGTCGACGGCACACTCACCGGCCGCGTCATCGGCAAGATCATCGACCGGCCCGCCAAGGCAGCAGCCCTCCGTGCATTCGCCGCTACCGCCGGCGTATCGATGGAGCAGACAGTCGCGGTAGGAGACGGCGCCAACGACATCGACATGCTCACCGCCGCCGGCCTCGGCATCGCCTTCAACGCCAAACCCGTCCTGAAGGAAGTTGCCGACGCCACCGTGTCATTCCCCTACCTCGACGCAGCACTGTTCCTCATGGGTATCACCCGCGACGACGTAGAGGCCGCCAACGCACACACCAGCGCCGCCCGCCCGCTGCTATCGGTGGCGGCGGCTGCCGAATAGCCGCCGCAGACGTCCCGCCGGCTCGCGCGAAGGGTTCGATTCAGTTGCAGGCGAACGGAATACGATATGGGTCTGCTCGATCAGCTCGCCGTCCTCACGCGTCGTGAACGACGTGCCAGTGTTCTCGCCGCCGGCGTCAGTGAGCATGCCCACGATGCGGCCACGCAGGGCGTCCTGATCGGCTTCCCACCACGCATCGACCGCCGCAAGCACGTGACTGTGCGCCGCTGACACCGGCCGCGGCGGCGGCATCTGCGAGTTGTCCGGCGTCCACCGCCCGATCGCGGGCAGCCATTCCGACCACGCCCGCACCAGCTCGTCGATCTCGCCCTGCAGCTGCGGGGTCACCGCCTGAAACAGCGCCTGCACGAACGCTGCGTTCGGGAGGTCGTCGACGTGCGGCCCGCTTGGCGGGCACGCCCGCGCGAACGCCATCACCGCCCGCGTCACCTCCAGCCCCGCGGCGAAGTCGGCCTCCAACGCATCCACCGGCGGAGCGGCCCTCTGACCCGCCGCAGCGTCGATCGCCGCATCCAGCCGGGTATTGGCCTCAACCCACCGCCCGTAGGCGTCCCCGACCGCGCCCAGGGCCTCGTACTCGGCGTACCGGCTCACCGGGCATCCACCGCTACCGCCAGCGCCGCGCACACCGCGCGCATCCGATCATCAGCCAACCGACCCAACCGCGCCGCGAGCGCCGCCACCGGCACACTCTCCACCAGATCCAAATTCACCGCGGCGCGCCGCGGAACAGGGTCGTCACCGGGCTCCAGGACCACCTCGCTGGCCAGCCCGCGCACCGTCGTCGTGCACGGCGCCACCAACACCCGCCGCAGCCGAGGGATCGCCACATCGCGCGACAACACCACCACCGGCCGTGGCTCAGCGTCGGCGGTTTCGCACCACCACAGCTCCCCGCGCGCCGGCAGCGTCATTGTCGGCCCGCCGATTCGCGCCAGGCCGCGACATCGCCCCACTGGTCGGGCTCATCGGCGGGCTGCGCGTCGTAGGCGACATAGCTCGCGTCGACCTCGGCGGCCCGGTGGGCGGCCCGCC
>CAMFLL010000620.1 GCA_945957405.1 uncultured Mycolicibacterium sp. | reverse complement strand
CGAGATTCGCCTTAGTCTCGTGGGCTCGGAGATGTGTATAAGAGACAGTCGTCGAACCCGGTGGGATAGCCCGCCGCAATAGGTCTAGCCCGATACATCGCCTCCAGCACGGCGGTCTTGCCGGACTCGTTCTTGCCGACCAGAGCAGTAACGGCGCTGTCGATGTTGAACGGTGTCGAGTCTGTGACGCTCTTGAACTTCGTCACGTGTGATCGGACTAGGTGCATGTGGGTCTCCCAAGGTGCCTACATCCGCGGAGCCTGCGCGTTTCCCGTGGGTGACGGCAGTAGCGACCCGCGATCGTCTGTTGCGGCCCATTATGGCGATGAACTCCGACAACAGTCGGAATTCAAGGCGAAGGCGTACCGAATCCGTTCTGGGGTCGATCATGTACCTCAGCTCTAAGGGGTGATCTGTTGGGAGAACATGGTCGTCGACTCGGCAAAGATCAGCGTCCTGCGTGTCGAACGACGTCGGCGTGGAAGAGCATCTCGGCCGCGGACGGAAGGGAACCAGCCCAGCCACTGTCGGTGACGAACTCGCGTAGTTCGGGGTGCAGCCACGCCGTGCTGACCCGTGCAGCAAGCCCTCCGCACCGCTCCGGTGAACTGGTTGATTACGTGACGCTAAGCAGAACCCCGGCTGATTAGCCGCAGATCTTTGCTAGTCGCGGTCCCGATACCCGAGTCTCGAAGGTGATCCGCATGTATTGCTGTTGTGTCGCCGGTGATCAACGAGCAGTGCGCCGGACCGGTCGATGAACGGCGGCCGTAGGTGATGTGCGGTGATCGACTGCGTGTCGAGCACCGGATGTACAGCCCGCCATTCGGCTCCCTGCTGCCCGAACGAGTGTGGTGGTCGCCCTGGCGCAGCCCGATGCGGGACTCGAGTGGTGCGCCGAGCCCCTGGGCGGAGTTTGGCAATGCGTCGCAGGTGTCAACGTCGCGTTGGGTGCACCATTGAAGAGGAACCGGTCGTCGAACCTAGCGAAAGCCTGATGGCATCGCTCGCACGTTTGCTAGTCTCGATCGCGTTCCGGTGTCATCACTGTCGCCGGTTAGCAGTGTAAGAGTGTTTGCGCGCGCGTATCGAGCAATGTACGGGCACGTGAATTCGCTGTTGCGGGTGGTGTTGGTGCCAGCGGTGTCCGTCGGAAGCCGCATGGCCGACGCCTTGTCTGCCCGCCAACTTGAGGAGCGTCCGCGTTGGGTTCCGCTTCCGGCATCGCGATCTCACGATTGCTGTGGTTGACGGGGTTCTTCGTCTTCGTGTTGCACGGCGCCAACACGGTGTTCGACGTGGGAGCCGGTCGCTGGGAGTGGGTGACCACTCAGTGGACGCCGGTGATCGTGTTCGCCATCTGCACCGCGACAAGCATCATCCGCGGGCTCTCGTACAGGCGCGAGCGAGCGGCGTGGTTCGCACTCGCCGTGGGATTGGCGTTCTACGCGCTGGGCGCGGCGGTGCTGGCTGTCGTCACGTTGCCCTCGGGGTTTCCGGCTGTGCCCGACCTGTTGGCGTGGATGTTGTATCCGGCCGCACTGTTGGCGCTCTGGCGCCTCGCGGGCGTGCAGCGCCGTTGGCCGCGGGCGGATCTCCGGCTGGACGGCGTGATCGGTGGACTGGCCGTGGCCTCCGTAGGTGTCGTCATCGTCTTCGACGTCGTCATTGACCCGCTCGCCCCGCTGGCAGGCTCACCGGGAAACCTGGTGTTCGTCATGGGCGATCTGCTTGCGATCGGATTCGGGATCGGTGCGTGCGCGCTGCTCGGGTGGCGCCCGTCGGGCGCACTCGTCACGCTGATCCTCGGCTTCGTCGCGCTGGCGATCGATGACACCCTGTTCATGTCGGCTGTGGTGAAGGGGACGTTCGTACCCGCGGGGCCGCTGGACTCCTACTGGCTGCTCGCGGTGCTGCTGATCACCGCCGCAGCCGCATGGGCACCGCCCGTGCCGCGACTGGACAAATCCGTGAAGCCGACGAGCGTCATCGCGTTTCCCGTCATGTTCGCACTCATGACGGTCGTTTTCGCGGGTTACGCAGCGCTCATGCGGACCCACAACGTGTTGGCGATCGTCCTGACGACGCTGACGCTGTTCGCGGTGGTGGCGCGCTTCGCGCTCACCATCCGCGCGCACCTGGCCATGATCGAGCTCAGCGAACACGACGCGGTCACCGACCCCCTGACCGGCCTGGGCAACCGTCGCAAACTACGGCGCGACGCCGAAGCACTGTTCGCCGAAGCAACCCTTGAGCACCCCGTTCTGTTCGCGATCTTCGACCTCGACGGCCTCAAACCCTACAACGACACCTACGGTCATCCGGCCGGCGACGCACTGTTGGTTCGGTTGGGCGCCAAGCTATCCAGCGCCATGGGGCCGACCGGATGCGCGTACCGCATCGGGGGCGACGAGTTCTGCCTGCTTCTGACGGGCGGCTCTCAACAGCGCGACCGCGCACTGACGGCCGCCGCAGCAGCACTCACCGACCGGAGCGAGTCGTCCACCATCGGCAACTGCTACGGAAGCGTGTTGGTACCCTCTGAGGCCACCGACGTCGCGGAGGCGATGCAGCACGCCGACCGGCG
>CAMFLL010000619.1 GCA_945957405.1 uncultured Mycolicibacterium sp. | reverse complement strand
CCGCACCGCCATCTCCGACCTCGGGCCAGCGTTCTTCACCAAGTACCTGTACTTCGCCGGCGCTGGCCACCCCGACCATCCGTGCTGCATCCTCGACGAAAACGTCGCCCTGGCCCTGCAGAAGACCTGCGGCTGGGCCTCACTGCCACTCAAAGGCTGGCTGGCCACGGCCTACCAGCGCTACGCCACCCTGCTCGGCAGGTGGGTCGACGAACACCACCTCGGCCGCCGCGACACCGTAGAGCGGTGGCTATTCGAGGAAGGCAAACGGATCCGGCGAAGCCCCTCATGACCACCCTCAGCGAGAACCTCGACTCCACACACTGGTGGGAACACATCTGCACCCGCACCGACGCCGCGATCAACGAGTTGGTCGACGGTTTCAGCGAGATCGCCGATCAGGCCATCCCCTACGCCTGGCTGCCCGGCCGGGCGCGCACCTTCTACGGCACCGACTTCACCACCTGGTCGGACCTGTCCGGCGAGACCATCGACACCCTGGTCAACCGCCCCAAGGGCGGCATCGGCACGGTACGCGCGATCGTCATCGCCGCCCACGAAGCCGTCGCCACAGCACGCGCCACCCGAAACGACGACGAACCCCTCAACCCCGCCACCACGATCAGCAGACTGCTCGACCGCCTCACCGCCTACGACCACGGACTGCTCTCGTCACGCGTCTGGGCTCTGAACCCGCTCACCATCCCAGCCACCGCCCACAAGCTCGGCGCAACCCAGGTCAACGTGCAGCGCGCCACCCCGCGGGCCTACCGCCGCCTGCAAGACTTGCTCGCCGACCCCGCACACGCCGCTGTCAGCGACTACGCCGAGCAGCTGCGCCAACGCCTGGGCCCGCTAACCCGCGAACACACCGCCGGACGCGCCGTGCGCGATCTCGGCCTGGAGCTGGCCAGCGATGCCGGCCAACTGCTGCTGCACGTCGCCGGCCCCTACACCCGCCGCGGTGCCTGGCTGGAGCAGGCCGACACCGACGCCCTACGCCGCGCAGCCGAACGCCTCGACGAGACGATCAACCGCCTCGGGGCACCCACCACCGCCGCACTGACCGAAGAACTCACCACGCTCGGCATCCCCACCGACACCACCACAGACGTCATCGCCCACCACGAAGGGCTGCGACGGTTCGGGGACCGCTGGGTGCGCTGGGGTGACAGCATCGCCGACAAAATCGAAGCCGCGCTACACCTGTCCGGAGTCCCTGCCTCGGCGCCACTGATTGCAGCCACCATCGACTGCCACGAAAAGTCGGTCCGCGTCGCGCTCTGGGATGACCCGCGCTTCCACCGCGCCACCAAACAGACATGGGCACTACGCCGCTGGAACATCGACGAGTACCACGGCGTGTACTCCGAAATCGCAGCCCGCATCGACGCCGCCGGTGGCGCAGCCAACATCCAATCCGTCGTCGACGACATCATGACCGCTTTCCCCGACATCGCCGAAAGTTCCGTCCGCACCTACATGAGCGCGCCGGGATTCATAACCGACAACGGCATTGTGCGCCGCCGCACCAAACGCGACGGCTGGCCGGCTACGCTGCCGCTCAACGCGATTCGAGGCGCGTTTCACAACGGCGGCAAAGAGATTCGCATCGCACTCCCTGTCACCTCCGACACACTGCGCGGCTCCGGACAAAGCGTCCACCCGGGGGTTGCCACTGCTTTAGGGATCCGCCCCGGTGAGCAACGCACGTTCGTCGGAAAAGGCGGCGACATCACCGTCTTCTGGCGACTGGCCGCGACCAGCGGCGGCAGCGTCGGATCGCTGCGCGGCCTGGCCACCCGCCTGGGCGCCGAACTCGGCGACACCCTCGTGCTGGCATTCAACATCCACGACAGCACTGTCCGCGCGACACGGATCCCCGCCGACGAACACCCGTCTCAGCGGCTGCGGGCCCTGCTCGGCAAACCGGTCCGCAACCCGCACGTAGACCTCGCCCGCAGCCTGCGGTGTCGCCCCGACGACCTCATCGCGCTGCTGCGTCGCCGCGGCGACGACGACGTCATCGCGCTGATCGACACGGTGCAGCTGTAAGCCGCCAACACGGCATATCCCTGTTCCTGTTCTGACAGAGCGCGGTGGGTGCAGCAGCTGTGTCGACCTTCGAGTTGCGGCATCAGAGTGTCTCAGCGGTCGGAGATTTCGTCGCATTCGTCGAACTTTGAGGAGTTGCCGGTGGCCATCTGGGCGCGGGCTTCGGTGATGCACTTCTCCCAGTCGTCGAGATTGGCTTTCATGGCTCGCCATCGAGGTCCGCCTTCAAAGGCGTCGTGTTCCCTTTCGCACTCGGCGATCGCTCCACGGGAATTCGACCCCAGCGCGTAGCCGCCGTTCTCTTCGCGGAAGCAGATCATCAAGATGGTGTCCTGTGCGTCGTCCATTTGCCGTGCCGATTCGCGGAATTGAATGGTGAAGAACACTGCAACGGTGGCCAGTAGCAGAACCGTCAGAACCGTCTTGGCGTACTTGAAGCGGGTCGGATCCAGGGCGAGCTGGCTGGGCGGGGGTTGCGGCACGGGGGATTGCTGCTTGCACTGCCAGCACTCGAACTCTGACTGATCGTCGGCGAC
>CAMFLL010000618.1 GCA_945957405.1 uncultured Mycolicibacterium sp. | reverse complement strand
CGTGGTGTCACTGGCGAGCCTGTTCATCGCGTTCGCCATGAGCTACTTCTATCCGATCTTCGACGCCGGCCTCACCGGCCTCGGCGAGTTCATCGGTGGTGCGGGCGCATTCGGCGCATTCGTCTACGGGTTTGCCAACCGCATGCTGATCCCCCTGGGTCTGCACCACATCCCGAACTCCTACATCTGGTTCCTCTACGGCGACTACCAGACGCCCAGCGGCGAGAACGTCACCGGCGAACTCACCCGGTTCGCGGCGGGCGACCCGACCGCCGGGCACCTGACCGCGGGCTTCTACCCGATTCTGATGTTCGGGCTGCCCGCCGCCGCACTGGCCATGATCCACGTGGCGAACAAGAAACAGCGCAAGGTCGCGGTCGGCATCCTCTCCGCCGCGGCGCTGACGGCGTTCCTGACCGGTGTGACCGAACCGCTGGAGTTCGCGTTCATGTTCGTCGCCTTCCCGCTCTACGTCATCCATGCCGTGCTGACCGGGCTGTCGCTGGCGATCGCCTACCTGCTGGACATCCATCTCGGCTTCTCGTTCTCCGCGGGCCTCATCGACCTCCTGCTGTACGGCACCGCTCCCGCCGCGAAGAACATCCCGCTGCTGATCGTCATGGGCGTGGTCTTCTTCGTCGTCTACTACCTGCTGTTCCGATTCGCGATCACGAAGTGGAACATGCGCACCCCGGGCCGCGAGCCCGAAGAAGACTTCGATGAGGAACAGCGGGCGAACGTGGGCGAAGGTGGCGAGTCCTCGACCACCGTGTCCGCCGGATCGGGAGCGGCGACGGCCACGGTGACGGCTCCGCCGGCCACCACCTCGAAAGCCGAGCAGTTGATCGAGGCCTTCGGCGGGCGCGAGAACCTGGTCAACGTCGACGCCTGCATCACCCGGCTGCGGATGGAGGTCGCCGACAAGAGCAAGGTCGACCAGGCGCGGTTGAAGGCGCTGGGCGCCGCCGGGGTCATCGAGGTCGGCAACAACGTCCAGGCCGTGTTCGGCACGCAGGCCGAGGCCCTCAAGAACGACATCAAAGACGCGCTTTAGTAGAGTCGAACCGGTTGGGGCAGAACCGAACCGGAGGCGAGTTGTGAAGTTGCCGAGCGTATTTCGCAGAGCGGCAGTGGGTATGAGTGTGCTGGCGGCACCGGTGATGTTTGCCGTCGCCGGCGCAGGCCAAGCGTCAGCCGATCCGGACCTTTGCGTGAGTGGACCCTACGGGTATGCCAGTGCATGCGTCGAGGTTCCCGGTGTGCAGGTGTGGTACGACGAGCCCCGCGGACCGTACTGGGACGACGGACATGGAAATGGCCGCGGGCATGGTCGGGGCCACGGGCACGACCATTGAGATCAGGCCCGCGGGCGTTCAGCGCCCGCGGGTCTCGATCACCTGTTTGGCGATGTCGACCAGCTTGACGTTGGCCGACTGAGACAATTCCCGCAGCATTTCGAAGGCACGCACCGCATCGACGTTGAAGCGCTCCATGATCACGCCCTTGGCCTGGCCGATCAGGTCCCGGCTGCTCAGGGCCGACTGGAGCTGCTCGTTCTGTCTGCTCGCCAGGATGGCCGCGGCGGCGTGTGCGGCCAGGACCGACCCCACCGCCTCGTCCTCTGGACCGAAGGCATGGGGCTCGTAGGCGAAGATGTTCAACGCCCCGGCATTGCGCTGACTGGTGTAGAGCTTGAACGACAACGCGCTACGCAGACCCAGCTTGAGCACCTCGGCCGAATAATGCGGCCAGCGCTGCTCGCGCTGAAAGTCCTCGGTGCGCACGATCAGGTCGTCCAGCGCCGCCTCGACGCACGGCCCCTCACCGTTCTCGATCTGCAGCCGGTCGATCTCGTACATGGTGTCGGACGTCGGGGAGATCGTCTCGTACTTCCCGGCCTTGGTGAACAGCAGGAACCCCGCGATGTCGGCACCCGGGATGACCTCGAGAACCGTCTTGCTGACACCGCTCAGCACGTCGTCCACTGACAGGGGTACTGCCAGCTCACGCGCGAGCTCAGCCATCCTGTGGGCCAGGCCCGTCGTTGACTCGACCGTCACTGTTCAAGCGTCGCACATGTCGCCGATGACAGTCACGTTTGTGACAGGAGCGCTGGGGTAATGACCATGTACAGGTGTTCCCGAGGGTCGACCTTCGAGGGCACCAGGTCTCGTCGGTTCAAACCGCGAGCCGGCGGGGCCGCCGCTCAAGTCCGCTCGTCACTCCTGCCGATTTTCGGGTCACCGGGCTCGCCCAACTCCCCCTAGTCGCTCTGTTAGCTGTAGTACCGTCGGCGTCATGGTCGATGTCTGGATTCTCGGTGGCTACCAGAGCGACTTCGCCCGCAACCTGACCCGCGAAGGCATCGACTTCGCGGGGCTCACGGCCGAGATCGTCGAGAACACCCTCGCGCAGGCGGGCACACCGGCCGCCGACATCGAGGTGGTGCACGTCGCCAACGCATTCGGGGAGATGTTCGCCCGGCAGGGCCACCTCGGCGCCATGCCGGCGACCGTCTGCGCGCCGCTGTGGGGCGCACCCGCGAGCCGTCACGAGGCCGCCTGCGCGTCGGGCAGCGTCGCGGCTCTCGCGGCGATCGCCGACCTGCGGGCCGGCAACTATGACGC
>CAMFLL010000617.1 GCA_945957405.1 uncultured Mycolicibacterium sp. | reverse complement strand
GCCTTAGTCTCGTGGGCTCGGAGATGTGTATAAGAGACAGGTCCTCCACCGTGAGCGGCGTGGGCGCCGCACCGTCCCAGTGGCGCCCGATCGCCAGCGGTGTGCCCGGTACCGGCCACGAGCGGCCGTCCTGCTCGACGGCACCCAGCAGCGTGCGGCTCTGGAAGTGCTCGTCGCCGATCACCTGGGCGGGAGTGGCCACCAGGCTCACCGGCACGCCGGCCGCGCGCAGGTCGTCGACGATGGTCGCGGCCGGCAGGTGCGCCGCCCAGTCGGCCACCAGCGCCGTGATCTCCTCGCGGTTCTCGCGACGGTGGATGTGGGTGTCGAACTTGGGGTCGGTGAGCAGTTCCTCACGGCCCATCACCTTCGCCAGCCGCTCGAACGTGGGATCGCTACCGGCGATGATGAAGACGTACTGGTCGTCGCCCGACGAGAACAGATTCCACGGCGCACTGTTGGCGCCCTGGTTACCCAACCGCTTCAGCGGCGGCACGCCGCCAAGAACCCGGCTGGCGAACTGGGTCAGCGTCGACACCAGGCAGTCGTAGGTCGACACCTCGACCACCTGACCGAGGCCCGAGCGCAGCCGTTCGATCAGGGAGGCGACCACGCCGATACATCCGTAGAGCGCGGCGACCGAGGCGCCGAGTTCGGTGCCGGCGCGCACCGGGCCGCCACCGGGCTGGCCCGTGGTGGCCATGATGGCGCTGGCGGCCTGCAACGTGAAATCGCTGGCGACGTGCCCGGCAAGCGGGCCCGTCGAGCCGTAGGGCGAGATGGCGCACACAACGGTGGCCGCACCGACCCGCTGCTCGACCCCGAGGCGCTGTAATGCCGCACTGTCACCGAGCACCACGTCGGCCCGCGCGAGCAGCGCGGACAGCGCCGCCTCATCCTGATCCGCCAGCGGCACGACACGCTTGCCCGCATCGATCATGCGCTTGGCGTAGCCGGCCTCTTCTGGACCCAGTGCATCGACCACATCGTCTGTCCCGCGGTCGATTTCACCGGCGGTGGCCAGTTTCACCACCGAGGCGCCGAGGTCGACGAGCAGCTTACCGGACAGCGGCGCGGCCCAGCCCTGCGATATCTCCAGGACGCGCACTCCCTCGAGCGGGAGGATGTCGGTCACCGAGTGACCCCTTTCGTAGTGCGGATGAAACAGGTGCCCTCGTACATCAAACGCGCTGTGCGGGAGAACGACGCCTCGTGCACCACACCGTCACGGACGTCGACCCGCAACGGGAAGACGCCGGTGGGATGGCCGAGCCGAAATGTTCCGTCCGACGACTGACGCGTCACATCGTGGACGACGGTGCCCTCGAGCCGAGAGGCGACCGCGGTACAGGTGGCGCCGGTGCCCGCAAAAGCCTTGTGCAGCTTGGGCGGCGGCAGGATCACGCGCCGGCCCAGCATGTCGACATCGTCGGCGGTGATGGTCTTACCGGTCATGTAGTCGGTGTAGGACTGCGGCGCCGCGACGGCAACGGGCCGCGGGAATCCGTTCTCGGTCTCCATACCGATCAGCTTCGCCGCAGCACACTGGATGAACAGGTAGCGGTCCAGGATCTCGGGAGTGAACTCCGCGGGTCCCTCGGTACCTTTGAGGCCGACATCGGCGGCGTGGAAGAAGACCGCGGCGTTGGCGACGTCGACGATCGAGACCGTGATCGAGCGGTCCAGTTCCGGGACGTAGAGCTGATCGCTGGGAGCGCCCGTCGGCAGCATCTTCCCGGTCATCGCGCCGGTGGTCCTCGAGAAGTCCATTCTGATCTCGGCGCCGGTGCCCGGCACGCCCGCGATCGCCAGATCACCTGCGACACCGGGTGTTCCGTCGACCAACGGCACCCGTAACAGGAGGATCTTGCCGGTGTTGATGTTGTTGACGCGAACCGTGACCTCGCGGGCGCCCGGGTCGGCCGGCTTCACCAGACCCTGTAGGACCGCGAACACCCCGACCCCCGAGGAGATGTTGCCGCAGTTCTCGGCCCAGCTGATCGCCAGCCGTTCGACACCGACCTGGCCGAATGTGTAGTCGACGTCGGCGTCGGGCACCGATGACGGCCCGACAATGGCGATCTTGCTCGTCAGGACATCGGCACCGCCCAGTCCGTCGATCTGGCGGGGATCCCCGCTGCCCATGACGGCCATGATGACCGCATCACGCTGCGGACCTGCGGGCGGCACATCTTCTTGGCGGAAGAACACACCCTTACTGGTGCCACCGCGCACAATCCATACCGGAACTTCTGAGACGGGCATGGATTCTCCTCGGTGTGGGCTGAGGCGGGCGGGGCTGATTGGCTGCACCCTACTGACATCGCCGACTATCGTGTCCTACAGTATACGACGTGGATCGACTCGAAAAGTGGCACCGCGGAACACCCTGCGCCGCATGACGACAAAGGACCGGTTGCCGTGGGGCATCCTCTTCCCCGCGGTGCTGGCGCCGAACCTGTTCTACGCGACGGGCCGCGGCGCGGTCATCCCGGTCATCCCGGTGTTGGCGCTGCACATGGGCGCCAGCAACGCGCAGGCCGCGTTCATCGCCGCCCTGCTGACACTCGGTGAACTGTCCACCACACTGGTCGCCAGCTGGCTCGTGATCAGGGTCGGCGAGGCCATGGC
>CAMFLL010000616.1 GCA_945957405.1 uncultured Mycolicibacterium sp. | reverse complement strand
TGAGGAGCATGCGGCGCGACTCGGGGAACCGCTGAGCGCCGAGCAGAATGCGCGTGCCTGGCGGACCGCGCTGAACCCGGCCGGTGAGTGGATGCCTGCCGTCATCGCCGCCGCCGACATCAGGCTGCGGCAGAAGCGTGAACACGTGCCCGACGCCGGCGGGATGATCATCGCGACGGACCAGACCGCCGCGCGCGCCTACGCCGCCCTGCTGCTCAAGATCACCGGCGAGGCCCCGACCGTCGTGCTGTCGGACGACCCCGGCTCGTCGGCGCGCATCACCGAGTTCTCCGCGGCCAGCACCCGGTGGCTGGTGGCGGTGCGCATGGTGTCCGAAGGAGTCGATGTGCCACGCCTGGCCGTCGGCGTGTACGCCACCAGCGCGTCGACACCGCTGTTCTTCGCGCAGGCCATCGGCCGGTTCGTGCGATCGCGGCGCGCGGGCGAGACCGCGAGCATCTTCCTGCCGTCGGTGCCCAACCTGCTGCAGTTGGCCAGCGAGTTGGAGGAACAGCGCAACCACGTGCTGGGCAAACCGCACCGCGTCAACGAGGACGACCCGCTGGACGCCGAACTCGCCGAACAGCGCAAGGACGAGAAGGACGAACTCGACAACGGTTTCGAGTCACTGGGGGCCGACGCCGAACTCGATCAGGTCATCTTCGACGGTTCGTCGTTCGGCACCGCCACACCGGCGGGCAGTGAGGAGGAGGCCGACTACCTCGGTATTCCCGGCCTGCTCGATGCCAGCCAGATGCGCGACCTGCTGAGCCGCAGGCAGGACGAACAGCTGCAGAAGCGGACCGCATCAGGCGAGATGCCGCAGTTGGCCACGACGCACGGCCAGCTGCGCGAGCTTCGTCGCGAACTCAACGCCCTGGTGTCGGCGACCCATCACAAGTCGGGCAAACCGCACGGCTGGATCCACAATGAACTGCGCCGCCGGTGCGGCGGGCCACCGGTGGCGGCGGCCACGCGCGATCAGTTGCAGTCGCGCATCGAAGCCGTGCGAGAACTCCACCGCGAGTTGTAGCGCGGCGACGATGCGCTCGGCGATAAAGTTGCGGCCGGGACAATTGGGGGTGGGCACCCGGCCATGCGGAAAGCGCTTGTCGTAGGTATCGACTACTACGAGTACCTGTCTGCCCTGCACGGGTGTTCCACGGATGCCGGCAGAGTCAGCGCCGTCCTCCAGCGGCACGGCACCACAGACGGCGACCTCAACTTCATCACTCCCCGACTGCTCACCGCGGCGAGCGACAACGACGCGATATCGCGGCATCAGCTCAGGGAGGCCGTCGAAGAGCTGTTCGTCACCGAGGATCTCGAGATCGCACTGTTCTACTTCGCGGGCCACGGACACGTCGACAGCACCGGCGGGTTCCTGTGCACCAGCGACTGCGCACAGGGCGACGACGGCCTGTCGCTGGCCGAGGTGATGGCGTTCGCCAACAACTGCACCGCCACCAACCGCGTCGTGATCCTCGACAGTTGCCACAGCGGTGTCACGGGTAGTAATGCTCTGCACAGTGACGTCTCGGAGATCAAGGACGGCGTGACGATCCTGACCGCCTCCACCGAGAAGCAGTACGCCGCCGAGAGCAACGGCTCCGGTCTGTTCACCGGGCTGCTGGTCGACGCACTCGAAGGCGCGGCCGCCAACGTCGTCGGGGACATCACGCCCGGCAGCGTGTACGCGCACATCGACCAGTCGCTGGGCCCCTGGAAACAGCGGCCCGTCTTCAAGACCAACGTGACGAAGTTCGTCTCGCTGCGCGAGGTCGACCCGACCGTCACGCCCGGCAGGCTGCGGGAACTCACCGTTCATTTCGCGACGCCGGAGAGCCGGTTCCCGCTGGACCCGACCTACGAACCGGAACGGTTCAAGGAACAACTCGAAGACAGTTCGATCCCGCCGCCGGATCCCGCCCACACGGCGGTGTTCGCGGTGCTGCAGGACTATGTCAGCGCCAACCTGGTCCGCCCGGTCGACGCTCCGCACATGTTCCACGCCGCGATGGGCCGCAAGTCATGCGAACTGACGCCGCAGGGCCGCCACTACTGGCACCTGGTCGACGACGGGTTGATCTGACCGACGGCTACCTACTACGCAGCCCGACCACAGCGATGGCCAGCCCGATCAACGCGATGATCGGCCCCAGCACCGACCACGTCGTGGTGTTGCTCATCGGGCTGCCGCCGACGGCGCCGAATCCCTGAAGCGAGAACAGCAGTCCGAAGAGGGCGACGACCACTCCGAGCGCGGTGATGATGATGCGACGCATGCTTCGACGTTAGCGGCCGCGGACGGGAAAGACGTCGTGGCTGCCGCGCAGCCCCTTGAGGTCGACCTCCCGGGGCGGGTCGAGCGCGATGTCGGGCCTGCCTTCGACCGCGTCGCGCACCGGTTCGGTGATCAGGATCTCGCCGCCGCCGGCCTCGTCGGCGACACGCGCCGCCATCGCCACGTTGCGTCCGAACAGGTCATCACCGCGCCGGACCGAGCGGCCCATGTGGATGCCGATGCGGACGCGGATCGCCTGCCGTCGCTCGCTCTCACCGTCAAGGGCGCGCTGCACACCGATACCTGTCTCTTATACACATCTGACGCTGCCGACGAAGAGGAGAGGGGG
>CAMFLL010000615.1 GCA_945957405.1 uncultured Mycolicibacterium sp. | reverse complement strand
CCCCACTATCCTCTTCGTCGGCAGCGTCAGATGTGTATAAGAGACAGGCGTTGGCTGCCGCGGTGTGCCCGCGCGTGCGGCGCTCGTCGGTCTGGTCCTCAACCTCATGACCTTCCTGTTCATCGGCACTGCGCTTGCCACAGTCTTCGCAATCGCAGGATTCCGACCTGTGCACAAGGACCGTCCGGCCTGGCCGCGACACCTGCGCCATGGTGATCCGCCCAGCAGCGACCTCCTCAGAACTGTGTCACGCCAACGGCTGAGGAGTCACTCGGCCGATTCCACTCCAACCAAGCACTTCCGTGTCGAGCCCGCGGTGCTCGACGATGAAGTCGGCGACCAGGTCGGCGATCTCATGGTGACAGACGTCGTTGAGCACGTCGTGAAAGGCGCCCGGTACCACCACCTGGCGTGCGTCCGGTAGCCGCTGAACCCACTGCGCGGTGACTGACGGCGGGGCGACTTCGTCATGCTCCCCATTGACCAGAAGCACTGGTAGCGAGAAGGTTCCGGCCGACTGTTTGAGTTGGTCCAGTGCGGCGATATAAGCCCGGTCGATGGTCAACGCGTCGATGGGTTCTCGGGAGATCAGGGGATCGACTTCGACGGCATCGAGGTATGCCGCATCCAGCGACATGGTGGGCGGCCCGTCTGGGAAATGCGTTGCCATATGGCCGAGTTCGCGTCGCAGGGGCGTGCCGCTGAGCACCAGGCAGCCGAGTTCTGGGCGATGTGTGCTCACGGTGAGCGCAGCTGTGAGGCCGCCCAGCGAGTGTCCGATGAGGGCGACCGGAAGTCCGGGCGCTGTGGCATTCGCCTGTGCGATGAGGCGGGCCGCAGTGTCGGCAGCACGGTTCAGGTCGCACATCGATTCCGGCGGCCCGCCAGTATGCCCGTGCCCGAGGTGATCCAGTCCCCATACGTCGATGCCACGCTGGTTCAGATGTGCGGCGAATCGGTGGTAGAGGCCCGAGTGTTCACCGCGACCGTGGAGGAGTACCGCGATGGCCTGAGGTTGTGGGGTTGACCAATGCCGGTAGTACGCGGAGCCATTCCCCGTTGTCAAAAACGGCATGCTCGTCGTCCTTTCAGTGTTGCAACTCGGCGGCTGGGGTGGACGGGGTCGATGCGGCACCTGCTTCCGATGGCGGCTGCGCGTCGAGTTCGGCGTTCGACGTCTTCGAATGGTTCTTAAGCAGCAATGCCGAACCGCCGGCGATGACGCACCATACGAGCGTCGACGCGGACATGGCCACGGCGTTGCCGTTGGAGGCTTGCATGACCACGGCGGCGAGTACCGGCGAAAGCCCGCCGCCGATGGCCGATCCGATCGAGAACGAGACTCCCATTCCGGAGTAGCGGACCCGGCGCGGGAACTGTTCGGTCAGGAAGGCGAGGATGCCGCCGTACATCAGGACAATCGCGACAGCGACGACACCGATCAGCACGCACGCCGTGATCAGGCTGCCAGACGGCGCTTTGACGAAGAAGAGCGTGAAGGCCACAGCGCTGCAGAAGGCGCCGATGACCACGAGCGTTCGTCTGTTCGTCCGGTCCGAGATGATCGCCACCACTGGCACCAGGGGAATGATGAGAAGCTGGAACACGAGCTGGGCACGCAGGGTTTCACCGCTGGAGAATCCGTTCTGCTTCATGTAGGTGAGGAAGTACACGGCACCGATCCCCGAGCATGCCCCATAGCCGAGGTAGACGCCGAGGCAGCCGAAGAACGCTTTCTTGTAGTCGCGCAGTACTTCCCGCAATGGAACGTCGGGGATGTCGTCCCGTCGGTCGTATTCTTCTTTCTCTATGGCCGTGATCCCGCGGCGGGCTACCCACACGAAGACCAGGATTACTGCCCCGAACAGGAACGGGATCCGCCACGCCCATTGTTCGACGGCATCCGAACCCAGGGTCGCGGTCAGGGCCATGAACACAAAAACGGCGAGTGTGGCGCCCACGCCCGAGCCGAATGACGTGAAGCTACCGTAGAGTCCCCGCTTGCCCTCGGGAGCTGCTTCCACCCCGAACACTGCTGAGCCGGGCATTTCCGCGCCGGCTGCAAACCCTTGGATGAGCCGCAGCGCAAGGAGGGCGAGCGGTGCCCACACGCCGATGCTGGCGTGGTTGGGCAACAGTCCGATGGCGGTGGTCGAGACCCCGAGGATGATCATCGTGAGGAACAGGACGCGGGCGCGGCCGACCTTGTCGCCGAAATGGCTGAAAACCAGCGATCCGAGCGGTTTGACCAACGACCCCGACGCGAACGTCGCGAAGGACAGAATGATGCCCACTCCTGGTGAGACATCGGGAAAGAACTGCTTGTTGAAGATCAGTGCGGCGGCCAGTCCGTAGAGCGCGTAGTCGTAGTACTCGAGAACCGATCCGCCGGCAGTGACGGCCAGGACGCGGCCTCTGGAGAGATGCCCCAGGCGTACGCCAGTTGCGTTATGCATGTTGAATTCCTTGGAGTGGACCGGCGCTGCTCACCGGGCTGAGGACAGAAGACGTTGCGGGTCGATCGGTGCACTGGAGTAGCCTGCGATCAGCACCACGTTGCCGTGGACCGAGTAATCACCGAGCCGCACAAGCACTTTGACCCGATCCCGCAACTGGTAGAAGTCGGGCTTGTATTGC
>CAMFLL010000614.1 GCA_945957405.1 uncultured Mycolicibacterium sp. | reverse complement strand
TAGTTCTCCATGAACCGGGCGTAGAGGCGTTTCTCGTCGGACGACAGCGCGCCCCACGCCGGACACCATTCCGGACGCGGGGTGTTCTCCGCTTCGGCGGGTATGACGCCCAACGCTCGTTGCCGCTGAAACGTCTCTTCCCGCACAGCATCCCAGCCGTGGTCGAACTGCCCGGCGAATCGCTCGCGCCATTCGGCTGCGACGAGGTGCGGGGCGTGCATGGCGCCGGGAGCGAAGTACATCAGGACCGGCTTGTCGGGATTGACCGACTTGCTGTACCGCAACCACCCGATGGCCTTGTCAGTCATGTCGGTCATGAAGTGGTAGCCGTCCTGCGGCGACGTCGCGGGTTCGACCGCGACGGTGTTCTCGAACAGCACCGGGTAGTACTGATTGGTCTCGCCCCCGATGAACCCGTAGAAGTAGTCGAAGCCCAACCCGGTGGGCCAGCGGTCGAACGGACCTACCACACTGGATTCCCAGTCGGGGGTGTTGTGGTTCTTGCCAAACCACGACGTGTTGTAGCCGTTGTCCTTCAGGATCCTGCCGATCGTGGCGGTCGATTGCGGGATCATGCTGGTGTAGCTGGGGAACCCGGTGGCCCACTCGGCCAGGAATCCCGACCCGCAGTTGTGGTGATTGCGTCCCGTCAGCAACGCCGCACGGGACGGCCCGCATATCGCAGTGGTATGGAACCTGTTGTATTTCAGACCTTTTGATGCCAACTTGTCCAGCGCTGGAGTGGGTACGGGGCCGCCGAATGTGCCGGTCTGACCGAACCCCACGTCATCGAGGACGACGATCACCACATTCGGTGCCCCTGCCGGCGGTTTCGGCGGCTGAGGCCAGGCTTCAGTGGAGTCCTGATAGGTCGCACCGACGGTCCCGGTGAATATCGGATCATCTATTGGCAACTTGGTGCGATTGAGCTCAGCCACATCGGCGTCCTTTGTTCGATCACCTGTCTCAACGATGCTAGGCCTCCTCACCGCGACGCTACATCCGGCGTCGCACGCCGCCGTCAGCACAGGCGATTCACCTGCGGCAGCTCCCAAGTGCCATCGAGGACCGCGTCCGTGGGCTGATAGAGCCGCAGGACCAGATAGAATTCCCCCCTCGGCGCGGGAAGCCAATTCGGCTCCGTGAGGGCGTCGGGCTTTTCGTGCTGGATTGTGACGGTGACCGATCCGTCGGTGCCCGTCTTCAGATCGTCGGTGTCTGTTCCCACTTTGTAACGGTGGATCGGGTTGTCGACCAGCATCTTGTCGTCCGCGTTGTACATGGTCAACGACCAGAAGGCGTCCACCGGTGGAAGCTCGCTCATCGTCATGCTGTATTTGTTTGCGCCGGTGAGGGTCTGGCCATCCGCATCGATGTACCGAATCGGATACATGGCCTCGTGTTCGCCCTGCCCGCCAAGGTACGGTCCAGAAACCAAGGCGCGTAGCGGGTAGTTGAAGCCGAAGTCGTCCAGCCCGGTCACCCAATTCCACCCATTGCGCACCGTAGCCATACTCGCGAACGAGGAGATCGCCACCGACGGTCCGTCGGCCAACGCGCGCACCAAACCGCGGCGGGTCGCGCGCGGCAGCGAGTTCGCGTCGAAACCCTTTGCTGTCAGTCCAATCCGAGCGAATTGGGCAAACAGTGCTTCGTCAGCGGGCCGAACGGAGTTCGCCGACAGCGCGTATGCGAGGTGCTCGAAGAATCCGAGGTCATTGCCGCCGATCGACGGCAATGCCGACAAACGCGCCCGCACGGCGGTTCCGCTTGCCGACACCAACGTGAACTGATCCTGAAGGGCGTGTACCGAGGCGATCGGCTCACCTTGGGCCAACCGCAACCGTCCCCACAACCACACCTTGGTCGTCGACACATCGAGCCGCGTCGCGTCCGCCGGAACCGAACCGGACCATCCGGGAGGCACCAGCACATAGTGTCCAGCCGTAGTGCCTGTGGTCCTTCGCCCGATGTAGTGCTCCAACTCCTGCCACATGTTGAAGACATCGATGACGTAGTAACGGTCCGCCGTATCAGGTACTGACAACACGAACGGTTCCTCGAGCATCACGACAGCACTCAAGTACAGCGTGTCGTTGTTGGCAGTCGGCATGTCCGTGACCGACGAGGTCGCAAGCTCGCCCGCCCACCCGATCTTGTTGATCGGAGCGCGATAACTGGTCTCCGAAACCCCCGAGGAAACGTCGGAATACGACCGAACGATCCGCTCCATGCGAACCAGCGGATAACCCCAGCAGTAGGCCGAAATTCCCAGCTGATACCCGTCGGCCTCCAGGCCGGTCGCGATCACATCCGGACTTGCCGGCGTCGTCAGTAGTGCGTCGTCGACAGGATCCACCGACTCATCTCCAATCGCGCTTTCACGCTGTGCGGTCGTAGGCTTCGGCTAACCGCCTTCTACCGAGCCTAATCCAGCACATCCCAGACGTGTCTGAGTTCGATCTCCGGTGTGATGCGGCGATGTGAGGCGTGGAGTCGGCGTAGCGTCATCGCCGTGACCACGAGCAGTTCACGCACTGAGATTCCGGTCGACAACGCTGCCTTTGCCGGCACGATCAACCGTCTGGCGACGGAGTCGACACCGTCGCGCACGCAGATCGAAAATCCCCCCGCCGGC
>CAMFLL010000613.1 GCA_945957405.1 uncultured Mycolicibacterium sp. | reverse complement strand
CGGTGGAACCGAATTCGGGGCTCATGTTGCCCAGCGTGGCGCGGTTGGCCAGCGGGACCTCGGCGACACCCTTGCCGTAGAACTCGACGAACTTTCCGACCACGCCGTGCTTACGCAGCATGTCGGTGACGGTCAGCACCACGTCGGTGGCGGTCACACCGGGTTTGATCTCGCCGGTCAGTTTGAAGCCGACGACCCGCGGGATGAGCATCGAGACGGGCTGGCCCAGCATGGCGGCCTCGGCTTCGATACCGCCGACGCCCCAGCCCAGCACGCCGAGGCCGTTCTCCATCGTGGTGTGCGAGTCGGTGCCCACGCAGGTGTCCGGGTAGGCGACTCCGTTGCGAACCATCACGACGCGTGCCAGGTACTCGATGTTCACCTGGTGCACGATGCCGGTGCCCGGCGGCACCACCTTGAAGTCGTCGAAGGCGCCCTGACCCCAGCGCAGGAACTGGTACCGCTCACCGTTGCGCTCGTATTCGAGTTCGACGTTGCGCTCGAACGCGTCGGCGCGGCCGAACACGTCCAGGATGACCGAGTGATCGATGACCATCTCCGCGGGCGACAGCGGGTTGACCTTGTCCGGGTCGCCGCCGAGGGCCGCGACGGCCTCGCGCATGGTGGCCAGGTCGACGATGCACGGCACGCCGGTGAAGTCCTGCATGAGCACGCGTGCGGGAGTGAACTGGATCTCGATGCTCGGATCGGCCGAGGGGTCCCAATTGGCGATGGCCTCGATGTGTTCCTTTGTGATGTTCGCGCCGTCTTCGGTGCGGAGCAGGTTCTCGGCGAGCACTTTGAGGCTGTAGGGGAGTTTCTCGGTACCGGGCACCGCATCGAGGCGGTAGATCTCGTAGCTGTTGTCTCCGACCTTGAGCGTGTCGTGCGCTCCAAAGGAATTCTTGCTGGTCACATCAACTCCCGGCGTTTAGTTTTCACCGCAGACGGGCTGTGCCTGCGGTACCCGCACATCTTAACAGTACGCTTGTCCTGCAAACCAGGGGGGCGGGTTTCGAGCGGCGTGCCTGGCCGGTTCCAGTGTTGCGCTGCAAGGCGCGTGCTGCCACCCGGTGGACGATCCATCGATTACCGTTCGGCAGGTGACCGCACCGCACGTGTTCCATTTCCTGCCGTCGTACATCCCGGTGGAGGTGTGTTCGACGGTCGGCGTCACCTTGGCGCCCGGCGAGCCGCCGAACAGGTGCATGGACATCGTCCAGTCCGATGTCGCCAAGGACGGCGTGAGCGCCAGGGCGGTCACACCCGAGCAGCTCGGCCAGCTGCGCCAGGTGGTCTCCGACGCCAAGGCCGACGGTATCGATCTGAAGATCGTCGCGATCAACGGGAACACCGGCATCGACACCCCGCTACGTGACATGGCCACCGAGGTCGGCCAGGCCAACCCCGGTGCGACCGTCCTGGTGCTCAGCCCGAGCTCGGCCGGCACCTACAGTCCGACGTTCGACCGCGTGACGCTGGAGGCCGGCGAGGATCTTGCCAAGACCGGCAATCCCGTGCAGTCCGCGCAGAATTTTGTGAGCCAGTTGAATACGCCCGACTTCCCGTGGACGGGATCGACCATAGTCCTCACTTTGGGCGTATTCCTTGCCGCAGTTGTGACACGAGTTCTGCAGGTCCGCAGCCGCGCCGCCGAGGCCCCGAAGGTCCAGGCAGACAACGTTTCTTCCGACTCAGACTGAGTTTCAATTCCCGCGATCCGTTGAATTCGGCTATTTCCGAATTGCATCTCTCCGGTCACCGTCCGGTCACATTCGTTTAATCACATTCCTGTAATTTGTGACGAAAGTTTCTTTAGAGGCAGCTGTGACGTACGGTGCGAAGGGTGCCTATTGATGTAGGTGTGCTACCTGTGACCGAATCAGCCGTTGTCATCGTCACGAGGGGGCGCGGGGGCCATCCGGTTGAGCTGAGTCACGAGGAGACGCGAGTCGCATGTTGAAACGCATCCATCGCGCCGCTCCCTTCGTCACGATCGCCCTCGTACTGGGCACGCCGGGGCTGGTTCCGCCCGTCATCGCGAACGCCGAACCCGACAGCAACCCGACGAGCCTCGCTTCGCTCATCGCCGATGTCGCCGAAGCCAATCAGCGCCTGCAGGACCTGGGCGGTGAGATCCAGGCCCAGCAGGAAAGTGTCAACAAGGCACTCGTCGATGTGCAGACCGCCCGCGACAACGCCGCCACCGCACAACTCGCGGTCGACTCCGGGCAGCAGGCCGTCAAGGACGCCGACGCCGCCATCGCGGACGCGCAACGCCGGTTCAACGCGTTCGCGGCGGCATCGTATGTGGCCGGGCCGTCCAGCTCCTATCTGACGGCGACCAGTCCCGACGACATCATCGCCAGTGCGACCGCAGATCAGACCGTGGCGGCCAGCTCGCAGCAGGTGATGGACAACCTGCAGCGGGCCCGCACCGAGCAGGTGAACAAGGAATCGCTGGCGCGCCTGGCCAAACAGAAGGCCGACGACGCCGCCGGTGCGGCCCAGAGCAGCCAGGACGACGCCGTCGCCGCGCTGACCGCCGCGCAGCAGAAGTTCGCCGACCAGCAGGGCCAGATCACGCAACTCGCCGCCGAGCGCGATGCCGCCAAGGCCCGCCTGATGGCGGCACGCCCGGCGCCTGTCTCTTATACACATCTCCGAGCCCACGAGACTAAGGCGAATCT
>CAMFLL010000612.1 GCA_945957405.1 uncultured Mycolicibacterium sp. | reverse complement strand
TGTGTAACCCCACTGCCTATCCCTTTGACGATGCCGCATCCGGCGGCCGAGGGGAAAGGTAGTCCAACCATGAAGCTCCAACGCAACTATTCGGTGACCGAGCTGATGTCGACCGATGCACCCGGGTCAGTGATTCTCATCCGCCTGTACGTGGGGCTGATCTTCATCGTCGAAGGCGTGCTGAAGTACTTGAGGCCCGAACAGCTGGGTGTCGGGCGTTTCGACAAGGTGGGCATCCCCGCGGCGGCGTCGTTGGCGAACCTCGACGGTGCGTTCGAAATCGGGTGTGGCCTGCTGATTGTGCTCGGCTTGATCACGAGGTTGGCGGTGCTGCCGATGATCGTCGACATGATCGGTGCGTTGACCACCACGAAGTTCCCGCTGCTGTGGGGTTCGGCTGCGCTTTATCCAGGTGAGCACGGTGTGTGGGACTTCCTGCACGAGTCCCGGCTGGAATGGGCCATGTTGGCCGGCAGCCTTTACCTCCTTGCCGTGGGGGCGGGCCGCAGGTCACTGGACGCTCGGTTGACCCGGGCATCACTCCAGGAGGCGGTTGCCGTCTGACGTGGGTGTCAGGACGACCTGTTGTGTAGTCCATGGGGCACGGCTTCCAGGAGCGTCGCGCGGACGATTCTGCCGCCGGGTGTGGAGAATGACAGCTGCTCTCCAGCCCGACGGCCGAGAATCGCGGCGCCCATCGGGGATTCGACGGAGTAGATGTCCAGGTCGTCAAGTTCTGCGCCGCGAACGCCCAACAGGAACGTCTCGATCTCGCCGGTGTCCTCGTAGCGAATCGTCAAGACCATTCCCGGTTCGGCGACGCCGTCGTTCGGCGGATCCTCGCCGACAACAGCATTGACCAGCAGTTCGTGGATGTGCTGCATCCGGACTCGTCGGGCATGTTTGATGGCGGCCAGGTTCTGATCAAGATCGCCGGCACCGACGAGGTGATCCCGTTCCAGAGATTGCAGGGTGGACAGCTCGGCGCGCAACCGTTCGTAGGCATGGCTTGATATCCAGGCGCGCTGTGTCAATGTCATGAGTTGTCTCCGTTGCTATTTCACGGGTTTGAGGGAATTTCGTTGGATTGCCGTCCGAGGCGGGAAGTCGACGTCACCGCCTCGGACGGCGGGATACCCCGGCAGGGGCGACGGCTCGTGGTCAGTCGATTCGGGCGGTCATCGCAGTGGATCGACAGCACTCAGCAAGAGGGGGTGACACACCTGGTACCTCCGCGCTGCTGAGTAATCCGACACCCACAGGATGTCTCGCCGCGCGACCGTTGTGTTGTCCGGCTACGACAATCAGTGCGGGTCAGATTGTACGATCTCGACACTGCGGTGGGTCGGCGGCCGCGAACTCGACGAGCAGCGCCGTCCGTGTGCGTGCGTCGTTGAGATCCAGGCTGACCATCTCGGCGATCTTGCGAAGGCGGTTGCGGACAGTGTTCTCGTGTACCCCCAGCGTTGCGCCGGCCTGGGCGAGATCGCCCATCGCCTCGGCCCACGCATGCAGCGTCGCGACATATTGCGTCGATTGAGCGTCGTCGTGTCGGCGCAGTTCTGCGATCGGCCCCCGGTCGGGGATCCCGCGGGCGCGGGCCACGGTCCGGAGTCGCTGCAGTACGAGCGCGGGCCAGTCTTCGTCGTAGGCCGGCGGATCTCCGGCGGGTGAGCGGGTCTCGTGGAGCGCCAGGCACTCGTCGGCTTCGGCCTGTGCAATGGACGCCTCCGCGGCGTAGACGACACTACTGATCCCTGCCCAGGTTTCGGCATTCTCCGGTAGGGCCGCCTGCAGCGAACTCAGCCATCGACGCGCGCTGGCGACCTCCTGACCGGGCAGCACCGTGTAGATGGCGCTGTCGGCCAGGGCGCTGCGCCCCGGGCGCGACCATCCGAAACCCGCTGTCGCCCGTTCGAACAGCAACAGCAGCAGCGCCGCGTCGGGCTCGCCACCAACCCGGCCGTGCGCCGCGATCACCCGTAGTGGACCCGGCGGCAGGCCCAGTTTGCTCACGATGGTCGCCGCGTCGGGTGCGCCTTCGAGTAGTCGCATGACCAATTCGGATTCCACCTGGCGCTCCAGGTCCGCACTCGCTCGCGACCGCAACAGATGGACGGCCACCGTGCGCGCTCCGGTCACCAACGCGGCAAGTCGAGGGCCCGTCAGCGGTGTCGGAGTGCTCACCCACACCGAACCGAGCAGTTCGCGACCGGCTCTGGCCGCGGTGACCATGCGACCCGACAGGCCGTGCGCGGAGTCCCCGGCGACGAACAACGGCTCATCGCTGCGGGCGAGGTGAGCAAAGACACCCTGGCTTTCGAACAGCTCGTGCAACGGCGTCGACGACTGGCGTCGCAGAATGGTGTCCATTCGCGCCTGGTCGGCGTGCTGTTGCAGCCGCGAGTAGGCGAGCAACTGCGATAAGCGGTCTTCGATCGTCACCGCGCCACCGACGCCGTCCGCCATGCTGTCGGCAAGGGCGAACAGGTCGGTGGGCCCGCGACCTGATTCGGTTTCACGGCCCTCCAGCATCAGCCCGAACGTGACGCCGGCCAGTTCACTCCACGCGATTTCGGGATCGACCGTCATCAACGCCAGGTGCTCTGACCGCTCCGTCGAAAAATTGCCGGTGCCGCGCGTGAGCACGACAAGGGCTCCTGCTCCCGCCGCCCAGTCCAAGGCCTGTCTCTTATACA
>CAMFLL010000611.1 GCA_945957405.1 uncultured Mycolicibacterium sp. | reverse complement strand
GAGATTCGCCTTAGTCTCGTGGGCTCGGAGATGTGTATAAGAGACAGCCTGTATGCCGTGGAACTCGAGCACTACGAAAAGCTCGAAGGTGTACCGCTGACGTTCCCCGGCAAGGTGAACCGCTTGGCCACCATGGTGCGCGGCAACCTCGGTGCGGCCATGCAGGGTTTCATCGCGTTGCCCTTGCTGGTCGGTTACGACCTCGATGATCCGAACCCCGACGGCGCCGGGCGCATTGTGTCGTTCGATGCGGCCGGCGGTTGGCACGTCGAGGTGGAGGGCTACCAGTCGGTGGGCTCCGGCTCGCTGTTCGCGAAGTCTTCGATGAAAAAGCTCTATGTCCGCGTCACGGACGCCGACACCGCCCTGGCGGTCGCCATCGAAGCGCTGTACGACGCCGCCGATGACGATTCCGCCACGGGCGGACCGGATCTGGTGCGCGGCATCTATCCGACGGCCGTGACCATCGGCGCCGACGGCGCCGATGACGTCTCCGGCGAGCGCATCGCCGAACTGGCACGCGCGGTCGTGGCGGGGCGGTCGCGGTCGGACACTTTCGGACCCGATGACGATTCGGGCGTCAATGCCGCACCGCGGGGTGACCAATGAGTTTTCCGTATTTCATCTCGCCCGAGCAGGCGATGCGCGAGCGAAGCGAGCTCGCGCGCAAGGGTATTGCGCGCGGCCGCAGTGTGGTCGCATTGGCCTATGCCGAGGGTGTGCTGTTCGTCGCGGAGAACCCGTCGCGGTCCCTGCAGAAGGTCAGCGAACTCTACGACCGGATCGGTTTCGCGGCCGTGGGGCGGTTCAACGAATTCGACAACCTCAGGCGCGGCGGCATCCAGATCGCCGACACCAGGGGCTACGCCTACGCGCGTCGTGACGTCACCGGCCGTCAGCTGGCCAATGTGTACGCCAACACCCTCGGCACCATCTTCACCGAGCAGGCCAAGCCCTACGAGGTCGAGTTGTGTGTCGCGGAGGTGGCCCATCACGGTGAGTCGAAAGCGCCTGAGCTGTACCGGATCACCTATGACGGGTCGATCGCCGACGAACCGCATTTCGTGGTGATGGGTGGTACTACCGAACCCATCGCGGCCGCGCTCAAAGAGTCCTACACCGAGAACGCCACGCTGGCCGACGCCGTGAAGACCGCGGTGAACGCGTTGCAGGCCGAGAGCAACGGCGAAGCGCGTGTGCTCGGGCCGTCGACTCTGGAGGTCGCGATCCTCGACGCCGGACGCCCGCGCCGGGCATTCCGGCGTATCACCGGAACGGCGTTGGAAGCGCTTCTGCCGCAACCGGATACATCTTCGGATACGCCGGCGGAGTAGTCAGCGGCGGCTCGGTGTGCCGCCGGTGATGACGGCCAACAGGTTGTGCCAGGCGTCTGACGGTTCGTCGAGTACGTCGCTGTGCGACGACAACCCCGACATGAAGAGGCCGTTCAAGCGCCTGCCGGTGGCCAACTGCCACACGCCGCTCATCTCGTCGGGATCGGCACCGTGCGGCCCGCCCGGAATGCCCTGCACGTACTCAATGGGATCGAAGGGTGCGGTCATCGAGTAGCGCTCGACGTACGGGTTGCGGTTGTGCCAGTCGTCCGAGCTGCCGACGCCGACGCCGGCGCCGGCCGCTTCGACGTAGACCGTGCGGTCGGCGGTCAGTCCGAGCCGTTCGGCGGTGCCGAGTATCGATCCGCCGTAGGAATGCCCGAGATAGGTGACGGGAATCTGTCGTCCTGTGCCGTCGACGGTGCGGTTGACATCCTCGCTGAACGCCACCAACCGCGGTGCCATGTCCAGCGCGTATCGAGGGTCGGTGGCATTGGTCAGGCCAAGGACGGTGTGCAGCGGGCCGGTCACGTTGTCCGGCCCCTGAGGGAAACGACCGCCCAGATAGGTGATCATCGCGACGTCCCCGCGTCCCGCGGCGACGAACCGGCGCGCGGTCTTGACGTTCGAATCCGAGCTCAGGAGCGTGGTGTTCGTGCCCGGTACCAGCACGCCGACGCTTTTCGCCACACCGAGGTCGCCGTGCAGTTCGATCAGCGACGAGCGGGCCGGGTCGAACGCCAGGATCTGACGCTGCACGGGTGTGCTGCTGCGCCCGGTCGGATCGGTCGTCGGGTCGAGCAGACGGCGGTAGAGATCGATGCGTTGGCTGGCCTCACGGTCGTGGTAGGCGATTGCCGCGGCGCGCAACGGCGGACTGCTCTGCACCAACGTCCACACCCGCTGAAGGGACGCGCCGTCGAGGCCGCCGAGGCCATCGAGGCCGACGCGACCGCCGGGTGGTGTGAAGCCGTGGACGACGGCTTCCCTGATCTTGACGTCCTCGGGCAGCGCGAGCAGACGGTTCTGGTCGGTGATGGCGTGCGCGATGTTGATCCGATTGGCCTCGACCCGCATGGCCCACGGGACGCCATCGGTGTTGCCGACCTGCTGGGGTGCGGTCCGCACCAGGTCGCGGCGTTGCTCCGGGCTCAACGCGGCGATCTGGTCGGCGATGCGGTCCTGGCTGGTCGACGGCCAGTCGTCGACCAGGGCGGTCCCGGTGGACGCGGTGGTGTGCTGGGGCGGGGCGGGGCGGGGAGATTGCTGAGCCGGCGCAAATGCCGCCGTGATCTCGCCGGCCGTCTTCGCGTCTGCGACGCCCAGTGCGTCGAGCGCCGAGGTGACCTCCGCGGTCAGTTCGGCCG
>CAMFLL010000610.1 GCA_945957405.1 uncultured Mycolicibacterium sp. | reverse complement strand
CCGAACAGACCCGGGGGCTCGGTAAGGACGGGCAGGATCAGATCGAACCGGTGCACGGTGTCAAGGAGGCCGAAGACCTCTCAGACGCCATGGCCGCGATGCTGCGCAGGCTCGCCGCCGCGCAGGCCGCGACCACCAATTCGCTGCAGGCCGCGCAGGATTTCGCCGCCAACGCCGCCCACGAACTGCGCACTCCGCTGACGGCCATGCGTGCCGACCTGGACACCCTGCGGATCCACAATTTGCCCGACGACGAACGCGCCGAGGTGGTCGGCGACCTCGCGCGGGCCCAGCGTCGTGTCGAGGCGATCATCACGGCGCTCGGCCAACTCGCATCGGGGCAGCTGGCCCAGGCCGAGGACCGGGAAGTGGTGGACGTCGAGGAACTGCTCGACCGCGTCTCGCGTGAGAACATCCGCCCCGGCAGCGATGTCGAGATCGACGTGCACGCCGATCTGGGCAGCGCAGGCAGGATCCTGGCGTGGCCCGGTGGATTGCGGTTGGCCGTGGACAATCTGGTGCGCAATGCCATTACCCATGGCCGGGCGGGTCACATCGTGTTGACGGCGGTACGGCGCGACGACCTGATGTCGATCATCGTCGACGACGACGGCTGCGGACTGCCCGCCGAGGAACGCACGGCGGTGCTGGGCCGCTTCTCGCGGGGGAGCACCGCAGTGGTGGGCGGATCAGGGCTTGGGCTGGCGCTGGTCGCGCAGCAGGCCACGCTGCACCGTGGGCAGATCGAGCTGTCCGACAGTCCGCTCGGTGGTCTGCGGGCGACCCTGACGGTGTCCACCGCGCCGGAGCCGCCCGAGTAGGAGGCCGGCGCGCTGCCGCACCGTCCTCACCGTCGAAATTGCTACTCGCGGCGCCCAGTTCGACGCCAGGGCGGTGACAGCCCGCCGATCACAACCCTGACGTCGAACTCGATGGAAATCGCCGCTATCGTCGCCGAGCGGTACCTCGGCGCATCGTCGCCCGCCAGCCCAGCAGCAGCACTGCCGTCACCACCGACGCCACGATGATGAAGCTCAACGCGGTGCTCTTGTCGGCCCCGGCGATCCCGGAGCGGCGCAACAACATTCCGACCAACACGGTCGACACCCAGACGGTCACGCCGGTGGGCGCCACCGCGGTCGGGGCGCGCCAACCGCGGGACAACACCCACCCGGCCGCGGTACCGGCCAGAAACGGCCACGCCGTCTCGGCGACGCCGGCCAGCGTCACGCCCTCGGCGTGACTGCGTCGACCGAGCGCGCAGAACACCAGCACGCAGGCGACGTCGGCAGCGGCGGCCGTCGAAACGGTACGGGGAGTCATTGTCCGACAGAGTAATTCATCAGATCGAGGAACAAGGGACTGACCTCCGACTGGTCGCGGGCGGCGAAGCCGGGTTGCAGCGGCGCGGGCTGCCCGGTGAACAGCTTGTCGAGGTCGGCCTGCGATGTCACGCGTTGGTCGAGACGGAACGACTTGATGACGAACGGTAACCCGTTGGCGGCCAACGGGTCGGGGTTGTCCATCACATGGAAATGCAGATGCGGTGCATCAGAGTTGCCGGAATTGCCGAGCGCGGCGATGTTCTGGCCCGACTTGAGTTCGTCACCGACCTTGACCGTGATGCTGCCGGGCTTGAGGTGAGCGTAGAACGCGTAGTTGCCGTCGCCGAGGTCCTGCACGACGTGGTTACCGCCGTACTGGTCGAGCGGTAGGCCGGACGGCGTCTTGGTGGGTACCTGCTCGGGCAGATTGTCCACCACCGCAACGACTTTGCCGTCACCAACGGCATGGATCGGAGCGTTGAAGTAGGCGTAGCTCTCCAGCTTGGTGGGGTCGCCGGTGAAGAGCCGGTAGTCATTGGTGAGCTGGACATAGTCGATGGCGTAGCGTTCCGAGGCCCACAGCTTGGCGTTGATCGGGTTGATCGCCATCCGGTGGGCGGTCATATCGCAACAGCTGTTGCCGTCCAGCCAGTTGGGTCCGTCCAGCGGCGGTGCGATCGACGCCGGCTTGTGCGTCGAGACTGCCGTCGGCGCGACATCCTGGGTGACCTTGTTGGCCACCAGACCGGGAATGGGCTTGGCCACGGTCAGATCCACCGAATGGGTGATCTGCGTGGGTATCGGCGCGCCGTTGTCGACCACCACGTCCAACCACACGATCGCGGTCTGCGCGGGACCGATCACCGTCGTCGGAGTGGCGCTGTTGCCGAGTATGCGGGTCCAGTACTTCAGGTTGTCGCCGGACAGGGTCAGCAGGTTCTTGTCGCCGGACTTCGCGGTCAACGAGTTCAGCGTGGCGTTCCCACCGAGCACGTTGGTGAGCGTCAGCTCGTACGCCAGGTGCGTGCGGCCGTCGGTGGTGGGCACCGGAATAGGTTCGGCGATCGTGGATCCGATGAGCGGGGTCGCCATCGGAGGCGGCGTACTGGTCGTGGTCTCGGCCTCGGGGGTGGACGCCTTGGAGCATGCGGAGACCAATGTCAGCGCAGTCAGGATGGCGGCGAGAACGAGCAGGGGACGGCTGAACGCACGCAGCGGCATGCGCAGATCCAATCACGCCGAGAGCGCCGATGGGTGTCGCTCAGCAATCCTTGCGATCACGAACAGTGTGGGAGGTGTCGGGTGGCAGTGGGCCCTGCAGCGCGCTGTCCGCCGGGTCGGCGCTGCCGGGTGACTCGGCGGAACCGGTTGCGTCGA
>CAMFLL010000609.1 GCA_945957405.1 uncultured Mycolicibacterium sp. | reverse complement strand
TCGGTGGGCATGTCGCCGATCACTGTCGGGGTGAATTTCGGCAGATTGAACGTCTCGGCGTACTTGTCGAGGTCGGGTTGGTCGAACCCGTCGAAGCCGAAGATCACGATGGTCTGGCCCTTACCGGTGAACCCGGCGTCCATCAGCGGCTTGACGTTGTAGACGGTGCGCAGTGCCGTGGGTGACAGGCCCTGCTCGGGCACGTCGAGTGGCATCGGCAGCACCGGCCGCGATTCGTGGTGTGGCGTGTAGCCGAGGATCCGGCCCAGTGCCGCGACGTCGTCGCGTACCGGTGCCGGGATCGCGGGTTGCTGCGGGGAGGCGTAGAACACCTGGCCGCGTTGGCCGCGGTAATCGTGCACCTCGACGCCGAATGCGGCGCCGACATCTCGGGCGTCGCCTTCGACGATCGCCCAGTTGTCACCGGGGCGCCAGCGCACCGACAGTGCCGATGCGGCGGCCCAGTGCATCAGGTCATCGGGTCTGCCCGTGTCGGCCAGCTCAGCGGTCAACTGCGCGTCGGATGCCTGTGAAGGCCCGAGGTCGGTTGAAGCAGTGAGCAGATGAGCGAGTGGGCCGCCGACGGTTTCAGCCGTCTGCGGCCCACCAGCCTGTGTCGAGTGCAGATACACCGCGGTCGACACACCGGCAACGAGCAGCGCCACCGATAGCAGCGCTGTCGCCGTCCTCATGATCCGTGCCGTGGAGACCTCAGTTGTCGCCGGGGATCGCGGTGGCCGGTGTCGGCGCCTTGACCGAAGGCGTGAACTTGTTGCCACCCGTGGGGTCGATGCCCTTTTCGGTGGGTGTCGGAGCCGGCGCGCTGGTGGTCGTGGTGGTCGTGGTGGTGGTCGGCTCTTCCTTCTTCTCTTCGCCGGCACAGGCAGACAGGGTGCCCATCGCGGCAATCGCGATCGCGCCAATACCGACAGCCAGGCGACGGCGAATCAAACGATTGGTCTTCATGTAACAGTCCTATCTGTCCGCAGTTTGCTCGTCACCGAGGCAGCGGACACCCCGAGCGGTTATGTCCATCCGAACTGTAGTGCGAAGCATTGACAAATGCACGCCAAAATGACCGTTCATCGCTGACGGCGTATTCCTGGTGTCAGCACACCGTTGTACCGTCACAGCGATGAGTGCGCACGTCGATGCATCAGACCCTGGACTGCGGGAGCGCAAGAAGCTGCGGACCCGCGCCCGGCTGATCGACGCTGCTCTGGACCTCGCCGACCGGCACGGCTACGAACACACCACGGTCGAGCAGATCGCCGAGGCCGTCGAAGTGTCGCCGCGGACGTTCGCCAGGTACTTCCCCACCAAGGACAGCGCCATCCTGGCTTTGCTCGACCACCTCACCGACGCCGCCAACGTCGAACTCGACCGCCTGCCCACCGACACTCCCCCGTTCGAGGCCTTGCTCCACGCCAACACCGCGCTGCTGCGGTCCGGGCAGACCATCGGCCCCATGCCGACGGCACGAATCATCACTCTGCTGCGCATCGTGAACGGCTCGCCGACGCTGCGCAAGCTCGCCGTCGAACGCCGCACACAACACACCATCGAGGCGCTGACCAGCCGGCTCGGGCATGTCTACGACGAACGCACGATCCAGCTCATCAGTGCTGTGTTCACGGCGGTACTGGCCGCCGCCTGGGGCGATCTCGGCACCGACGCCCAGCCGCTCGATCCGTCGACCACGGACCTGGCCCAGCTGATGGATCGGCGGCTGGTCCAGACGTTCAGCGACTTCGCCGACGTATCCCGTGATCTCATTCCCAACACGATGGAGTGCCGATGACCGTCGCGCCCGCCGACCGCCGACCACTCAAGGTCATCCAGTGGACCACCGGCAACATCGGGCGACGGTCACTGCACGCGATCATCGGGCGCGACGACCTCGAGCTCGTCGGGGTGTATGCCCACGGCGCCGACAAGGTGGGTAAGGATGCCGCCGAACTGGCGGGCTGGGCGGAGCCGACGGGCGTGGTGGCCACCAACGACATCGACGCGCTGCTGGCACTCGGCGCCGACGCGTGCTGCTACAACCCGCTGTGGCCCGATGTCGACGAGTTGGTGCGGCTGCTGGAGTCGGGGGTCAACGTGTGCTCGAGCGCCGCGTGGATCACCGGCGGCAAGCAGACCGCCCACGATCGCGAACGCATCCTGACGGCCTGCGAGACCGGCAAATCCACGATCTTCGGCAGCGGCGCGCACCCAGGGATGACCAACATGGTCGGCATGGTGCTGTCGGGGTCCTGCGAACGCGTCGACGAGATCCGGATCACCGAATCGGTGGACTGCTCGACCTATGGATCCGCGGAAACGCAGTCGGCGATGGGATTCGGCCGCGACCCCGAAACGCCCGGACTGGCCGACAGTGTGCGCCGGGAAAGCGAGGTGTTCGCCGAATCGGCGGCCATGATGGCCGATGCCATCGGCGCCCGACTCGACCGGATGACGTTCGATGTCGAATTCACCGCGGCCACCGCAGACTCGGATCTGGGGTTCATGACGATTCCGGCCGGGACAGTGGGCAGCGTCTTCGGCTACCACCGCGGCTGGGTCGGCGACCGGAATGTGGTCAGCGTCGGATTCAACTGGACCATGGGCGATCACGTGACGCCGCCCAAACCCCTCGAGCACGGCCACGTCATCCAGGTGTTCGGCCTGCCCAACATGCGCACGGTGCTGCACTGCCTGCCGCCAAGGGACTGGAC
>CAMFLL010000608.1 GCA_945957405.1 uncultured Mycolicibacterium sp. | reverse complement strand
GACGCGGTGCTGGTAGCCGGTGAAGTCGGTGAATTGCCGCACGTAGTCCCACACCCGCGTATTGGAGGTGTGGAACAGGTGCGCGCCGTACTTGTGGATCTCGATGCCGGTCTGCGGTTCCGCTTCGGAGTAGGCGTTACCCCCGATATGCGGCCGTCGGTCGACAACAAGGACGCGCTTGCCGAGCTGGGTGGCCACGCGCTCAGCGACCGTCAGACCGAAGAATCCGGATCCGACGACAAACAGATCAAAGCCAGTCATCGGCAGCAAGGGTATCCGACCGAGCCGTCCTCGCCCGACCACGCATGCCGCCCGGGCGTGGACTTATCTGGCGCAAAGGCATGGTCGGCGGGTGCGCTGATCCCTCTTGTCACTGGAGTCCGATTGCGTCACTCCTCACCGCCTCGTCCCTCGCCGGCTTCGTCACGCCACCGGAGTCTGATTGCGTCACTCCTCACCGCCTCGTCCCTCGCCGGCTTCGTCACGCCACCGGAGTCTGTACTTATCGCCCTCATCTCGGTGCTGCGGCGTCGAGGTCGCGATTGGCTCACGATTGCGCATCGTCACTCTAGTAACACCAGTCCCGCCTGTACCGTCGATCACGTTCCCGATAGAACACACGTAGTCCAATTTGAGGAGACTTCCGTGCCGAACCGACGTCGACGCAGGCTCTCGACAGCCACGAGCGCAGTCGCCGCCCTGGCAGTCGCGAGTCCATTTGCCGTGATCGCTTTTTCCCAGTTGAGCACACCCGCCCCGCAGGAGCGCGAGTTCAAGCAGGCCGCCGTGGTGACCGACCTGCCCAACGAACTGATGTCCGCGCTGCAGCAGGGTCTGTCGCAGTTCGGCATCAACCTGCCGCCGCTGCCGACGGGCCTCAGCCCGGCCGGCGCCATGCCTGCGACGGGCGCCACGCTGACCAACCCCGCACTGGCCAGTCCCGGCCTCACGCCGGGTCTGACCAGTCCGAGCCTGACCAGCCCGAGCCTGGCCACGCCCGCGCTGGGATCCGCCGCCCCGAGTCTGACCGGATTGCCCGCAGCCGGGACCACCGTTCCGACGCTGCCCGACGCCAGTCTGACGAACCCGGCACTCACCAATCCGGCACTGACCAGTCCGCTCGGATCGCCGTCCTTGACCACCCCTGGGCTCACCGACCCGGCCCTGGGCGCGCTCGCGCCGGCGTCGACGGGCCTTGGCCTGCCCAATGAGCAGGCGATCGGAGCACCCATCGGACTCGATCCGCTGGCGGGCACCTATCCGATCGACCCGAGCCTCGCTGGACTCGGTGGCGCCCCCGCCAGCGGAGGCCTGATCAGTGATCTCAGTAGCGCCGCGCAGCAGTTGGGCGTGGGTCAGGCGATCGACCTGCTCAAGGGTGTGGTGATGCCGTCGATCACCAGCGCCATGCAATCCGCGGCTCCTGCCGCACAGGCAGCAGCAGCCGCACCGGCCGCCGCCGCCGAAGCCGCGGGCTGACCGCGACAAAGCCTGTAACCAAACGGCACCGCAGGGTGGGCTCGCCCCCGACCCCCCCTCTAGAGCCCAAGAGCCCTGCGGTGCCGTTGCAGGCTTTTCACATTGTTCACTTCCGTACCGTGTCGAAACATCGGTAACTACTGGCACATACGTAACATTCGTTCCGTGCCTCGTCCCGGCCGCATCCGACGCCGCATCACACTTCGGCGCCCCGCACCGGCCTTCCTGCTGACCGCCATCGCGGCGACCGCCGTGATCCTGCCGTGGGCCGTCGACGGCACCCCCGAACATCGCGATCAGCCGCGGGCCGAGGACACCAGGCTCGTCGAGCAACCCCTGGCCGGCGTCGGCGGCGGTGTGACCATCCGGGAGATCTCCCAGCAGAGTCCGTTTTCGATGGTGGCGTTGACCGGCGACGACCTCACGGGCACGTCGGCGCGGGTGCGCGCCAAGAAGGCCGACGGCAGCTGGGGACCGTGGTACGACGCCGAGACCCTACGTTCTAACGCCAGTGACGACGCGGGGCCCGGACGGCGGGGCACCGACCCGGTCTTCGTCGGGAACACGACGGCGGTCCAGATCGCCGTGACACGGCCCGCCAATGCGCCGGTGACCGTCGCGCCACCGGCCAAGCCCGACGAGCACGGCCTCGGATACCGGCCCGTCAACGTGGAACAGCCCATCGGACAGAATCTTTCGGCGATCCTGATCAGTCCGCCGCAGGCGCCCATCGACATGCAGTTCACGCCGCCCACGGCCGTCATGCCGGCCGGGCAGCCGCCCGCGATCATCAGCCGCGCCCAGTGGGGTGCCGGCGATCAGGGCGCCTGCGGCAACCCCGTCTACGACGACGGCATCCGCGCCGCGGTGGTCCATCACACCGCGGGTAGCAACGACTACACGCCGGAGGATTCCGCCGCGATCGTGCGGGCGATCTACGCGTATCACACCCAGACCCTGGGCTGGTGCGACATCGCGTACAACGCGCTGGTCGACAAGTTCGGGCAGGTCTTCGAGGGCCGGGCAGGCGGTATCGACAAACCCGTCGAGGGTTCGCACACCGGCGGATTCAACCGCAACACCTTCGGCGTCGCGATGCTCGGAAACTTCGATGACGTCCGTCCCACCGAGATCCAGTTGCGGATGGTCGGCCGGCTGCTCGGCTGGCGGCTGGGGCTCGACCATGTCAACCCGCTCGGTTCCGTCTCCCTGACATCGGCGGGCGGCGAGTACACCCACTTCC
>CAMFLL010000607.1 GCA_945957405.1 uncultured Mycolicibacterium sp. | reverse complement strand
GCGTACGGATCCTGGAACACCATCTGCACGCGCCTGCGGAACTTCAGCAGGTCCTTACCGCGCAGACCGTAGGGGTCGATGCCGTCGAATGTGACGGTTCCCGAATCCGGCCGCTCCAGCATCATCAGTGTGCGGGCCAGGGTGGACTTTCCACACCCGGATTCGCCCACCAGGCCCAGCGTCTCGCCGCGGGCCACCTCTAGGCTGATGCCGTCGAGTGCGCGCAGGATGTTCTTCCCGCCGCCGGGCACCTTGAAGGACTTGGTCAGATCCCTGACCTCGAGCAGTGAGTCAGACATTGACGACCTCCTTGGGGAAGTGGCATGCGGCCTTCTGGGTGTCGGACACGGGGTCGAGTGTGGGCCGGGTGGTGGTGCACACGTCGCGGGCCAGCGGGCAGCGCGCCTGGTACACGCACCCGGTCGGGATGGCGTGTAATTCCGGCGGTGCGCCGCCGATCGACTTGAGATGTTCACCGCGGGTGACGTTGACCGGCACGGAGTTGAGCAGGCCCTTGGTGTAGGGATGCTTGGGGTCCGCAAAAACCTCGGCCACCGGACCGGTCTCGACGATGTTGCCCGCGTACATCACTGCGACGCGGTCGGCTTCCTCGGCCACCAGCGCAAGGTCGTGGGTGATGAGCACGACGGCCATGTCGAACTCGGTCCGCAGGCTCTTCAGCAGCGCCATGATCTGCGCCTGCACCGTGACGTCCAAGGCGGTGGTCGGCTCGTCGGCGATCAGCACCGTCGGGTTGAGCGCCACGGCCATGGCGATCAGCAGGCGCTGGCGCATACCGCCGGAGAACTGATGCGGGTAGGAATCCAGCCGCGTCTCGGGCTGCGGGATGCCCACGCGCGCCATCAGTTCCACCGCCTTGCGCTTGGCGTCCTTGGCCTTCATCCCGTGGTGGATCCGGAACGGTTCGGCCAGTTGGGTTCCCACGGTGTAGAGCGGGTTGAGCGCCGTCAGGGCATCCTGGAACACGATCGCCAGCTCGGTGCCGGCGACCCTGCGCCGGGTCTTGCGGTCGACGGCGAACAGGTCGACGGTGCCGTCCTGCCCGGCCAGTTCGGCGGAGCCGGCCGATACGCCCGCCACCGGCTCCAGCAGGCCCACCAGGGCCGTGGCGGTCATCGACTTGCCACACCCCGATTCGCCCAGGAGCGCCAGGGTTTCGCCGCGATGCGCCTCGAACGTGACGTGGTCGACGGCGCGGACGGTGCCCCGGATGGTGCGGATGTCGACGGTGAGGTCCTGGACGGACAGCGCGGGATCAGCCCCGGCCGTAGCAGGCTTTCCGGATCCGGGCATGTGATCGGCGAGTGCGGTCATGAGAGGGCCTTCGAGGTCTTGGTGAAGCGCGACAGGCGCTTCTGCGGGACGGTGAGGCGCCAGCGTTGCCCCGGATCGGTGGCGATCCGGGCCCACGCGGCCAGAATGGTCGCGGAGACCGTCGTGATGACAATGGCCAGTCCGGGGAAGAACGACAGCCACCAGGCGCTGTGCAGATAGGTACGGCCCTGCGAGACCATCAGGCCCCAGCTGACGTCGGGCGGCTGGATACCGATGCCGAGGAAGCTCAGGGAGCTTTCCGCCAGCATCACGTAGCAGAAGTCCAGCGTCGCCACCGTGAGCAGTGTGGGCAGCACCACCGGGAAGACATGCCGCCAGATGATGGCCGTACCGCTGGCGCCGAAGGTCCGTGCGGCGTCGACGAAGAGCCGGCTCTGCAGTTCGGCGGATTCGGCGCGGGCGGTCCGCAGGTACACGGGGATGCGGGTGATGGCCAGCACCGCAACGATGTTGGCCGCGCTCGGGGCGAACACGTACAACACGACCACGGCCAGCAGCAGGGACGGGAAACTCATGATGACGTCGGCGACGCGCATCGCGACGGTCTCCCGCCAGCCCCGGTAGTAGCCGGCCCACATGCCGATCATCGATCCGATGATCGCGCTGATCACGACGGCGGGCAGCGCCACCGACAGGGTGGTCCGGCTGGCCACGATCAGCCGGGCCAGCATGCTGCGGCCGAGCGGGTCGGTGCCCAGCACGTTGGCCCAGCCGTGTGCCAGCGTGAACGGCGCCTGGTTGGAGTTGTCGAGGTCGATGCTGGTGGCCAGATCACCCACCAGCATCGGCCCGAAGATCGCGGTGAGGAACACCAGTCCCAGCACCACGGCGGCGACGGCCGCCACCCGGTCGTTGACCAGCATGCGAAACCACACCGAGCGGTCTCTGCGCTTCGCCGCGGCGGTATCGGCTTCGCCGACGATCGCCGACGTGGGTTTGACCGGTACCAGATCGATTTGTGTACTCATGCGTTGCTCCTAAACCCGTCAGACCCGTGCCGGTTCCCGGACGCGCGCGTCCAGCAGCGCGTAGCAGGCGTCGATGATGATGTTGAGTAGGAAGATGGACACCGCCGTGAGCAGAACAGCGGCCTGAAGCACCGCGAAATCGCGCTGCAGGATGGCGTCGATCATCAACTTGCCGATGCCGGGCCAGCCGAAGATCGCCTCGACCACCACCGCCCCGTTGATCAGGCCCACCGCCAGGTCGCCGGCGACCGTCAGCGCGGGGGCGGCGGCATTGCGCAGGGCGTGGTGGCTGACCACCCGCAGATCACTGGCCCCCTTGCTGCGCGCCAGCCGGACGTACGGCGCGGACAACGCGGAAACCATTGCGCCCCTGACCACCTGGGTCAGTACGCCGAGGGGCCGGATCAGCAGGGTGGCGATCGGCAG
>CAMFLL010000606.1 GCA_945957405.1 uncultured Mycolicibacterium sp. | reverse complement strand
CCACCTCATCTACGGTGTGTGGTCGCTGGCGGTGCGGTGGTGAGTGGGCTCGTCATCGCGCACTGCGGATCCTCGTTTCCTCCTGGCTCACAGCCGGATACAGCAGGCAGGCCACTTCCCGGTTGTCCACGAGCTTCAATCGTGGGTCCGTGTGTTCGTGGAACGTGATCCGGACGCCCGACGATGTCTGGGTCAGATCAGACACGCCCTTCCAGAAGGGTTCGTCGGGGTCGCCGTCGCGGATCGAGACCAGGAGATCGCGGACATCGTCGACGCTGTGGCGCGCCGCCGGCTCGAGCGTGACCTCGAGACCGTCGGCATCGAGATCGTCGAGATTGCCGACGACGGCTCGTTCGGCCGCAAACGCCTCCACATCACCGGCTGTCCACCGGCGTTCCAGGAGCTGGCGCAGGTCGCGTCCCTCCCACCCGCAGCTCTCGAAGGCCAAGGGGCAACGCGGGTGGAACGAGCAGCCGGCGGGTGGACGTGCGGCATCGGGGATCTCACCACGCGGTAGTGAGCGCTGCTCGCCCCGACTCAGGTCAGGATCCGGGATCGCGTCGAGCAGCGCGCGGGTGTACGGATGTTTGGGATCGGCGAAGATGTCCCCGACCGAGCCGAATTCGACCACCCGACCCAGATACAGGATCGCTACCCGGTCGCAGAAGAACCTGGCGGTGGCGAGGTCATGGGTGACGTAGACGTAGGTCAGCCCCAGCGCGGACTTGAGGTCGATCATCAGTTGCAGCACCTTGCTGCGCACGCTCATGTCCAGCATCGACACCGGTTCGTCGGCGACGACCATGGCGGGTCCCAGCACGATGGCCCGTGCGATCACCGCACGCTGCTTCTGCCCTCCGGACAGGTCGCTCGGGTACTTCGTCATGAAGTCGTCGACCGGAGTCAGGCCCACGCGCTCCATGGCATCGCCCACCCGTTGGCGCAGTTCGGCTTTGGACTTCACCCTGCCGTGGATCCGAAGCGGGTGGCCGATGGCGGTCAGCAGGTTCATCGCGGGGTTCAGCGAGGCGTGCGGATCCTGGAACACCATCTGGGCGCGCGACCGTAGCTCCTTGAGTTCGCGCCGGCCCATCGAGGTGACGTCGTGCCCCGAGAACCGGATGCAGCCGGACGTGGCGGCGACCATGCCGAGGATTGCCCGGCCCAACGTGGACTTCCCGGAACCTGATTCGCCGACGAGGCCGAGCACCTCGCCGCGGCGCAGTCGGAGGCTGACGCCGTCGACGGCCTTGACGACGTTACCTCTGCCGCCGAACATCCGGTCCAGGAGGCCGGAACGCAACGAGAAGTGGACGCTGAGATCATCTACGTCGACCAGGATGTCGTCGGAGTCGAGGCTTGCCGTGGTCACGCGGAGGCCTGCGCTTCCTTCAGGGAGCGACGTTGCTCGGCGGACAAGTCGTCGACGTGCAACCAGCAGGCGGCGTCGGCGACCGGCGTGTGCCGAAGCTGGGGTGTCCGGGTTGTACACACGTGCATCGCCGATTCACAGCGTGGGTTGAACCTGCATCCTGTCGGCGGGTGCACCAGATCCGGCGTCGAACCCGGGATGGTGGTGAGCGCGGTGGTCGACATCGAGATCGTGGAGTCCAGCAGCGCCCTGGTATAGGGGTGCTGCGGATTGGCGAACACCTCTCGCGCACCCCCGTGCTCCACCACCCGGCCCGCGTACATCACCGCCACCCGGTTGCACGCCTCGGCGACGATGCCCAGGGAGTGCGTGATCAGCAGCAGGCTGGTGTCGAAGTTCTCCCGCAGATCCGACAGGATCCGCACGATCTGGGCCTCGACGAGGACGTCGAGCGCCGTGGTCGGTTCGTCGGCGATGATGAGGTCGGGCTTGAGCACCAGGGCCAGCGCAATCATGATGCGCTGGCGCATGCCGCCGGAGAACTCGTGCGGGTAGTTGGTGAAGCGGGTCGGTGGAATCCCCATCGCGGCAAGCGTTTCCAGCGAGCGTGATTTGGTGTCGGCGTCCGAGATGCCCCGCTCGTGGACGTGCAGCAGCTCGCGGAAGTGCTCGGAGACCTTCATCAGCGGGTTGAGTCGCGTCATCGGCTCCTGGAAGATCATTGCGATCTTGGCGCCACGAACCGCCTGCAGCTGCTTGGGTTTCATCGTCAGGATGTCCGACCCGCCGATGAGCACCTGGCCGTCGTAGCCTGCGCCGGAGGGGAAGAGCCCCATCATCGCCCTGCCGAGTGTCGACTTCCCACAGCCGGACTCACCAACCAGCCCGATCGTCTGGCCTCGCCGCATCTCGAGGTCGACCCCGTCGACAGCGCGAACGGGCCCGCGGTCGGAGCCGTAGTACACGCGCAGATCGCGTACCGACATCACCACATCGTTCGTCATGACAGGTCCCGGTCCCGCGGCGGCATCAGCAGTGTCTTGCGAACCCTGGTGCGCAACACGGGATTGTAGAACTCGTTGAGCCCCTCACCCACCAGTGTCAAACCCGTGACCAGCAGGACGATCGCCAGACCGGGCCACAGCGCCGTCCACCAGATTCCCGACGACGCATCGGGGATGGCGCGCTGCAGCGCGTAACCCCACTCGGCGGCCTGATTCGGCTCGATACCGTAGCCGAGGAATCCGAGCCCCGCCAGCGTCAGGATCGCGTCCGCGGCGTTGAGCGTCGCAATGACCGGAACCGAGTGCAAGACGTTCTGAGCGATGTAACGGGTGATGATCGTCAGCGACGACGCACCGAGCGCGCGGGCGGCCTCGACATACGGC
>CAMFLL010000605.1 GCA_945957405.1 uncultured Mycolicibacterium sp. | reverse complement strand
TCGAGGCGCTCGATCATGGTGATCGACCAGTCGGGTTCCAGGAGGCGCAGCAGTGCCCCGAGTGTGGCGCTCATGATTCCGGCGCCGACCAGCACGACGTCGGTCTTGGTTATGTTGGCGTCTGACACCGGTTCGTCGTCCTTAGAAGCTCGCAGTGGTCAGCCTGGACACCGGCCCAGGCTGCACGTTGTCAACCTTCAGGTTATCCCGCCGCAACCTCCGGTAAGCCGCCGAGGGCGGTGCTTTTGGTCACGGCCCGCCGATCGCCGTGCAGTGCCGACTATCGTGAACCCCGTGACGCCATGGGAGACCGACGTCCTGCCCGGCTATCAACAGAGCACGATCGAACTGGGCGCCGACCCCGACGGTGAGGGCGATCTGGTCGCCACGTTGGTGCGCCGCGAAGACCGCCGGCCCACCGCGCACGCAGTGCTCGGGGTACACGGTTACACCGACTATTTCTTCAACACCGAACTCGCCGACCGCTTCGCGGCCCGAGAGTTTGCCTTCTACGCGCTTGACCTGCACAAATGTGGCCGTTCGTGGCGCGAGGGCCAGACGCCGCACTTCACCACCGACCTGAGCCGGTACGACACCGAGCTGGAACGCTCCTTGGCGATCATCGCCAAGGAGACCGGACAGGCGCGAGTGCTGGTGTACGGACATTCCGCCGGTGGTCTGATCGTCACGCTGTGGCTGGACCGGCTGCGGCAGCGCGACCTCACGGCGGTCCTCGGTGTCGGTGGCCTGGTGCTCAACAGCCCGTTCTTCGATCTGCACGGCCCGGCGGTGCTGCGCGCCGCGCCCACCGCTGCGGCGCTGATGGCCCTGGCCCGGGTGCGCAAGACACGGGTGGCGCGCAAACCGACGCCGGGCGGCTACGGAACCACGCTGCACCGCGACTACGCGGGCGAATTCGACTACAACCTGGACTGGAAGCCGCTCGGTGGGTTTCCCATCACGTTCGGCTGGATCAATGCCGTGCGCCGCGGTCATGCGCGGCTGCACCGCGGCCTCGACGTGGGCGTGCCGAATCTGATCCTGCGTTCCGACCACAGTGTCTCCGAGAGCAGCGGCCACGGCGATCCCGACGCGATCCAGCGCGGTGACGCCGTCCTGGACGTCCACCAGATCGCGCGCTGGGCCGGCTGCGTCGGGAACCACACCACGGTCGCGCCCATCGTCGACGCCAAACACGATGTGTTCCTGTCCCATTCCGAACCACGGGCGGCCGCGTACGTCGAACTCGACGGGTGGTTGGATCGATACCTGACGGCGACGCAGAAGACGGGAACCAGATGGAACACTTCGACCTGACGATCATCGGCACCGGTTCGGGCAACAGCATCCTCGACGAGCGCTATGCGGGCAAGAAGGTCGCCATCTGCGAGCAGGGTACGTTCGGCGGCACCTGCCTCAACGTGGGCTGCATCCCCACCAAGATGTTCGTCTACGCCGCCGAAGTGGCTGCCACAGTGCGTGATTCGGCACGGTTCGGGATCGACGCCCACATCGACAATGTGCGCTGGAGCGACATCGTGTCACGGGTGTTCGGGCGGATCGACCCGATTGCGCTCGGCGGCGAACGCTACCGGCGCTCCTCCCCCGATGTCACGGTGTTCGACACCCACACCCGCTTCGGCCCCACCCGACCGGACGGCCGCTACCTGCTGCGGCCCGAGGGCGGCGACGAGTTCACCTCGGACAAGGTGGTGATCGCCGCGGGCGCGCGTGCCGTGGTGCCCGACCCGATCGCCGAGTGCGGCGTCCAGTACTACACCAGCGACACCGTCATGCGGATGTCCGACCTGCCCGAACACCTGGTGATCGTCGGTGGCGGTTTCGTGGCCGCCGAGTTTGCGCACGTGTTCTCCTCGCTGGGTTCGCGCGTCACGATCGTCATCCGCGGGTCGACGCTGCTGACCCATTGCGACGACACCATCTGCGAACGGTTCACCGACATCGCCGCCAAGAAGTGGGAGATCCACAGCAGGCGCAACGTCGTCGGGTCGCGCCCGTGCGACTCCGGGGTCGAGCTCGTGCTCGACGACGGCTCGGTGATCAAGGGCGACGCACTGCTGGTGGCCACCGGACGGATTCCCAACGGCGACTTGCTCTCTGCCGAGCTCGCCGGGGTGGAGGTCGACTCCGACGGGTTGGTGAAGGTCGACGAGTACCAGCGCACCACCGCGCGTGGCATCTTCGCGCTCGGTGACGTCAGTTCCCCGTACCAGCTCAAGCACGTCGCCAACCACGAAGCCCGGGTGGTCCGCCACAATCTGCTCGCCGACTGGGATGACACCGACACCCTGGTGGCCTCCGACCACACGCACGTGCCGTCGGCGGTGTTCACCGACCCGCAGATCGCGATGGTCGGCCTGACCGAGAACGAGGCCAGGGCGGCAGGCTACGACACCAAGAGCAAGGTGCAGGACTTCGGCGATGTCGCCTACGGCTGGGCCATGGAAGACACCACGGGCGTCTGCAAGATCATCGTCGAGGCCGACACGGGCACCATCCTGGGCGCCCACATCATGGGTCACCAGGCGTCGACGCTGATCCAGCCGTTGATCCAGGCGATGACCTTCGGCCTGGGCGGGCAGGACATGGCCAGGGGGCAGTACTGGATTCACCCGGCGCTACCCGAAGTTGTCGAGAACGCCCTGTTGTCGTTGTGTGGCGAGCCGGCGTGGCCGCCGCCGAAACGGCACTAGCGAGTCGACGATGCGAGACGCCCGCGCAGCGCGTCTCGAGGAGGAGCGAGC
>CAMFLL010000604.1 GCA_945957405.1 uncultured Mycolicibacterium sp. | reverse complement strand
GTGATCTCCATCGCCGGCGCGGTGTGCTCGATGCTGGCGCCCAATATCGCGGTACTCGGGGTGGGTGTCTTCCTGATCGGTGCCGCATCATCGGTCTATCTGGTCGCGCGGCAGGCCTGGGTGGCTGTCACGGTGCCCGCCAACCAGCGCGGTCGCGCCTACTCCGTGGTCGCCGGATCGCAGCGGGTGGGGACACTGGTCGGACCGTTCTGCACCGCGGGTGTGCTCCTGGTTGCCGATCATCCGCGCTGGGCGTTCTGGATCACCATCGTGGCCGCCGTCGGTGTCATCGTCATCCTGCTGGTGTGGCCCACGCCCGCCGAACCGCACGTGGAAACAGGCGAGAACGACGACATGCCAGGCGTTCTGAGCACCATGTGGCGATCGCGCGGGGTCCTGCTGCGGCTCGGCGTGGCGACGTCACTGCTGGCCTCGATGCGCGCCGTGCGGCAGATCCTGGTGCCGCTGTGGGGTACGAGCCTCGGGCTCGATGCCGTTCAGGTGACACTGGTGGTGGGCGCCTGCAGCGCCATCGATGTCGTGTTGTTCTACGCCGGCGGCCAGATCACCGACCGCTTCGGCCGACTCTGGGTCAGTGTGCCGACCATGCTCGGCTTCGCGCTGGCGAACATCGGCCTGGCCGTGAGCAGTCTGCTGCCCGGGCAGGTGGCGGTGTTCATCGCGATGTCCGGCTTGATGGCCCTGGCGAACTCGATCAGCAGCGGTATCAACGCCACCATGGGCGCCGACCTGGCCGACCCGAGGCAACCCGCCGCCTTCCTCGGGTCCTGGCGGCTCATGAACGAATTCGGATCGGCCGCAGTACCATTGGCGTTCGCCGGTATCACGGCCGTGCTGTCGCTACCGGTCTCCGCCGCGGCGATGGGTGTTCTCGGACTGGGCGGTGCCGCCGCCATGCTGCGGTATATACCACGCTACCTGCCACGCGATCTGCGCTGAGCCGGCTCAGTCGAACAGCGCCATCCCCTTTGTGAGATCCTGCGCCTGCGTGACCGTGCTCCAGAACTGATGAATGACCGCGGCCCGGTCCCGGCCGTACCGGGGCACGGTGAGCCGCATGAACTTGTCCTCGGTGTCGCCTGCCGTCATCGGATTGGTCCAGAACCCCAACGGGTCGGCCACCGAGAAGGATTCGGTGCGGCCGTCGGTCGCGACGGCGTCCACGGTCAGCATCACGCCGTCGGGATGGACGGCGTCGCAGCGTTCGTCCGGCTCGACCGTCACCTTGGCCATCAGCGGCCGGGCGGCCGGGTCCAGGTAGCTCTCGGGCGCGAAGATCGACAGATCCACCCCGTCCCCCTGCATCGCACGCACGAAGATGTAGGGCAGGCTGTGGTCGGCGGTCTCGCGGGTTCGGGGATCCCATTTGGCCGGCTCGCTGCCGATCTCGCGCCAGCCGTGCGTGTGCGCACCGACCCTGACGGTCGACAACTCGTCGATGGGGATGGCCGCGGCTAGCCGTTTGGCCGCCCACACCGCGTTCTGCGCGGTGTATTCGACGGGCCAGTACTTCAGGCTGGTCTTCCTGATCAGGTATTCCCCACCCTGGTCGGCCAGCGTGGGCAACGTGAATTCCCCGGTGATCTGATCCCACAACCCGTGCCGGCCCTCGATGGCGCGTTCGGGTCCCGTCATCCCGTGGGCAGCCAGCCGTGTCATGAACATGGCGTTGTAGACCGCGTGCGCGGTCGCGGCCCCCTTCCACAGCGAAAGTGCGCCCGCGCGAGTCGATCTCAGGTGCACATTCGAGGTGCCCACCAGTGACAGTGCCTGGCCGGTGGTGGCCGCGTCGCAACCGATCAGGTGGGCGATACCGGCGACGGCACCCATCCCGGTCGAGTAACCGGAGTCCCACCCCGGATGTCTGCGGACCACATCGGCGATCCGGGTGGCCACCTCGTAACTCGCGACAATGGCTGCCACCAGACGTTTTCCGTCGACGCCGGGCGCACCGACCGCGGCCAGCAGACCGCCCAGCATGTCGCTGGGGTGGATGTGCGGGTACCGGTCGTTGAAATCGAGGTTACGCACCATGCAGGAGTTCGCGAAGGCCGCCGACTCCGGCACGGTGCGCCGGTCCGAGCCCAGAATGATTCCGGCGAAATCACCGTCGTCATCGTCACAGATCCGTGGGCTGACTGCACGCGCGATGCGGGCCTGCTCACTGTCCATCCCACCGACCGCGCAGCCCAGCGCGTCGACCAGGCGACCGACCGCCAGTTCGACGACGTCACGGGGTAGCAGGTCGAAGCGGAGACCGGCGGTGAATTCGGCCAGCCGGGTGATCGTGGCGTCCATGTGCTCCTCAGCCGGTCAGGGGTGCCATCAGGTCGCGTACGCGTTGCGCCCCATCGAGTTTGCGCAGATCTGCGTGCAGCCGCGGCGCGCCGCCGGCCAGACGGCTCTTGGCGGTGAGCATGGCCCACTTGTCGTCGAGCTCGTCATCGGTCATGGGTTTGGCCCGCGGCTCAGAGATCTCGAATTCGCGGACGTCACCTGACTTCAGCGTGACCGTCGCCGTGAAGGCGCACCGCTCGTGGGAGATGGCGGTGATCTCCGGGTCGGCGCGCACCGAGATCCTGGCCATCGTGTCCACGTAGGCCGGGGTGCCGAGTACGTCGGGATCGAAATCGTCGTGGTCGATCCGGCCCCGGTTCAGCGAGACCGCGACGATGTAGGGAAGGCTGTGGTCGGCGGTCTCCCGCGTGGCGGGCGCCCACTTGGTCGGATCGTTGGCGATGGTCTGCCATGTCC
>CAMFLL010000603.1 GCA_945957405.1 uncultured Mycolicibacterium sp. | reverse complement strand
GCTCCCGTCAGTCGCTGCGCTCCATCCGCTCGCTCCACTCACAGGACCCCCTCGTTCTCGAGCCGCTCCAGTTCGGCGGCGGTGCGGCCCAGCAGCCCGGTGTAGACGTCGGCGTTGTGCTGGCCGGGTCGCACAGACCCGGCGTGGCGGATTGTGCCAGGGGATTCCGACAGCACCGGTACCACGCCGGGGCCCTTGACGTTTCGCTCGATCCGTTCGTCCCAGTGATCGGCGATCATGCCGCGGGCCAGCAGCTGGGGATCGGTGACCACCTCGGCCACCGTGTTGATGGGCCCGGAGATGACGCCCGCTGCCGACAACGTCTCGATGATGTCGGAGGGCAGGCGCACGGCCGCCCACTCGCCGATGATCGTGTCCAGTTCGTCCTGGTTGCGCCCCCGTGCGCCGTGGTTGACGAAGCGGTCGTCGGTGGCCAGCTCGGGCTGCCCCATCGCGCCACAGAGTCTGCGGAACACGGTGTCCTGATTGGCGGCGATCACCACCCAGCTGCCGTCCGCGGTGCGGTAGATGTTCGACGGCGCGATACCGTCCAGTCTGGTGCCGGACGGGCCGCGCACAATTCCACCGACATCGTAGTCGGGAATCGTGGATTCCTGTACGGCAAGACATGATTCGGTGAGGGCCGCGTCGACCACCTGACCCTCACCGGTGACCGTGCGGCGGTAGAGGGCGGCCAGAGCGCCCTGCGCGGCGAACATCCCGGCCAGGCTGTCGCCCAGGGACAGGGCCAACCGCGGCGGGGGTCCGCCGGGAAAGCCGTTCATGTGCCGTAGACCGCTGGCCGCCTCGGCCACCGATGCATAGCCGGCTTTGTGCGCTTCGGGACCGGTCTGCCCGTAGCCGGAGACGCGAACCAGGATGATGCCGCGATTTCGCTCCCGCAGGACGTCGTAACCCAGGTTCCATCTCTCCAGTGTGCCCGGGCGGAAGTTCTCCACGATGATGTCGGAACGTTCGACCAGGTCGAGGAAGAGCTCGCGACCCGCGGGCTCGCGCAAATTGAGTGTCACGGCCTTCTTGTTGCGGGCGTGCACCGTCCAGAAGAAATGGTGCCCGTCGAGTTCGGCCTGCCCCCAGGTGCGTAACGGATCCGGAGCGCCGGGCGGTTCGATCTTCACGACCTCGGCGCCCATGTCGCCGAGCTGGCGACCGGCGAACGGGCCGGATATCAGCGTCCCGATTTCGATCACCCGGATACCGTCGAGTGGCCCGGTCGGCGATGTCATGCGGGGGTTCCCGAAAAACCGTGCCGGTCAAGCCATCCGGTACAGATGCGCACCGCTTCGCGCAGGGATTCCCGCTGGGCGGGGCCGGCGTAGTAGTGGTTGGCTCCCGTGATCTCGTGCATCTCCTTGTCCGGATGGCCGATCGCCGTGAAGAGGCGGCGAGTGTGGCTGGGTGTGCAGGCGTCGTCGGCGAGGTTGCCTATCACCAGCGCCGGCACCGCGATATCGGGGCCGGCCTTGACGGCGTCGCCGTTGGCATCGTCGTAGCTCCACTGGGAGAGCCAACTGCGCAGGGTACAGAATCGGGCCAGGCCCACGGGACTGTTGTTCACCACCCGAGGATCCCCGAGATAGCACGTACCGGGTGTGCGTTCGTTGGGGTCGACTGCGGGGTCCAGCCACCTCGGGTCGGCCATCGTCCCGTGTACCACGAAGGCGAACTCGTCATCGGGGCGCCCCTCGGCCTCGAGGTCGGCCAGTTTGTGCCTGACCCAGGCGGTGATTCGGCGATTCCGGGCGATCTGCGCATCGCGGTACCGCTGCAGGAATTCGGGCGTGTACGGCGGTTGGTTGGGGTTGTTCGGATTGTAGAGATCCAGTTCGGGGTCGCGCCTTGATGGATCGGCCTCGTCGAGGATCGACGCGTCGAGCCATTCAGTCATGGTGCCGTGCCTGCTGACATGGGCGGCGAGCAGCATGATGCCGTCGGCCGGGATCAGTCCGAGTCGGGTCAGGTCGGGGCCGTCCCCCGACGGACTCGACGTGACGGTGGGGTGCTGGGCCTGCTGTTGGTAGAACACCGACAGCGAGCCGCCGCCGCTCCACCCGGCCAACACCACCTTGGTGTAGCCCAGCCGGTTCTTGGCGTCCTTGATGCACTCGCCCAGGTCCTCGACCACCTTCTCCATCAGCAGCGCCGAATCCGTGCCACGGAATCTGCTGTTGCAGTAGATGACATGGTGCCCGGCCCGCGCCAGGGCATTGATCATCGGCAGGTAGGCCCCGCCGCCGATCGGATGCATGAACACCACGACGGTGTCGGAGGGCCGGTCCTTCGGCCGCAGCAGATGGCTCTCCAGGACCACCAGTTCGGCGACGCCACCGTAGACATCGCGCACGGTCGAGGTGTTCTGGTAGGCAACGAGATACGGGATGCGGTCGTAGTCGTGCCTGACAGCCTGTTCCGCCGCGGTCATGAATGCTGGCCGAGGTCGGTTGCCAACACCTCGGCCGACGGCACGAGCCGTTGCCTGGTATCGATGGCGATCACCGACCAGTCGACGCGATCGAACTCGTCGAACTTGCGGCGCGCCCGTTCCCGTGCCTTCTCCGGTGCGCCGTGGTGAACGCCTTGCGGGGCATGTGATATCAGGCCGGGTGGCATCGGGATGCCGTAGAGCGAGCCGCCGTGAAAGAACGCGATCTCGTCGAAGTCGACGTTGCGGTGATACCACGGTGTGCGCTCGGTGCCGGCCACGCCCTCGGCCGGTTTGGGCAGGAAGTTCATCACGTAGACGCCGGTGGCCTGCATGAACAGATGCA
>CAMFLL010000602.1 GCA_945957405.1 uncultured Mycolicibacterium sp. | reverse complement strand
CCCCCCTGCCCATCGCCCAACGCACCCGCAGCTACCTCGGATCCTGCGGCATCCCATCCGTTACGTTCTAGGAGAGTTCAACAATCATGTCTGACTTGCGTATTGCCGTCCTCGGCGTGGGCATCATGGGCGCCGATCACGTCGCCCGTCTCACCTCCAGGATCGCCGGCGCCCGTGTCGTCGTGGTCAACGACTACATCACCGAGAAGGCCGAGCAGATCGCCGCAGGCATCGACGGATGTAGGGCCATCGCCGATCCGCTCGACGCCATCGCCGATCCCGAGGTGGAAGCCGTCGTGCTGGCGACCCCCGGCCCCACCCACGAGAAGCAGCTGCTGGCCTGCCTCGAGCACGGTAAGCCGGTGCTCTGCGAGAAGCCGTTGACCACCGATGTCGAGACATCGCTGGCAGTGGTCAAGCGTGAGGCCGAACTCGGCAAGCGGCTCATCCAGGTCGGGTTCATGCGTCGCTTCGATCACGAGTACGCCCAACTGAAGACACTCATCGACAGCGGTGACCTGGGTCGCCCCCTGGTGCTGCACTGTGCGCACCGCAACCCTGCGGTTCCGCCGAGCTTCGATTCGGCGATGATCGTGCGCGACTCGCTGGTCCACGAGGTCGACGTCACCCGCTTCCTGCTGGACGAGGAAATCGTCTCGATCCAAATCGTCAAGCCGTCGGCCAATCCCGGTGCCCCGGAGGGGCTCGCCGATCCGCAGATCGCGATCATGCGGACCGCGTCGGGTAAGCATGTCGATGTCGAACTGTTCGTCACCACCGGTGTCGCCTACGAGGTTCGCACCGAGGTCGTCGCCGAAAAGGGCAGCGCCATGATCGGACTCGACGTCGGACTGGTCCGCAAGACGGCGCCCGGCAACTGGGGCGGCACGATCACACCCGGCTTCCGGGAGAGGTTCGGTCAGGCCTACGACACCGAATTCCAGCGATGGGTCGACGCGGTGCGCGCCGGCGCGGGCACCGGCAACTATGTCGACGGCCCCACCGCGTGGGACGGCTACGCCGCGTCCGCGGTGTGCGAGGCAGGCGTCGAGGCACTCAACAGTGGTGTTCCGGTCGAGGTGAAGATGGTGGCCCGCGATTCCATCAAGGGGGCGTGACGTGAAGATCGCCCTGGATCCGACTCCGTTCCACCATGATTACGACCTGCTGGACTTCCCGCGCCTGGTCGCCGATCTGGGCTACGAGTATTTGCAGCTGACCCCGCATCGGGACTTCATCCCGTTCTTCAACCATCCGCGCGCCGACGACGATCTGGTCGCCAAGTTCCGCAAGGCGTGTGCCGATGCGAGTGTGGGGATTGCGTCGGTATTGCCGGTGCTGCGCTGGTCTGGTCCCGACGAGGACGCCCGCGAGGCCGCCGTGCGGAACTGGAAACGCGTCATCCAGATCACCGTGGACCTCGGGGTCAACGTCATCAACACCGAGTTCTCGGGACGTCCCGAGCGCGCCGAGGAATCCGAGCGGGCGTTCTTCCGGTCCATGGAGGAACTGGTTCCGATCTTCGAGCGTGAGGGCATCGACGTCCGGATCGACCCGCACCCGGACGATTTCGTCGAGGACGGTCTGGAGGCGCTGCGGATCATCCGCGGTGTCAACTCGCCGAACATCGGCATGGTGTACGTGGCATGCCATACCTACCACATGGGTGGGGCCATGCTCGACATCATGCGGGCGGCAGGCAACAAGCTGCGCCTGGTCCACGTCGCCGACACCATGGACCACCATCGCAGCCACGGCCTGCGCTACATCACCAACCCGCCGGGCAATCCGGTCCGGGTGCACCAGCACCTGAAGATCGGTGACGGCGACGTCAACTGGGACGAGTTCTTCTCCGGCCTGGCCGAGATCGATTTCTTCAACCGTCCCGACACCGTGATGGTGTCCTCGGTGTTCGCCGAGGACGAGAACGCCCACGAGGTGTCGCGCTACCAGCTCGCCACCATGACCGACTACATCAACAAGTACACGAAGTAGGAAACATCATGTCTCCCAAGACCATTTCCCATTGGAAGAACAACGAGTTGTTCGCGGGCGCCAGCGGCGCCACGGCACCGGTGACCAACCCCGCCACCGGTGTGGTCACCGGCGAGGTGGCCCTGGGTAGCGTCGAGGACGCCCGCGCGGTGATCGCCGCCGCCAAGGCCGCCTTCCCGGCCTGGCGCGACACCTCGCTGGCCAAGCGCACCACGGTGCTCTTCAAATTCCGCGAACTGCTCGAGGCCCGCAAGGGTGAACTGGCCGAGATCATCACCAGCGAGCACGGCAAGGTCGTCTCCGACGCCCTCGGCGAAGTCAGCCGCGGCCAGGAAGTCGCCGAATTCGCCTGCGGTATCCCCCATCTGCTCAAGGGCGGCTTCACCGAGAACGCCTCGACCAAGGTCGACGTCTACTCCATCCGCCAACCCCTGGGCCCGGTCGGCATCATCAGCCCGTTCAACTTCCCCGCCATGGTCCCGATGTGGTTCTTCCCCATCGCCATCGCCACCGGAAACACCGTCGTGCTCAAGCCCTCGGAAAAAGATCCCAGCGCCGCGCTGTGGCTGGCCGAACTGTGGAAGGAAGCCGGCCTGCCCGACGGCGTCTTCAACGTCCTGCAGGGCGACAAGACCGTCGTCGACGAACTGCTGACCAACCCCGACATCAAGTCGATCAGCTTCGTCGGGTCCACCCCCATCGCGCAATACGTCTACGCCACCGGCACCAGCACCGGCAAACGCGTCCAGGCCCTCGGCGGCGCCAAGAACCACGCCGTCATCCTGCCCGACGCCG
>CAMFLL010000601.1 GCA_945957405.1 uncultured Mycolicibacterium sp. | reverse complement strand
GCGGTGACCCGCAGGATGGCCGAAAAGCTCTGGGGTCTGCGGATTCTCGACGGTGAGCGCAGCGCCGCGGACGTGTCGGCGCCGATCCTCGTGGTGAGCCAGTTCACGCTGTACGCCGACACCAGGAAGGGCAGGCGGCCGTCGTGGAACGCGGCGGCGCCCGGCCCGGTCGCCGAACCCCTGGTCGAGGAGTTCGCCGAATCGCTGCGCGGCCTCGGGGCTCGGGTCGAGACGGGCGTCTTCGGCGCGGACATGCGCGTCGAACTGGTCAACGACGGCCCGGTAACGGTGCTGTTGGAGCTGTGAGGTCCTAGGCTCTGGGCATGCGTTTCGGTGTCCTGGTCGCGGGGGTGGCCGCGTTGCTGACGGCGTGCGCTGTGGGCGAGCCAGCGGTGAAGCCCATCGAGCAGGTCGACCTCGAGTCGTGGCGCGCCGACATCGTGGCGTGGCCGTCGGCGCCGAGTGATCCCGACATGGCCGAGATGTATCGAACGACGGCCGCTGACTGCGACACCTCGGTCGACGATCTCACGGCGAGGATGGGCGATCCGACCGTCGACCCGACGCTCGTGCTCGTCGGCGTCAGCTACGTGTGTCCGGGCGAGCAGCAGAAGGTCGCCGAGGCCATGCGCGAACTGCACAACGCCCCGCCGGGAGGCTAAAACGGTGCCGGGGTGGTATCCCGCGCTTCGCGGTTGCGTCGGCGTTCGGCGCGGATGTTGGCCGCGCGCTGTTGGGCGCGGGTGCGGCGGCGTGTGGGCATCCGCAGCCCCTTGTCGGGGCTCGACTCCGAGGCGGCGACCGGTGGTCCGTCGGGTAGTGGTGTGGTGGTGTCCCAGTCGGGGAAGAAGATCCTGCTGCCCGGTGGGGCGCGGTGCTCGATCCCCGACGGACTGGTCCACATGATCGTCCCGTCGGGGTTCTGACGGTCGGTCCAGCCGCCGCGGCCGACCCAGAACGTCTTGAGCAGGTGATGTTTTCGGCACAGCGTCTTCGTGTTACCCGGATGGGTCAGGCGACTGTCGGCGTAGGGGACGGTGTGGTCGACATCGCAGTACTCGGCCGGGCGATCGCAGCCGGTGAACCGGCACGTCATGTCGCGGGCCCGCACCATCTGCTGCAGCGCCGCCGAGGGGCGGTAGCGGGGCTCGGCCTGCAGATCGTCCGGCTTGACGACGGTGCGCACCGAGGCGCCCATCCGGCGCAGGTCCGCCAGCAGTGGTGCGGGCAGGATCCCGCCGCCGGCGATGATCGTCGTGTACCGGCACGGCGTCGACGTGGTGGGGGTGGATTCGGTTGTGGGCGCGGCACACTCAGGCGACGTGCCCTCCGCGGCCGGTTCCAGCGGTTCGGCGGGCTCACCCGGCTCCTCCTCGGGTGGGGCGTCCTCGTCGTCGGGTGGCGGGTCGTCGTACCAGTGCTGTTCCCAGTCGTAGTCCGAACCGTAGGACGGCGGCTCCCCATCGGGATCCGGGTCGGGTGCCGGGGGCTCCTTGACGGCGCCGGTGCCGGCGTCGGGGTCGTCGGTGAGCACCAGGATCTCGAACAGGCGGCCGCGGGCATCGGGTCCCGTCGGGGTGGGGCAGTCGGCGCGTTCGCATCGGCAGGGGAGGTGGGTGCCGCCGGCCATGATCACCCCGAACGCCTCACTGCGCCTTTGCCCGGCGGTGCGCGGATCGTTCGGGCAGACCCGATTGATCAGGGCGGTGATGGCCCGTTCGGCGATCTCGGCGTCCACCGCCGACAGTCGTCCGTACACACTGCGGGTGCCCGTCTCGTCGTCGCGCTTGCCGAACCCGACGGTCATCAACCGCTGCCACATCCGAAACGTCCGCACCGCATCCGGATCGTGGCGCTCGACACGCGCGTCGATCGCATCGTGCAGCCGCTGGGTCCCGTAGCCACCCCACCGGGTCGCCACCTGCGCGATGTCGGCGTCCACCCGTGCCAACAACTCGGGATCCTCGATCAGCCGGGTCCGCCACGACGCGGTCGTGGCGACCTTCTCACTGATCTCCCCTCGCCGCAGCAGGTCCCCGGTCAGCGGGATCCGCAGGCGCAGGTCGAGGGCCTGGTAGATCATCGCCACCGCCCGGCGGTGGGTGAGCACCAGATCACAGGCGACCTCGGCGGCCACCGAGTCCATCGCGTCGGCGGCCCAGTACTCCCGGAACCGCGCGACCTCCGACCCCAGGCGCCGGGTGGCCAGTTCGGCGATGGCATCCAGGCGTGCTCCGGCGGTCACCGCCGCGGCACGGGCCGACTCGGTGATGACTCGGTTGAGTGCGGCGTCGTCCAACTCGCCCACCGGAACCGTGTCGCACATTCCTCCATTGTCCGGAAATCGACACCGAACACCAGTTCGAATGCCGGAACTGTGGATAACTCCGCGACTGTTAACAACTCACGCGCACAACACCATTCATCTCACACCCCGGTGCTAGGCACCGCATTCGCCGATGAGCGCGCGGCGGCGAATTCGCCGAGTGATGCCGCCACAACTCCGAACGCGAAGTACAGCGGCACCAGGAACAGTGCGACGCCGAACAGGTGGCTCGAGTCGGCGTGGTACGCGAACACGCCGATCCCGACGAGCACGATCTCCACGATCGGACCGATGACTGCCGCCAGCGCACCGCACACGACCGCCGGTCCGTCACCCAGCACACACCAGGTGATCACGGCCAGCGTCACGATCAGCACCGTCACCGGGACGACGGGGCCCGTGTGCATCAGCGCGGTGACGACGTACGTGCCGACCACCGCGGCGACGCCGCCCAGGCACCGCCGCAC
>CAMFLL010000600.1 GCA_945957405.1 uncultured Mycolicibacterium sp. | reverse complement strand
TGCTACGCCTGCACCGGAGCGCGCGGGCATTGCTGATGCCGGGTATCGAGGACTTCGGGATCGTACCCGTCGAGTCGATGGCGACCGGAACCCCGGTGATCGCCCTCGGCGCGGGCGGGGCGATCGACACCGTGGTGCCCCAGGTCAGCGGTCTGCACGTGGAGCCGGGCGACGACGAGACGGTGACCGACGGATTCGTCACCGCGATGCGGTCATTCGACCCCGGGGCGTTCGACCGGGACAAGATCCGCGAATGGGCGGAGAGCTTCTCGCGCGCGGACTTCCGCCGCCGGATGCAGGAGGTTGTGACCGATGCACTCTGACCACCAGCCGCGGTACCGCTCCTCGGCCATGGACCGGGCCGTCGCGCCCACCCGGATCGTCTGCGCGGTCGGACCCGTCGCCGACCTCGACGAGACCCGGGTCCGCGCGAATCTCCAAGCGGCCGAACGCGCGAGCCAGACACCGCGCCTGGCGTTGGACCCGCGGCCCGACGCCCTGCACTGGCGCTATCGAACCGGTATCGCCGAGGCATCGGTGTGGCGCCGTGACGATTTGAGCACCGACGACCTCGGGCGCCTGGTCGCCACCATCCGGAATCGCCGCGAGCCCCGCGGGCCGCTGGAGGTGCTCATCTGCGGTGACTACCTGGTGGTCGACCTCTCGCACGGAGTCGGCGACGGCCAGATGGGTCTGATGCTGATGGCCGTGCTCGCCGGCGAGATCTCCCCCGAGGCCGCCGCGACGCTGGCAGTCGGCCTGCCCGAGAACGCCGCCCGTCGGGCAGTGTGGCAGCACTACAGCGCACACCCACGGGCGCTGGTAGACGCGTGGCGGCTGCGTGCGGCGCACAAGGCTCCCCCGCCGGGCCCGGCGGGGCTGCGCCACATCGATCACTGGCGCAGGCACAAGAACAGCGTCAGCGCGTTCATGGAACCCGCGGCGGTGGCGCGGTTGCGGGACTGGGCCAAGACCAATGCCGCAGGGTCCACCACCGCGTCGGTCACGGTCGCGCTGTGGTTGGCGGCCCTGCACAGCGTCGGGGTTCGGCTCGATCCCAGGGTCATGGTGCTGATGAACTGCCGGCGCTATCTCGGGCCCGATTATCTGATGGCACACGGTAATTTCGCCGTCGGGCTGCCGCTGCTCATGCCCGCGCGGGCCACGGCGCCGCGGATCGCGGCCACGGTGCGCGATGTGATCGACTCGGGCTGGCCCCTCGCCGTGCTGCAGGTCGCGGAGCTGAAGGCCGCGCTGCGGCGCGGGGTGCCCGTCGGCGGCGCCACGGGCGCCGATGTCCCGGACCGGATCCGGCTGTCGGTCAGCGATCTCGGCCGGCTGTCGATGTTCGATAACGTGCGGTGGTCGTCGAACCGCCCACCTCAGGTAGCCGCGTTCCTGGAACCCGATGGCGCCGACGCGGTCACTATGCTGGTCAGCGAGCTCGCCGGAGGACGGACCTTCACGGTGTCGTTCTGCGATCAGATGATCGCGCCGTCGATCATCGACGAGGCACTCGCCGAGATGTGCAATGCGCCCGTGAAGACTCTGCTGAGGGTGTCATGAACACCGGCCTTCGCCGCCTGCTGTGCGCCGTCGCGGCGCTGCTCGCGGTGGTGTCCTGCTCGACGCCCGCGCCGGATAGCGCTCCCGCCAGGCCGGACGCCAGCCCCGGCGCACTGCTCGGAACTCCAGCAGATCTGGTGAGTACTTATGCGGTACAACAGGTGTCGTCGCGATCATTGCGGATCCGCTATCAGTCCACCTCGGGGCTGGACAAGAAACCCACGGTCGTCTCCGGGACACTGTTCGTTCCGCGTGGCGACCCGCCTCCGGGTGGCTGGCCGGTGGCATCCCTGGGACACGCCACCGCAGGGCTGCAGAGCTCCTGCGGACCGTCGGCGTATCCCGCTCTGATGGGAAACGCCGGCATCATCGCGACGTTCCTCACGTTCGGTTACCTCGTGGTGATGACCGACTACCAGGGGCTCGGGACGCCAGGGCCACACCCGTATCTGGAACCGAAGTCCGCGGCCTACAACGTGATCGACGCGGTACGCGCCGCGCGCTTGACGGTGCGCGAAACCTCTGATGCGTGGATCGGTTACGGCGTCTCGCAGGGCGGTCAGGCAGTGTGGGCGGCCAACGAAGTGGTCGGCGAGTATGCACCCGAGTTGCGGTTGGTGGGCACCATCAGCGTCGCGCCCCCCACCGATCTGACACCGTTGGTGGACGCGATGGTCGATGGCACGCTGACCGACGACCAACGCTCGATGATCCCGACCATATTGTTGGGGCTTCAGGTCGCCCACCCGGAACTGAGGCTCTCGGACTACCTGCACGGTGACGTGCTGCGCCAGGCGGACGTGTTCGCGGGTTGCCTCAGTGACGTGGCGTTGCTGCGCGGTCGCATCGCCGAGCGCGCGTCGGCCGACGATTTCAAGCCGTCCACACCGGCGGCGGCACAGCAGCTGCGCGACTGGATCGGGCAGTACACCGTGCCCAGTTCGGTATCGGCGGCGCCAATGCTGGTGGCATACGGCGACGCTGATCAGTTGGTGCTACCGCAGTGGACCGCCGACGGTGTTCAGCGTGCCTGCGGATTCGGCGACGTCGTCGATGTCATCGTTGCGCCCGGGCAGGGCCACGGCATCCTGGACCTCGGTAGCGCACCCGCCGAATGGACCAGGGCCCGGTTCGCGGGTGAGCCCGCGCCGAACATCTGTGTGCCAGCCCAGTGACGCGCACCTACACTCGGCGTGGTGCTGGTGTGGATCAACGGCGCCTTTGGCGCGGGTAAGACACAGACCGCATTCG
>CAMFLL010000599.1 GCA_945957405.1 uncultured Mycolicibacterium sp. | reverse complement strand
GATTCGCCTTAGTCTCGTGGGCTCGGAGATGTGTATAAGAGACAGACCGAATGCCGTCGCAGAGGCGCTGACACCCATGGCCATGGCGTGGTTGTTGAAACCGTTGGCAGTGGCCGTGGCGTGAGGACCCAGTGCGACGGCGGTCGACAGCGGGCCGCTAGCCGAGCATCCCGACCCGAAACTCGTGTTGCCGGCCGCCAGACAGGTCGCGGATGCGATCCCGGCCCCGTGCAACGACGCGACCAACCCCGCCGATGCGGCCGCTCCGAGGACGAAGGCCGCCGGCATGCGGTGGCGGTGCGTCGGTAAAGCTTTGTGTCGTCCCATGATTCATGACCCTTTCATCAAGTGGGCTATGGCTTGCTCCGCGTGATGCCGTTGCCCGTGATGTGGACGTGGTTGTTACTTCCCGGGCCGGCCGTCGCCCGGCTCGTGTTGCCCGTCACGGTGGCGACATTGTGGTCGCTGTGGCCCGGCTCCTCCTGGTCGCCACCCGCCGAAGCCAGGCTGTTGTCGCCGAGGATCACCGCCCGGTTGTGGCTGCCGCCGAATCCCGCATAGGCCTGGCTCATGGTGCCGGTCGCACTGACCGTGTTGTGGTCGCCCCAACGGGTAAAGGCGTAGGTACCGTTGCCGATTGCGGTGGCCTTGTTGTGGTCGCCCAGCGTGGCGTCCGCCTCGGTGTCCGAGTATTCACCGTCGCCCAGTGGGACCCGATCACCGACGGCGAGGGCGGTGTTGTGGCTGCCGTCGGTCGCATACGCACGGGCACTGCGGCCCAACGACATCGCGCTGTCGCGAGTGTCCGTCCGGTCCGAACCGGCCTGCGCAAAAGCCCCGCGGCCGAAGGCAACGGCCACGTTCCTGGTGCCGCCCGCGGATGCCACGGTATTCGGACCGAGTCCGATCGCGAACGATGTCATGGTCGCATCACAACCCGAACCCACCGAGACGCCGCCGCCCGCGAGGCACGTCGCCGACGCAGGCGCGGCCATTACGAGCGCCACCGCGCCCGGAGCAGCGGCGCCGAGCGCCAGACCTCCGAGGAGCTTCATGCCCAGGCGACTCGACCTGTCCCTGTTCGCCGAACCGGCGTTGTGCTTCCCCATTGCGGGCCCCCGATCGTCCATGACCTAGGCACATGATCGCAGGCGCCCGATTGGGCTGCGATACGTTTGCTATTAATGCTCCACGCCCACAGCAGACTCACAACCAACCCGCAGGGTGTGGTTTCCTCAAAATGGCTGTTGAACTGCAATGTTCTCCGCGTTCCGTGATCCGGCAGCGGGCCAGCACAACAGTGCCAACCGTGTCGAATCGCATTTGCTGCCTTGATGTCAGCTACCGAGCAGTCGCCTACCGCCAAGGCGTCCCGGAACGCAGCCACCTTCGCCACGTTTGCTCCCCACCGGACTGCGAACAGTACGCCCAGGATGAGCCCCACGCCTGCTCAGCAGCTTCTCGCACGTGTTGTGACATTCCGGATGCGGAAACCTGCGCAGGTTGCCCAGCCCTGCGACGTACAGCACGATGAGTACCTGAACGACACCTGAACAATGTGGGTGATTTCCCTGGAGGCGCAGTTGAACGTCCGATCCTGTCTGTTTTTGTCCGTCGTCACATTCGCGGTGGCACTTCTCCTCACACCGAATGCCGGCGCGGAGCCTGATGCAGACTCCGATCCGACGGTGCCGTCACCCACGATGACCCTGCCTTCAGTGCCCTCGCCGGTGACGCACTCTACGACGACGCCTTCGCCGGCTGTCCCGGGAGCGGAGGCGGCCATCGCCAGGGCCGAAACCCTACTCGGAACGGACAAATTCGGCCACTACGGATGCGAGGCCTTCGTGGCGTTCGCGTACAACGTGTCGCAGGCCAAGTACGGCTGGGACGGCGCCTCGGAGACCATGTATCAAACCCTGCTCAAAGAGGGTCAACTCCACACCGACACGAATCCGCCGCGGGGCGCCCTCGTCTTCAGCAGGGGATCCGACGGCCCCCACATCGACATTTCCCGCGGAGACGGGACGTACCTGTCCGGTGGTGTCCAAGGACTCTCACGCGGATACGGAAACGGGCACGACATCCAGATTCTGCCCACCGCCAACGTGGGTCGAAGCTGGACCTACCGGGGCTGGGCGACGGGCTTTCCGCAGTAGCAACTACGTCCTCGTCCTGGTCGCGGAAACATGTTCCGGCGTTCGGTGGGCGAGCGTGGCAGCCGGTCGCCCACCGGGGACCGTCAGTATTCGTTGGCGACGAACAGTTCCTGGGCCGGAAACTTGGTGAGGATCACCGGACCATCGTCAGTGACGACGACCTCCTCCTCGATGCGGGCGGCCGAGAAGCCGTCCGACGCGGGCGCGTAGGTCTCCATGGCGAACACCATGCCGGACCGCAGTTCGACAGGGTGTTCCAGCGAGTTGAGCCGGGAGATGATGGGGCGTTCGTGCAGACCGAGTCCCAACCCGTGGGCGAACTGCAACCCGAAGGCCGCCATCTCGTTCTCGAAGCCGAAGTCCTCGGCTTTGGGCAGCAGACGGGCGATCTGGTCGGATCCGACGCCGGGCCGGATGGCGGCGATGGACTTGTCCATCCACTCCCGAGCCTGCTTGTACGCGTCGCGCTGGCTCTGCGTCGCGCTGCCGACTCCGAATGTGCGGTAGTAACAGGTTCGATATCCGTTGTAGGAGTGGATGATATCGAAGAACGCCTGGTCGCCGGGTCGGATGATACGGTCGGTGAAGTTGTGCGGATGCGGATTACACCGTTCGCCGGAGATCGCGTTGACGGCCTCGACCTGGTCGGAACCTAGTTCATAGAGCCGCTGGT
>CAMFLL010000598.1 GCA_945957405.1 uncultured Mycolicibacterium sp. | reverse complement strand
AGGATCAACACCGTGAGCACCGCAGAGCACGAACGCCTCGACGAGGTACAGGCCGGTATCGCCGACTGGCGCCGGTGGGGCACCTACCTGAGCGAACGCGCCTGGGGCACGGTCCGAGAGGACTACAGCGCCGACGGCGATGCATGGGCCTACTTCCCTTTCGAGCAGGCCCGCAGCCGGGCCTACCGCTGGAATGAGGACGGACTGGCCGGCTGGTGCGATCGCGATCAGACGATCTGCCTGGGCCTGGCACTGTGGAACGGCCACGACGCAATCCTCAAGGAGCGGCCGTTCGGCTTGACCAATGCCGAGGGCAATCACGGCGAAGACGCCAAGGATTACTGGTTCTACACCGACAATCTGCCGACACACGCCTACGCGTCGATGGTCTACAAATACCCGCATGCCGGCTTCCCCTATGAGGATCTGGTGCGCACCAACGCAGACCGCGGCCAGGACGTCGGAGAGTACGAACTGTTCGAAGCGCTCGAGAACGACTGGCGTCAGCAGCGGTACTTCGACGTTGAGATCGAGTACGCGAAGGCGACCCCCGAGGACGTCTACATGCGCATCGTCGTGGTCAATCGTGGACCCGATCCCGCGGCCATCCATGTGCTGCCGCAGCTGTGGTATCGAAACACCTGGTCGTGGGAGCAGGACCACACTGCACCCCGCATCACGAAACACGCTGACGGAACGGCATTCACGACGCATCCGGCACTGGGCGAACGCTGGTTCTCCGTCACGGCCTCCACCGGTACGCCGCCTGAGCTGGTGTTCTGCGAGAACGAAACCAACAACGCGTTGCTGTTCGGGTCAGCGAATGCCTCGGCCACCACCAAGGACGGCATCAACGACTATCTGGTGCACGGCGACGTCAGCGCCGTCGACACCGAGGCGGGAAGCAAGGTCGCCGCCCATGTCGGCACCACCCTGGCGCCCGGTGAAACATTGACCGTCACGGCGCGTTTCGCACCCGCTGAGATGGCGTCGCCGTTCGACGACGCCGACCCCGTGCTTTCCCGGCGCAAAGCCGAAGCGGACGCCTTCTACGACCACGTCGCGGCCGAAGACCTGACCGCCGACGAGCGGCTGGTACAGCGCCAGGCCCTGGCCGGTCTGCTGTGGTGCAAGCAGTTCTACCGGTACAGCGTGCGGCGCTGGCTCCAGGGCGACCCCGGCCAGCCCGCTCCCCCACGCGAACGGTGGAAGATCCGCAACAGCGACTGGCAGCACCTCGTGATCAGCGACGTGATCCTGATGCCGGACGCGTGGGAGTACCCGTGGTTCGCCGCCTGGGACCTGGCCTTTCACTGTGTCGCCCTGGCATTGATCGATCCGCAGCTCGCCAAGGAACAGGTGCTGATCCTGCTGCAGTCCACCACCCAGCATCCGCACGGACAGGTCCCGGCCTACGAGTGGTCCTTCGGCGATACCAATCCGCCGGTGCACGCGTGGGCGGCCTGGCAGGTGTATCAACTGGACCGCCTGCACACCGGTGTCGGCGACCACGCGTTCCTCGCCACGGCGTACCGCTCGCTGACGCTGTGCGTCATGTGGTGGCTCAACCAGAAGGACGTCGATGACCGCGGTGTCTTCGGCGGCGGGTTCCTCGGCATGGACAACATCGGCGTCTTCGACCGCGACCAACCCCTGCCGACCGGCGGCACCCTCGCGCAGGTGGACGGCACGGCGTGGATGGGCGCACTGGTGCTTCAGCTGCTGGAGATCACCGTCGAACTGTCCGAACAGGAACCCGGCTACCTGCAGATGTTCGGCCGATGGGTGTGGGACGCCTGGTTGATCGCCAACGCCCTGGAGAAAGGGGCCGGCCGGGTCGGATTCTGGGACGACTCCACCGGGTTCTACCACGACGTCATCGAACGCACAGACGGCACCGCGACACCGTTGCACGTGTTCTCGATGCAGGCTCTGGTTCCGCTGTTCGCATCGATCTCCATCCCGTTGGCGTCGACGGAGGCGGTGCAGACGATGAAGCAGCTGATGAACGAGCTGGCCGCCGCCTACGAGCACACCGACAACGATGTCCGCCTGGATCTCCACGGCGGCAACGGAACTCACTACATGCTTGCGATGGTGCACTCGGAGCGGTTGGCGGCCATCCTGCGGCGCGCGCTGGATTTCGACCAGTTCCTGTCGCCGCACGGCATACGGTCACTGTCGAAGTATCACCGCGACCACCCCTACGTGTACCACCTGGAAGGACGCGATTACAGCGTCGACTACATGCCCGCTGAATCGTCCACCAGGATGTTCGGCGGCAACTCCAATTGGCGAGGCCCGATCTGGATGCCGATGAACTTCATGTTGCTGCAGGCACTCAACGCCTATGCGCGGTTCTTCGGGGATACGTTCATGGTCCCCGACCCGTCGGACCCCAGCGGCACCGCCTCACTGGGTGATATCGGCGACCGCATCGCGCGGCGGCTCAGCGGGTTGGTGGTGCGCGACGAGTCGGGGCGCCGGGCGGTGTTCGGCGACAACGACTACTTCCAGAATGATCCGCACTGGCGAGACCTGATCCCGTTCTACGAGTACTTCGACGGAGACACCGGCCGGGGACTCGGCGCCGGTCACCAGACGGGCTGGACGGCGCTGATCGCGCTGCTCTTGCAGTTCCGCGGTGTGCTGCGCTTCGACAAGCGGGGCGACCTGGCCTGATAGAGCCGGCCGAGCCAGGACGTCAACTCCATTCCCGCCCTGAGCGTTTCGTCCAATAGTCAACGGGGTCCTCAGCCAGCTCCGCCAACGCGCCGATCATCGATGACGGCACTTCGATGTGAGCGCCGGCAACGTGGGACCGGATCTGGGCC
>CAMFLL010000597.1 GCA_945957405.1 uncultured Mycolicibacterium sp. | reverse complement strand
GCCATCACCCAACGCTGGCTCGACCCCAGCCACGGCGGCATCAACCTCGGCTTCCCCCAGAACGGCTAACCCGCATCCCCCCTCCGCCGCGAGCGTGCGTGCCGGTCCGCCGACACGCCGCTCGCGGCGAACTCTTGTGCACCCTCGCCCGATAGAACGGAATGCCGATGGCCGACCTCGTCGCGACCGCGTGGACCAGCGCAGGTGACACCTCACCGGTGCGCGTCCCCCAAACCAGTCCCGTTCCCATCACCGAACGAGTCACCGCGATCGCCGAGGCCGGCTACATCGGGCTCGGACTGGTCGCCGACGACCTGCTGGCGATCCGGAACACGCTCGGGTTCAGCGGTTTACGCGACCTGATCGCCGATGCCGGCCTGACGCACGTCGAAATCGAGCTCATCGAGAAGTGGTGGATTCCCCGGGGCCTGCCCGGTAACAGCTACAACGTCCGCGATCTGTTGTTCGAGGCGGCCGATGTACTGGCACCGACGTTCATCAAGATCGGCTCCGAACTGGGACCCCGTACCACCGATCCGGAAGCGCTGATCGCGCCGCTGCGGGAACTCGCCGAACAGGCCGCCACCCACGGCACCCGGCTGGCGATCGAGACCATGCCGTTCTCGATCATCTCGACGCTGCCGCTGGGCGCCGAGATCATCCGCGCCGCCGGTCATCCCGGAGTCGGGCTGCTTGTCGACGCCTGGCATGTGTTCCGGGCCGGGACGTCGCTCGGGGAGCTGCGCGACGCGCTGACACCCGAACTGGTCTTCGGTGTCGAACTCGACGATGCCGCCACCGACGTGGTGGGCACGCTGTTCGAGGACACCGTCGAGCACCGACTGCTGTGCGGTGAAGGTAGCTTCGACCTGACCGGTCTGATACAGCTGTTGCGGGACAAGGGTTTCGACGGTCCATGGGGTGTGGAGATCCTGTCGGATTCATTCCGTAAGTTGCCCGTCGCCGAGGCACTCAAGCTGGCCGCCGACAGCACGCACGGCCTACTGTAGAGAGCCCCTCACCATGACACACACCCTTCCGCAGGCGCGCACCCCCGATCCCCGCGAAGCCCCGGCGTTGCGCTGGGGCATCATGGGCCCCGGCTGGATAGCGCACCGTTTCGTCGAGTCGCTGCAGGCCAACACCACGCAACGGGTCGTCGCCGTGGGATCACGCGACCAGAGCCGCGCGGCGGCATTCGCGGCACAGTGGTCACTTCCCAAGGTGCACAACAGCTACGAAGCACTCCTGGGTGATCCCGACGTCGACATCGTGTACATCGCCACCACGCATCCCAGCCACCACGAGAACGCGATCGAGGCACTCGACGCGGGTAAGCATGTGCTCGTGGAGAAACCGCTGGCGGCCGATGCGGCCGGGGCACGCGATATCGCGGCGACGGCCGCACGTGCCGGCCTGTTCGCCGGCGAGGCGATGTGGACGAAGTTCCTGCCCAAGTTCGACGTGATCCGTCAACTGCTCGACGACGGCGCTCTTGGCGAGATCCGCACCGTCATCGCCGATCACGGCGAATTCTTCACCCCTGATCACCGGATCTACGACGCCACACTTGCTGGCGGGCCGTTGCTCGACCTCGGTACCTATCCGATCGCGCTGGCACACATGGTGTTCGACTCGTTCGAATCCGTGTCCGCGCGTGGTCAGGATGCCCTGCCGGGACTCAACGGGCAGATCGCCGCCGTGCTGGCCGATTCAGCGGGCAACCAGGCCGTGCTGCACACGACGATCCTGTCGGATACACCGACGGCCGCCGTGATCAGCGGGCGCGACGCCACGTTGCACATCGACGGCCCGTTCTTCATGCCGGGTCCGTTCACGCTGACCCGCCACCGCGGCCACCCCGAGGATCCGGGGCTGGCCTTGCGGTACGACGAGAAACCCGGTGTCCAGGCCGACGGTCTGCACTACGCGGCGGTCGAGGCCGCTCGGCTGATCACGCAGGGCCGCACCGAGTCCGAGATCCACCCGTTACGATATGCGATCTCGACGCTGGACGTGGTCGACGAGATCCGTCGTCAGTTGGGCTGAGGCGGCTGCTGCCACGACCGCGTCCGCACTGACTCGGTGATCGCTTCGATGACCTGGGCCGCCGCGACCGCGTCCCAGATGGTGGCCCCAACAGGAGATCCCGTCTCGATGGACTGCAGGAAACGCTGCGCCTCGATGATTTTCAGTTCGTCGTAACCCATGGCCATCGCGGATGCCGGCTGGAACGCCGCGTACTCGCCGTCGCCGGGGCCGACGTGCCGGACGGTCACCGCCTGGTCCTGGAATGCCTGCCCGGTACCGACGCGCAGTTCACCGATGCGGCGGAAGTCCCAGGCCACCATGCCTGTCGTACCGTGGATCTCGAACCCGTAGGCATTCTGCTCGCCCACTGAGACGCGGCTGGCCTCCACGGTGCATCGCGCACCCGAGGTGAGCCGCATCTGCGCGAACACGTAATCCTCGTTCTCCACGTGGTCACGGTGGCCGCCGCTGGCCAGTTGATGGCCGCTGGTCGCGCCGCTGGGGACAGGCCGCTCCGGGATGAAGATGGCGGTGTCGGCGATCACCGAGTCGACCTCACCCAGCAGGTGGCGGACCAGATCGACACCGTGCGAGGCGAGGTCGCCCAGTACACCGTTTCCACCGCGGGCCCGCTGAAACCGCCAACTCAGCGCGCCGTCGGGGTGTGCGGCGTAATCACTGAGGAAGTAGAACCGCGCGTGGGTGATTTCGCCGAGTTCGCCGCCGAGAATGAGGTCGCGTGCGGCCGCCACCGCAGGCGCGTTGCGGTAGTTGAAGCCCACCGCCGTCTGAACGCCCTGCTCCT
>CAMFLL010000596.1 GCA_945957405.1 uncultured Mycolicibacterium sp. | reverse complement strand
CGGTCGCCGCCTGACAGTCCGATCAGCCGCCGAGATTGCACACAGGGTCGTTGTAGTACGTCCAGCACAGCCCTGAGTGCAATCTCGGCGCTAGTCCGGGTCGGAGAAACCGGGTACCAGGTCGACGGCGATCTGCCGGACCGGCACATGCGCGTCGAGCTGGCAGGAGATGGCCACGATCGACGCGATCACCCGCATCGGGATGGCCAACTTCGGCGGGATGTCCATCTGACGGGCGGCCCTGATCTGGCCGGCGGCCCGATCCATGTTCACCGTGGCCATTCTCTGCAGCCACTTCCGGTTGTAATGGAAGACCTCGACCTCCAGCGGCTGCACGTATTGCTGCAGCATGTCGTCGATCTCGACGGTCGACACCTTTTCACCGCGCTGGATGAAACCGATCTTCTCCATGGTGGGCAGGAGCTTGTCGTAGTTCTTGTCGACGGCGTAGCGCAGGATCCGGCCGAGTTCCACGGGCATACCGCCGGGCAGCGGGGCGACAGCGCCGAAGTCGATGACGCCCATTTTGTCGTCGGGTAGCAGCATGAAGTTGCCGGGATGGGCGTCGCCGTGCATCATCTCCAGCCGGCGCGGCGCATCGTCGGTCAGCTCAAACAGCCTGTACCCCATCAGGTTTCGCTGTTCCTGGGTACCGTCGCGAATGATGTGGGACAGCGGGATGCCCTCGATCCACTCGGCCACCACCACCTTGGGGGCGCTGGCCACCACGTGCGGCACCAGGAAATGCGGGTGGCCGTCGTAGGCCTTGGCGAACGCCCGCTGGTTGTCGGCTTCGAGGCGGTAGTCGAGTTCCATCTCGGTGCGTTCGATCAGCTCGTCGACCACACCTTGGACGTCGGCGCCGGGGGAGAGCTGTTTGAACACGCTGACCAGCCGCTGCATGGTCTTCAGGTCGGCGCGCAACGCCTCGTCGGCGCCGGGGTACTGGATCTTGACGGCGACATCGCGACCGTCCGACCACACCGCCTTGTGCACCTGGCCGATGCTGGCCGAGGCCACCGGCTGATCGTCGAACGACGTGAACCGCTCGCGCCATTTGGTGCCCAGCTGGGCGTCGAGCACGCGGTGCACCTTGGCCGCAGGCAGTGGTGGGGCATCTTTCTGGAGCTTCGTCAGCGCTTCGCGGTACGGCTTGCCGAACTGCTCCGGGATGGCAGCCTCCATGACCGACAGCGCCTGGCCGACCTTCATCGCCCCACCCTTGAGCTCACCGAGCACGGTGAACAGCTGATTGGCCGCCTTCTCCATCAGCTCGGCGTTGACCTCGTCTTTCGACTTACCGGTCAGGCGTTTGCCGAACCCAAGTGCGGCGCGTCCGGCAAAGCCGACGGGCAAGCTCGCAAGCTTTGCGTTACGCGCCACACTGCCGCGTTTGATTTCTGCCACCTGACCATCATCCATGACGTAACTGGGTGTTCGGACACCGATCTGGCAACACTGGATGTCAGCATGGGCACAGCGGATGGCGTGGCCAGTGGCGGGTCGCGATCGAGCCCGCGTTGACGTCGAACTCCAGCGTCGCCGACAGCGTCGACGGGGCGGGTCGGCCGGCGGCGGTGTGTCGGGGCGACGTGGTCACCGCATCCACCACGGCTTGCACCTGACCGAGAGCCAGGGCGACGGTGGCCATCACGGTGGACCGGTCGGCGATGCCCACGGTGTCGCGTAGTTGGGCGGCGAGTGCGGGCCACGCTTCGTCGCGGTCACTGCGGTGCAGATCGGCGCACCCCAGACAGCTGGTCTTACCGGGGATCACCATCGGGCCCACCAGTCCGATGCCGTCACGGACGCGCACCAGCAGGTGGGGGATACCGGCGTCATGCAGGTCGCGCACCAGGTGTGGATCGGCGACCAGGAAATCCGACAGCACCACCAGGTCGGTGCTCTCGGCGCGGATGACGACGTGCGGCGCCGAGCTGTGCATCACGCGAATTCCGCTGTGCTGCAACGTCTCCACCAGAAGATCCGACAGCGGTCCGCAACCGTGCACGCGGATCGACGCGGCACGGCCGTCGGTTCGGGCCCGCGATGGGCGGGCCACCCCGGCGGTCACCAGGGAGTCGATCAGGGCGGTGACGTCGGCGGCCGGAACGTCACTGAGCGCACGGTGCACGTCGTCGAGCTTGACGGTGGAACGCATCATCCGCAGCACACCTGCCAGCGCGGCGGAGTTCAGACCCCGCGGTGGACGCACCAGGACGGCGCGGCGCGGATCCCACCCGACCTGCACCGCGCCGTCGGGCCGCAGCAGCACCGGCATCGCCGGATCCAGGTGATAGGTCTGCGTCATCGGCCGACTGTGACACGTCGGCCGCGACGCGCCCGATCACTTATCCACAGGCGGATCTTGGTCCGGCTCGTCCTTGGGGTCGGAATCGGGGCTTTCCCGCAGCGACTTCTCCAAGTCGGCGATCGCCTTGTCGATACCGCTCGTGTCGCCGCCGATCACATGGTCGATGAAACCGGCTGGGTCATCCAGATCGGAGGCCGACGGCAGGAGGTCGGGGTGCTGCCACACCGCGTCGCGGGCATCGACGCCGGCGGCGTCGGTCAGGCGTTGCCACAGTGTGGCGGCTTCGCGGAGCTTGCGGGGACGCAGTTCGAGGCCCACCAGCGTGGCGAACGTCTGCTCGGCCGGACCGCCGCTGGCGCGACGCCGACGCAGGGTCTCGGTCAGCGCGCCGGTGCCGGGGATGCGCTCCCCGAGAGCGGCGGTCACGACGGTTTCCACCCAGCCCTCGATGAGGGCCAGCATCGCCTCGAGGCGCTCGAGCGCGGCGTTCTGCTCCGGAGATGCCTTGGGCTCGAAGATGCCCTGGTTGAGCAGTTTCTCCATCTCGGAGGGGT
>CAMFLL010000595.1 GCA_945957405.1 uncultured Mycolicibacterium sp. | reverse complement strand
ACCGTGAACATCACGTCGAAGACGCCCATGTGGCCCTGGAGCTCGTTCTCGGGTTTCACCGCGATACGTCCCATTTCGTCAGGCATGTTTTTTCACTCCTGTGCTCTTGGAAGACTGCTTGGTCGAGGCCGGCAACAGGAGCTTCGGGCGTCCGAATGGCGGTCTCACAACAGATTTGTTCTCGTGTTCAGTTGAATTTGGACTTCTGCCACCCCCGCCATCGAGATGAGCCGGGTGTGCCCGTGTACCGGCCAGTGGACCTACGACAACAGCGCAGCGACGCTTCGTGCGGCCAGGCAACCGCTCTCCAGCGCGCCTTCCATCCAGCCTGCCCATCGCGGGGCGATATCGGATCCCGCGAACACCAGCCGCCCTTCGTTCGCCATCAGACCGCTGTGCAACGCGGTGAGCTGTCCCGGAGCGAACGCCATCCACGTCCCCCGCGAGAATTCGTCACCGTTCCAGTCGTGGCCGTCGACTCCGAGGACTTCGGCGCCGTCCGGCAGGAAGGCGCGTACCTTTGCCGCGACGTCAGCGGGGTCGTTGATGTCGACGATGTCGGGCGCGTGGGCGAATCCGACCATGACCGACCCCTCGTCGCGCTGGAATTCGGTTGCCAGGTAACACATACCGTCGTCCCAGGCCCATGAAGCGAAGTAGTCGGGGGCCCCCTTCACCAAAACCCAGGGTTTCACCGCATGACCGGAGTGCCCGGCCGCCGCGGCGGTTGCCTTCGGCACACTCAACGCGGGCGAGAACTCCACGTCTCGCCAGGTGTTGAGCGGTGTCGCGACGATCGCCGTCCTGGCGCGCACGACGTCACCACTCCGCGTCGTGACGGTCACTCCCAGATCGTCCTGCTCGACCCGCGCCACCGGACTCGACAGCCGGATATCCGCATCCGAGTCCGCGACCATCGCGTCGATGAGTGACTTTGTGCCTTTTTCGAACTTCTCCGTCAGTACGGTGCTCATCGTCCACGGGCTGTTGCCCATGCCGGCGATCCAGGTGAGGAAATGCAGTGCCGACACGTCGTCGGGCGAGGACCCCAGATTCAGCCCGACAAACGCCGAGAGGAACGCCTGCGCAGCTTTGTCGAGTTCCTTCGACTTCATCCACTCCGTAACCGAGACGTCGAGATCGTCGAGCCCTTGTTGATCAAAGGGTTTTCCGAACTCGATGCGCATCGAGTCGTGGATCAAGAAGTAAACCGCGCGCTCCAATCCGGCGATGTCGTCATAGGGCACCGGCAGCCACCCTTCCCGCACCGTTCCGTCGAGACGCATCGTCCAGTTCTGTGGCATCGGGCTGTGAACGGTCCCTAGCGAATACCGCTCCTTTTCCCGTGCGATGCAGACCTGTTGGCGGTCGACGGTCCAGGTGCCGCCGATCTCCACCGACTGATCGGTACCTGCGAACTTCCGGTACCAGGTGCGCCCACCCAGGCGATCGCGCGCCTCGAGCAGAACGACAGTGCGACCTTCGGCCCGCAAGTCGCGCATCGCCGCTACGCCGGCGAAACCACCACCGATGATGACGGCGTCGATGACTTCTTCGTGTGACATGATGTACCTCTCTTACTGACGGTTGACTCAACTGGGGATGTCGCTGTCGCGTTCTAGGCGCTGTCCCAGTTGACGGGCGCGATGGACAAGAGCAGGCGTGTGGCGGCTTCGGCTCCGTACCGCACGGTCGTGCCCTTACGGATCGTGATCAGTTCGCCGGTCACGGCATGTTCGGTGCACACCTCACCGCCGTCAGAGTCGAGTTCGACAATCCACGCCTCACCGCGAACGACGTACACGGATTCCTCGTACGCCAGCGTCCACGGTGCCGCCTCCCCCGTCGTGTCGAAGTCCATCGCGTAGGTGCCAAGCATCCCGAACTCGGCGGCCTGGCTCCAATGTGAGATGCGCGCGGGCCCAAAGGGTTCCACGGGCGAGTCCGCTAGCTGCGGCTTCCAGACACCGGCGGCATTCGACCCGGTCTCGGGACTCAGCTTGCCGGTCATCGCGCCTCCTGCCGTTGCCGCACGACCGTCCAGTCGGCGAAATCGTCTCGGCGGCTCTGCTCCCAGAACCGGCGCATCGAAAACGGCCAGACAGAGACCACTCGGCCACTAGCACCCTTGTACCAGTTGACGACTCGCGGATCGCCCCATGCCATCGACGCGTTCTCCCTGTCGATCTCTTCAACGAACTCATCGACGACGCGCTCGGGGACATCGATCGAGACGGCATCGAGATCGGCGGCATAGGCGATCATCCGGAGGATCCGATCGACAGCGCACTCGATGAGGAACACCAGGCTGCCGTTGACCACAAGATTCGTGTTGGGCCCATAGAGCATCGCGAAATTCGGGAATCCGTGCACACTCATGCCGAGGTACGTTTCGGCGCGGTCGCCCCACTGTTCGGACAGCCGACGCCCCTCCTCGCCGATGACCGCCATCGGGGAGAGGAAGCGATCAGCCTGGAAACCCGTCGCGAACACGATGACGTCGAGCTCTATCAGGCGCCCACTGGTGGTGACGATGCCAGCCGGTTCGATGTGATCGATTTCCTCTGTGATCAATTCAACGTCGGGGCGCTTGAGCGTTGCCGCCCAGGCGCCGTCATCGCGCAGGATGCGCTTGCTCCCCGGCGGATATACGGGGACGACGGCATCCAGGAGGCCGGGGTGGCCGTCGAACTGCTCGCGTAGTGAGCGCTCCAGCACGTCGCGGAACTCCGCGTTCACGGCCGACACCGAACCCTGAGCTGTCCACTGCGAGTCCGCCCTGGTGAACCGCAGTCTGCCTTCCATCGACATCCAGAACTGGTAGAAGCGCAGCCAGCGCCGGTAGGCGGGAAAGCGCTCCAGGAGCTGTC
>CAMFLL010000594.1 GCA_945957405.1 uncultured Mycolicibacterium sp. | reverse complement strand
GTGCTCAAACACCAGTCTGATCAGAAGAAGGCCGCAGGGGAGCTGAGGCTCAACTGATGGTCGCCCGCCGTACCCGCCCCCCGCAGCCGCTGGCCCCGCACGGTCTGGCGGGCCATCTGGTGGGTTTCGTCGAAGCCCTTCGCGCGCAAGGTATCTCCGTCGGTCCGTCGGAGACCGTGGACGCCGGGCAGGTGATGGCCACGCTCGGGTTGTCGGACCGGGCTGTGCTGCGTGAGGGGTTGGCGTGCGCGGTGCTGCGCCGGTCCGACCACCGCGACACCTATGACGCGGTGTTCGATCTGTGGTGGCCGGCGGCGCTCGGCGGTCGCACCGTTCTGGTCGACGACGCCGACGGCACTGCCGACGTCAATCCGCCGATGCCCGCCGAGGACGTCGAGGCCATGCGTGCCATGCTGCTCGATCTGCTCGGTGAGAACGAGGATCTGGCCACCATGGACCAGCGGCTGGCCGCGATGATCGCGCAGATCGTGGAGGCCTACGGCCGCTACAACTCCAGTCGGGGACCGTCGTATTCGTCGTATCAGGCGCTCAAGGCGATGGCGCTCGACGAGCTCGAGGGCAAGCTGCTGGCGGGACTGCTGGCCCCGTACGGGGACCAGCCGTCACCCACTCAGGAAGAGATCGCCAAATCGCTGGCGGCACAGCGGATCGGCCAGATCCGAAAGATGGTGGAGGCCGAGACCAAGCGGCGCACCGCAGAGCAGCTCGGTCGCGAGCACGTGCAGATGTACGGTATCCCTCAATTGAGCGAGAACGTCGAATTCCTGCGTGCCTCAGGCGAACAGCTCCGTGCCATGCGCAAGACCGTGCAACCGTTGGCCCGCACACTTGCCACCCGGCTGGCGGCCAAACGGCGCCGTCACCGCGCCGGGCAGATCGACCTGCGAAAGACGTTACGCAAGTCGATGTCCACCGGCGGCGTGCCCATCGATGTCGTGCTGGCCAAACCCCGCCCCGCGCGGCCCGAACTCGTGGTGCTCTGCGACGTGTCCGGATCCGTGGCCGGCTTCAGCCATTTCACACTGTTGCTGGTGCATGCGCTGCGCCAGCAGTTCTCGCGGGTCCGTGTCTTTGCGTTCATCGATACCACCGATGAGGTGACCCACATGTTCGGGGCCGACGCCGATCTGGCGGTCGCCGTGCAGCGCATCACGCGGGAATCAGAGGTCTACACCCGCGACGGGCACAGTGACTACGGGCATGCGTTCGTATCGTTCCTCGACAAGTACCCCACCGTGTTGTCGCCGCGCAGTTCTCTGCTGGTGCTCGGCGACGGACGCAACAACTACCGTAATCCCGAGACGGACCTGCTGTCGCACATGGTGTCGGCGAGCCGGCACGCCCATTGGCTCAATCCTGAACCCCGCCACCTGTGGGGCAGCGGCGACTCCGCGGTACCGCGCTATGAGAATGTCATCCAGATGCACGAGTGTCGTTCGGCCAAGCAGCTGGCAGGCGTCATCGACCAATTGCTGCCGGTCTGAGCGGGTTTCAACGTCCGCCGTGGGACGCCAGTTGCGGCAGGCGCGCAGTCACCACCACATTGCGCTGCAACGTCTTGGCGCGATAGAGCGCGTCGTCGGCGACCGCGAGGAGTTCGGTCAGGTTCGTCTCCGACCGCGACGAGCACGTGAGCCCGATGCTGACGGTGGCGCCCATCTTGCCGAACACCCGCTGGGCCCGCCGCTCCTGGGCGGTTCGGATGGCCTCGGCGATCACGGTCGAGGTGTCGCAATCCACGTTGGGCAGCAGCAGCGCAAATTCCTCGCCGCCCAGCCGGGCGAACAGATCGCCGTCGTGCATACACGACCGCACGGTCTCGGCGAACTCGATCAATGCCCGGTCACCCGCCTGGTGACCGAGGTTGTCGTTGAGTTGCTTGAAATGGTCGAGATCCATCATCAGCAGTGACGACGGTTGCCCGCGCACGGCGGCCGCGGCGACCGCCGATTTGGCCCGGCGGACGAACTCGAGGCGGCGGTAGGCGCCGGTCAGGTCGTCCTGCGTCATGGCCTGCCGAAGCGCCTCGTAAACCCGCTCGCGTTCGGCCATGGCGCACGCGATGGCCAGTGGACCGACGGCCAGCAGGGCCAGCCCGATGAGCGTCGAGGCGCTCAGCGGGATGCCTTCCGGGTTCGTCAGGCCGATGCGACCGTGGACCGTCAACACCAGCGCCCAGGCCGTGGACGCCGCGACGAACAGCGTCGTCACGAACACATTCGCCAGCAGAGCCGAGGCCACCAGAGCCGGAATGGTGAAGACCAGCGCGCCGAGTCCACCGATCAGCCAGGCCGGGCCCAGCGAGCCGACGAACAATGCGAGCGGTACGGCGAGCTGGCGCCAGTGCGTGCTCAGATAATCGCGGATGTCGGTGCGCGAGCGCCCGGTGGGGAACGTCAGCACCAGCGGCAGCACCACCGCGTAGTTGATCACCTCGATGCCGAACCAGCCCATCCAGCCCCGCCACCACGCGCCGTCGAACAGCACGACCTCGACGATGCCGCCGATCGCGGCGGCGCAGGTGCCGGCGAGCACGGCCAGCGCCGAAAGCCAGGCGACCGACAGGGCCCGTTCGAGCCGCAGATCGACCGGCTTCATGTGCCGGAAGGCGTAGTAGCCGACCACTACCCCGACGAGGTTCGCGGAGTTGAGGAGAACCGCCCTGCCCAGATCCGACCCGGTGACCAGGTCGGCGGCCAGGTAACCACCCGCGGCGCCCAACCATGTCAGCGGATGGGCGGCCTTCGGGTTGCGCAGCAGCAGCCCCAGGAGCAGGGCGTTGGTGAACCAGACCACTGCCAACGTGCCAGGCATGCGGCTGAAGATGCCGACCAGACAGGAGATGAAAACGACGAGTGCGAACACCCCAGCGGACCGGGCCAATGAGATCCAGCG
>CAMFLL010000593.1 GCA_945957405.1 uncultured Mycolicibacterium sp. | reverse complement strand
ACCGGCCCGAGGCCTCCGGCATGTCGATCACCGAGAGGTCGTGGATGGTGGCCACGGTGGTTGCGCCGGTGTGCAGTGGCAGGTCGACGTCCAGGCCGTGGAAGATGTCGCACCGGCCGACGACCGGCATGGCGCCGTAGAGGGCCCGCACCGTGCCGCCGGCCACCGGCCTGGTCAGCGCGCGGATTTCGCGCGGCAGTTCGGTGACGGCGTCGCGTTGCACGACGGCCGTCAGGTCGACACCGGGCAGGTGCGCGGGCAGCTCGCTCAGGACTTCGCGGATATAGGTTTGGACTCCGCTGCCCCCCGGCCGAAGGGCCAAGGCGCCAAACGTGATTCGTGTTGTGCTGCTGAACATCCCACCACCCCCAGAAGCAGCCAGAAGTAGACGTCGAGCGGAAAGATCTCGAAATATGTGGCGACCAGGCTGGCCGTCATCGCCGCGATGATCGAGGCGCTGACGCCGAGTGCCAGCGCGCCGTCGCGGCCCGGCAGGACGTGCGCCAACCGGGTGGTCCACACCAGCGCCGCGATCACCAGCGTGAGGAACAGCCACAGCCCGATCGGCCCGAGCTCGAGGAGCATCTTCATGTAGTAGTTGTCGGGCTGGTAATTGGTGGACACCCCGGAGAACGTGACACCGGTGGCGGTCGACATGCGGTCGGCGGACGATCCGCTGGCGCCCAGTCCCTGGCCCAGCGGATGCACCGCGATGCTGTCGATGATGTCGCTCCAGCCGGCGCCGCGTTCGCCGAGGCTGCTCGAAGACAGGAACACCCGCGAGACGCTGGGGACCAGCGGCAGCACGACGGCCACCGCCACCAGTCCCAGTGTCAGCGGGACCAGCAGTACCCGCAGCCGCTGGACGGCGAGCCAGACGGCTCCCAGCACCAGCCCCAGGATCGCCGCGCGCACAATCGAACTGGACATCGCGACCACCATGATCGGCGTCAGCCACAGGAACGCCAGGTTGCGCCGCCGCCTCGGCTCGGACAATGCGACCGCGCCACCGACCAGCAGGGCGAGCATCACGTACAAGCCGAACGGGAACGGCTGGTTGAACGTGCTGAACGTGCGCAGCAGACCACCCGAGGTGCGCACCTGCCTGCCGTATTCGTAGCCCAGAGAGACCAGTGCGGCCGGGCCGGCGATCAGTTGGGCGATACCGACCAGCGACGCCAGCGCACCCATCCCCATGATGATGCTGACCAGGTTGTCGCGGTCGCGCTCGTCGAACGGGGCGAACCACAGCGCGGCGACGACCGCGATGTAGAAGAACGTCACCTTGATCGCGATGACGCCCAGTGGGCCGAAACTGGCCACCGCCGAAACGCTCCCGAAAACCACCAGCAGCAGTGCCGCGGGCCACCACGGCGCGTGCAGTGGCGGTGTCCGCAGCTGCGGTGTCCTGGTTCTGCGCAACCAGGCACACCCGACTGTGACCATCACCAGGCCTTCCTTCCACCCGGACACGAATCCCGGGACCGGCGCGATGGCCAGCAGCCCGTGCAATGGTGTGAAGGCGGCAAGCAGCATCAGCCCGCGCTGTGGCCGGCGGTAGATCGCCACCACGATGAAGGCGAAAACGATTGCGGCCGTGATGATCGCGGCGGCCAGCAGGGCGGCGCGGGTCAGTGTCACGGTGTCGCCTTCATGGCCCCGCCGTGTCTCCTCGTGGTGCGGACATCAGTCCTCGGCCCGCTTCAGCACCGCCGGCACCGTGAGCAACAGGATCTTGATGTCGAGCCACAACGACCAGTTCTCGATGTAGTAGTTGTCCCACTCGGCGCGGTCGGCGATGGAGGTCTGCCCGCGCAGACCGTGCACCTGGGCCCATCCCGTCACCCCGGCCTTCACGCGGTGACGCTCGCCGTAGCGCCGGATCTGTGCTTCGAACAGTTCGACGAACTCAGGCCGTTCCGGCCTGGGGCCCACCAGGCTCATGTCGCCCTTGAGAACGTTGAGCAGCTGCGGCAGTTCGTCGAGTGAGGTCTGGCGCATGATCTTGCCGATGCGGGTACGCCGGTCCACGCCCTCCACGCCGCCCGGCGCCGCGCCTTCCTTGAGTTCGAATTTCGCATCGGACTCCCGCGGAGGGCGCATGGAGCGGAACTTGTAGCAGTCGAATGGCTTTCCGTTCCGGCCCACGCGCTTCTGCTTGAACAGGATCGGGCCGGGCGAGCTGAGCCGCACCAGCAGGGCCAGTGTCAGGAAGATCGGTGAGATGACGAGCAGTCCGAGGCCCGTGAGCCCGCGGTCCATGACGTCCTTGACCAGGAACTGCCAGCCGCGCGGGTTGGTGTGGGGCAGCACCAGCAGCGGCAGCCCGCCGATCGGCTCGATCCGGGAGCGTGAGCCCACCGCGTCGAAGTAGTGCGGCACCACCCACACCCGCATACCGAGCCCGTGCGCCACTCGGATGGCCGCCACCACGGCGTCGTCGCCGACGTCAGGGAACGCGACGATCAGTTCCTCGGCCTGCGTCGCGAGGGCGGCGGCATTGAATTCGCTCGGGTCGCCCAGATAGGGAACGTCGTAGAGGGCCAGACCGTCGAGGTCGGCTGCCCGGCCGGGGGCCTGAGCGTCCAGGATGCCGACGGGGTGTAACCCGTATTCGGCCAGTTGCTGTGTGCGCGCGATGATTTGGTGTGAAATGGGCCCACCGCCGATGATCAGCGTCGGCGCGGCGGCGCGATAACGACGTCGCAGCGCCCGCTGCGCCGCGGCCCGGACGTTTCGCGCGGTCGGCACGATCAACGCCGCGCAGATCCACAGGCGCGCCACGACTTCGCCCGGCCGGCCGGCGCTGCCGACCACCAGCATCAGCGTCAGCAGCAGGATGACCGCCAGCGCGACCGAGGTCTGCACCGGGCCCATCTCGTCCAGGAAGTTGCGGCGCAGGCTGCGGCGGTACATGCCCCGCGCGGCGAGCAGGCCGGCCAGCGCCG
>CAMFLL010000592.1 GCA_945957405.1 uncultured Mycolicibacterium sp. | reverse complement strand
GAGATTCGCCTTAGTCTCGTGGGCTCGGAGATGTGTATAAGAGACAGGGCCTTGGTAGACGGGTCCGCTGCAACTGGCTGTGCGCCAGTTGCCCAGTTCGCGTACGAGCAAGGCCACATCGAGCCTGCGATCGCCCATATCGATGCTCATTGGAGCCAGTTTGGCGCAACTGGCTATTGATGCGCAAGCCACTTGGCGATGAGTATCGGTGTATGACCAAGAAGTGGAAGCCTCAGATCGCCGGAATCGCTCGCGGCTGCGCACGGTGGCTCACGGCGCCTCAGCCCCGTTCGGGCCAGGGCACGTCGATGTTCGACGGTGACAGCGACATCCGTCGCGCCCATGTCGACCTCGACGCGATCCGCACCCGCTTCCCGGACCACGCATGACGGCGCTGACACGCGGTACGTCGCTGCTGGTCGGGTTGTTCTGCTACGGGTTCTCGATGGCGCTGATGGTGCGCGCAGGTCTCGGGCTGGATCCGTGGGACGTCTTCCATCAGGGCCTTTCGCGCCACACCGGGTGGACCATCGGGATGGCGACCGCCGTGGTCGGCGTCCTGGTGCTGCTGGCATGGATCCCGCTGCGCAACAAACCCGGTGTGGGCACCATCGCCAATGTCATCGTCATCGCGGTGTCAGTGGACGCGACGCTCGCCGTCCTGCCCGCTCCGTCGGCGCTGTGGCTGCGGATCGTGATGATGCTGTCGGCGGTGCTGTTGAACGCGTTCGCCACGGTGCTCTACATCGGTGCGGGCCTGGGCCCCGGGCCGCGGGACGGCCTGATGACCGGCCTGGTGGCCCGGACCGGGTGGTCGGTGCGTGTGGTGCGCACCGCCATCGAGGCGACCGTTCTGGCCACCGGCTGGTTGCTCGGCGGCTCGGTGGGCGTCGGCACGGTGATCTACGCGTTCGGGATCGGCCCGCTGGTGCAACTGATCCTGAAGTTCATGCCGCGCCGTCTGCTGTACACCGACTTCGGCTCCGCCCCTAACATGGTCGAGTGCCCGAAGCCGACCCTGGTGCTCGAGACGAGACCACCGACCCCGACCTGCTGATCGACTTCCGGAAGGTGTCGCTGCGCCGATCAGGGCGCACCCTGGTCGGGCCCGTCACCTGGCAGGTCGAACTCGACGAGCGCTGGGTGGTGATCGGGCCCAACGGGGCGGGGAAAACCTCGCTGCTGCGGATCGCGGCGGCCGCCGAGTACCCGTCGTCGGGGCGGGCCTTCGTGCTGGGCGAACGGCTGGGCAAGGTCGACATGTCCGAGCTGAGGGCGCGAGTGGGACTGTCCAGCTCGGCCCTGTCGCAGCGGATACCCGACGACGAGGTGGTGCGCGATCTGGTGATCTCGGCGGGGTATTCCGTGCTGGGCCGCTGGCGCGAACGCTACGACGAGGTCGATTACGAGCAGGCCCTGGACATGCTCGAGAGCGTCGGTGCCGAGCATCTTGCAGAACGCACCTACGGCACGTTGTCGGAGGGCGAGCGCAAGCGGGTCCTGATCGCCCGCTCGCTGATGACCGATCCCGAACTGCTGCTGCTCGACGAGCCGGCCGCCGGCCTCGACCTCGGTGGTCGTGAGGAACTCGTGGCCCGGCTCGCCGATCTGGCCGCCGACCCTGACGCGCCGGCGATCGTCCTGGTCACGCACCATGTCGAGGAGATCCCGCCAGGCTTCTCGCACTGCCTGATGCTGTCCGAAGGCCAGGTGGTCGCCGCCGGGCTGCTGTCGGAGGTGCTCACCGCCGACAACCTGTCGAAGGCTTTCGGCCAGTCCATCACCGTCGACTACCTCGATGGCCGCTACTTCGCGCGGCGCATCCGCAGTCGCGCGGCGCACCGGCGGCGCGCATGACCACCGATCACGTTCCACTCCCGCCACGGCCAGCCGCCACCGTGATGCTGATCCGCGACACACCGGCGGGGATCAAGGTCTTCCTGATGCGCCGACACCGTGCCATGGAGTTCGTCGGCGGTGTCATCGTGTTTCCCGGCGGCGGTGTCGATGACCGGGACCGCAACGCCGACATCGACTGGCACGGCCCCCCACCGTCGTGGTGGGCAGAACGGTTCGGGGTCGACGAGGATCTGGCCCTGGCGCTGGTCTGCGCGGCGGCGCGGGAGACGTTCGAGGAGTCCGGCGTGCTGTTCGCCGGGCCCCACGACGCCGACGGCGCGCCAGGGATCGTGAGCGACACCGCGGTGTACGCGCGGGCACGCGCCGCGCTGGCGGACAACTCCCTGGCCTTCGGTGATTTCCTGCGCAGCGAGGGGCTGGTGCTGCGTACCGATCTGCTGCGGCCATGGGCCAATTGGGTCACACCCGTTGAGGAACGCACCCGCCGCTACGACACGTACTTCTTCGTCGCCGCACTGCCCGACGGACAGCGTGCCGACGGCGAGAACACCGAATCCGACAAGGTCGGCTGGGCAACCCCCGACGTGGCGCTGCAGGATTTCGAGGCCAAGCGGACCTTCCTGCTGCCACCCACCTGGACTCAGCTCGACTCGCTGTCGGGCCGGACGGTGTCGGAGGTGCTGGCCCTCGACCGGCAGATCGTGCCGGTGCAGCCGTCGCTGACGGTGGCCGACGGCAACTGGGAGATCGAGTTCTTCGACAGCGAGCGCTACAACGCCGCCCGCGCCGGACGTGCGCCGTGACGGTGCGCCGGGAGTTCGTCGACCTGTACACGCACGCCGATCAGCCGCACGTCGGCACCATCCTGCTGTCGCGACCACCCACCAACGCGCTGACCCGGCAGATGTACCGCGAACTGGCGGCGACCGCCGAGGCGGTCGCCCACCGCGCCGACATCGCCGCGGTGATCGTGTTCGGCGGCCACGAGATCTTCTCCGCCGGCGATGACGTGCCGGAGTTGCGGACGCTCAGCGCCACCGAGGCCCTGTCTCTTATACACATCTGACGCTGCCGACGAAGAGGATAGTGGGG
>CAMFLL010000591.1 GCA_945957405.1 uncultured Mycolicibacterium sp. | reverse complement strand
GTCTCGGATTCGGCGGCGGATGCCTGCCCAAGGACATCCGCGCCTTCATGGCGCGTGCCGGCGAACTGGGCGCTAGCCATGCCCTGACGTTCCTGCGTGAAGTCGACAGCATCAACATGCGTCGCCGGACCCGCATGGTGGAACTGGCCACGGCCGCCTGCGGTGGATCGCTGCTCGGCGCCAACATCGCGGTGCTGGGCGCGGCCTTCAAGCCGGAATCGGACGACGTGCGGGATTCCCCGGCGCTCAATGTCGCCGGCCTGCTGCAGCTCAACGGCGCGACCGTCAACGTCTATGACCCCAAAGCGTTGGAGAACTCGCGCAAGGTGTTCCCGACGCTGAACTACTCGACGTCGGTGATCGAAGCATGCGACCGCGCCGATGCGGTGCTGGTGCTCACCGAATGGCAGGAATTCGTCGACCTCGATCCGGCCGTGCTCGCCGACACCGTGCGGGCCAAGGTGATCGTCGACGGCCGCAACTGCCTCGACGTGGCCCGCTGGCAGTCTGCCGATTGGCGGGTGCACTGCCTCGGCAGGCTCGTACGCTGACGGAGTGGATTTCGCGGCGGAGTTCCTCACCCAGACGCGGTTGTTCGGCGACCTGATCCTCGACGCCGATCAGGACACCGCGGTACCGACCTGCCCCGGCTGGACGCTCAAACAGTTGCTCCGTCACGTGGGCCGCGGTAACCGCTGGGCAGCGCAGATCATCATCGAAGGCACCGACGTGAACCCCGCGACCGTGCCGGAGGGCAGACCGCCCGATGACCGCGACGGGAAACGGCAGTGGCTGCTCGACGGTAGCCAACTGCTGGTCGATGCCGCGGGTGCCGCGAAAGACGACGCGTGGACGTTCATCGGGCCCCGCCCCGCGGCGTGGTGGGTGCGCCGGCGCCTCCATGAGGTCGCGGTGCACCGGGCCGACGCCGCGCTGGCGCTCGGTGCCGACTTCGCGCTTGACCCCGAACTTGCCGCCGACGCGATCAGCGAATGGCTGGACATCGCGCTTGCCCGCGGCGCCGACCTGGGCGCCGGCGTCGTCCACCTGCACGCCACCGAAGACGGGTTGGGCGAGGCAGGCGAGTGGACCATCGCCGACGGGGGCTGGGCGCATTCGCACGGTAAGGGGGACCTCGCGCTGCGCGGGCCAGCCACCGACCTGCTGTTGGTGGCCACCGGTCGCCGCGCGGAAGGTGACACCGACGTCGAGGTGTTCGGCGATGACGCTGCGCTGCAGACCTGGTTGGCCGGGATGAAGTTCTGACGGGATAGGTTGGCTGCTATGAGCACTTCTGAGATCGCCACGGTCCTGGCCTGGCACGACGCCCTGAACGACAAGGACCTCGACACCCTGCTGCAGCTCTCCAGCGACGACATCGAGATCGGCGACGCCCACGGTGCGGCCCAGGGCATCGAGGCGCTGCGCACCTGGGCTCAGGACTTCTCGGGCACCGTGGAGGTGGGCCGGATGTACGTCAACGACGGCGTGGTGGTGTTCGAGCAGACGTTGAGCGACGGCAGCACGCAGGCGTCGGCGTTCCGCGTCGTCCATGACCACGTGACGTCGGTGTTCCGCCACGACGACCTCGAGTCGGCGCTGGACGCCACCGACCTCACCGAGGAGGATTTGGACGCCTGACCGGCGCCGGCGGTTGCGGTGTGGCCAGCAGCGCCGCGATGGCCGTGGTCAAGGGCACCGACAACGCCAACGCGATCCCGCCGACGGCCGACCTGGCGATCTCGATGGCCACACTCTCACTGGTCAGCACGTCACCCAGTGACCGGCCCGCGACGCTGAACAGCAGCAGTAGCGGCAGAGAACTACCGGCGTAGGCCAGTACCAGGGTGTACACCGTACTGGCGATGTGATCGCGGCCCACTCGCATGGCCCCGGTGAAAATGGTGCGCCGCGACGGGTTTTCGCCGACACTGGCCAATTCGAACACCGCTGAGGCCTGCGTCACCGTGACATCGTTGAGCACGCCCAGTGAGCCGATGATGAATCCCGCCAGCAGCAGGCCCGTGATGGACACGTTGCCGAGGTAGGCTGCCACCTCGTTGTTCTGGTCTTCGGACAGCCCCGTCAGGTACGCCAGTTCGATTGCCGCCCAGGATAGTCCGGCCGCCAGCAGCAGCGACACCAGCGTGCCGAGCAGGGCAGCGCTGGTGCGTAGGCTCACGCCGTGCGCGAGATAGATGACGGCGTACAGGATGGCCGCCGAGCCCACCAGTGCCACCGGAATCGCGGGTGCGCCGTCGCGCAGGGCCGGTAGCAGGAACACCACCAGCACCCCGAATGCGATGACGATGCCGACCATCGCGCGCAGCCCACGCCAGCGCGCCACCGCGACGATCACCACCGCGAACGCCGCGGCCAGCCCGATCAACGGCCAGGTGCGCTCGTAATCGAAGAACGCGTAACTGGTGACGCCTTGCGGGTCGACCTGGCGGATCACCCGAATGGGTTCGCCCGCAGCAAGATTGGGCTGACCGGGACCGGGGGTGAATTCGAGCAGGGTGTTCGCGCCGCTGTTCGGCCCCGAGTCGATGGCGATCAATGCGTATACGCACGTACCGCTGCCGGGCATGCCCGGCGCCGGGTCGGCGGTCAGCACCTGACCCGATGACGGGCTGCCGCAGTCGCCGAGGTTCGTCGAGTGCACCTGGCCGGCCTCGGTGGTGACGGCCCCGCCCGACGCGTTCTGGAACGGTAGCGGGATGTCGACTTTCTGGTGACTGGGCCACAGCAACACCGCGCCGGCGATGGTGGCCACACCGATCGCGATGAGCAGCCCGACGACGATGCGAGCGGCCAGCGGACCCAACGGTGCCGGACCGGACGGCTGCGCGTGGGAATGTGCGTGTGCCATCAGCTCATTCCGATACCGGTGTGAAGCGTGGGCACCTACTGACGGTAGCTCGCGAGGAAATTGCCCAGACGTTCGATAGCGTTGGCC
>CAMFLL010000590.1 GCA_945957405.1 uncultured Mycolicibacterium sp. | reverse complement strand
CCCGCCTACCCGATCGCGTCGGTCGACAACGCGCTGCGACTGGTCCGCCTGTTCAACGAGCGGGACTCGTTGCGACTCACCGATGCCTGCAGCTATCTTGGTGTCGCCCACTCCACTGCGCACCGGCTCCTGGCCATGCTGATCCATCACGGCTTCGTCCAGCAGGACCAGCAATCGCGAACCTACCGACCGGGCCCGACGCTGATGGAGATCGGGCTCGCGGTCGTCGAACGCAGCGATGTGCGCAGCAAGGCGCGGCCGCTGCTGGTCGAACTCGTCGAGCGGTTCAACGAGACGGTGCACCTGATGACACTCGAGGGGACGGTCGTCCGCTACGTCGATGCGGTCGAGGGCACCAGGGCGCTGCGCGTGGCACCGCGCACCGGCAGTCTGCTGCCCGCGCATTGCACGTCCGGTGGCAAGGCGCTGCTGGCCGACCTGTCCGACGAGCGGATCAAGGCGCTCTACGCCGGCCCCGACACGCTGACTCCGCAGACCGACCGATCGGTGTCGTCGCTGCCGTCGCTGTTCGCCGCCCTCGAGGAGGTGCGGGCCAGTGGCTACGCGACCAACTACGAGGAAAGTGAAGAGGGAGTCGGTTCGGTCGCGATCGCGCTGCGTGACAACGCGGGTGTGGCGCTGGCGGCAGTGGCGGTCGCGGTGCCGACGGTGCGATTCAGTGGCGAAAAGCGCAGGGAGATCGCCTCGATGTTGATGGAACGTGCCCAGGGGCTTCGTCTCTGACATCGCCGTGTGTCTGCTGTCAAGAAACTTGGCGTCGAGTCTTGACGATGCACTACAGCTGAGAGTTACATACGTCACACAGCTTCTGTAATACAGACAAGCTGTCTGACTGAAAGAAACTTTCGCCTCTGATGGAGGTTTGCGAATGCGTCGGCTCGATCTGGTGACCGGAGTGGTGACAGCTGCTGTCGGCGCCTTCGCCTTGTGGGACGCCAGCGACCTCTCGATGTTCGGCGAGAATCACGTGCCGGGTGCCGGGTTCTTTCCGAAGATCCTCGCCGGACTGTTGACCGTCCTCGGTCTGGTGCTGGCCGCCATGTCTTTATGGGACAGTGGAAAACCCGCGTCGGACGGTGAAGAAAGCGCCGAAGAGGCCCCGACCCGGGCCGGCAAGGTGCGGGCGCTGGCGGTACTGGTTGCCTTCGGCATCATCGCGCCGCTGGTCGCGATCGTCGGCTACATACCGGCGATGATCCTGCTCGTTCTCGTCGTGCTCTACGGCATCGAACGCCGGCGCGACTTCCGAAGCCTGGTGGCTGCCGTGCTGATACCGATGGCGACGTATTTGTTATTCGCGCATGTCTTCGCCATTCCACTGCCCTCCGGTCCGTTGCTGCCCGCGTAAAACTCCACGGCCACTGTGCTTTTCGAAGGAACCGCATGAATGCATTAGAGAATCTGCTCGAGGGGCTCGGCTCGGCCCTGACGCCGCAGAACCTGCTGTGGGTACTGATCGGCGTCACGCTGGGGACGGTGGTCGGGATTCTTCCCGGCCTGGGCAATCCGGCGGCCGTCCTTGCCGTGCTGTTGCCGTTGACGCTCAAGCTACCGCCCACCACCGGCCTGATCATGATGGCGGGGCTCTACCACGGCGCGAAATTCGCCGGCTCGACCACGGCCATCCTGCTCAACATTCCGACCGAGACATCCTCGGTCGTGCTCTGCTACGACGGGCACCAGCTCGCCCGGCAGGGCCGTGCGGGGCCGGCCATGGGCATGTCGGCGATATCCGGTTTCATCGCCAGTACCGTCGGCGTCATCGCGCTGACCTTCCTAGCGCCAATCATCGCCAAGTTCGCCGTGGCGTTCGGCCCGCCGGAATTCGCGGCGCTGATGGTTTTCGGCCTGCTGCTGGTGATCACGGTGACGGGCAAGTCGCCGATCAAGGGCTTCATCTCGATGACGGTCGGGCTGCTGCTGTCGACGGTCGGCGTCGACTTGTTCAGTGGTACTGAGCGATTCACCTTCGGCAACATCAACCTGTTCGACGGTGTCGAGTTCCTGGTGCTCACGCTCGGGATGTTCGCTGTGGCCGAGGTCCTGGTCAACGTCGAACAGGCGCGGGGCAAATCACTGCTCACCATCCCGAAGGGCATCCGGAACCTGTTGCCCAACAAGCAGGATCTCAAGGACTGCCGGGGTGCCATCGCGCAGGGCTCGATCACCGGCTTCCTGGTGGGTTCGGTGCCCGGTGGCGGTTCGACGATCGCCTCGTTCGTCTCCTACACCCTGCAGAAGAACATGTCCCGGCATCCGGAGAAATTCGGCAAGGGCACCATGGAGGGGGTGGCGGCACCGGAGGCGGCCAACAACTCGGAGGTGGGCGGCGCCATGGTGCCGCTGCTGAGTCTCGGCCTACCGGGTAGTGCCAGCACATCGGTGATGCTCGCCGCCCTGCTGCTCTTCGGGATCCAGCCGGGGCCAAGGCTTTTCGAGACCAACCCGGAGATCGTCTGGCCCGTCATCGCGAGTCTGTACCTGGGCAACTTCGCCCTCATCGTGCTGAACCTGCCGATGATCCCGCTGTGGGTGCGGCTACTCAAGATTCCGTACTGGGTGCTCTACCCGGCAATCCTGGTGCTCTCGGTGGTCGGCGCTTACAGCGTGCGTGGCTCGATGTTCGACATCTACATGCTGATCTTCTTCTCGGCCTTGGGCTACGCCTTCCGCAAGCTGGCGATCCCGCCCACACCGCTGCTGATGGCATTCGTGCTGGGACCGCAGGCCGAGAACGCGATCAGGCAATCGCTCATTCTCAGCGACAACAACCTGATGATCTTCCTGCAGCGGCCGATCTCCGCGATTGTCCTCGGGCTGGCGGTCGTGGTGGTGATCCTCGCGATCTACACCCGCCGCAAACCCGGTGGCCGGCTGCCGACCAAGGCCAGCGTCGCCTCCCACGAGCCCGAGACGACGCCTGACGCCGCCTTAGCAGCCGATCCCGACTCCGACACATCCGACC
>CAMFLL010000589.1 GCA_945957405.1 uncultured Mycolicibacterium sp. | reverse complement strand
TGTCGATGCGGGTCATGGCGCGCTCGTCGTCGAACAGGAAGTCCGCCAACGCCTTGGCCAGCTCGGTCTTGCCGACACCGGTGGGACCGAGGAACAGGAACGAGCCCGTTGGCCGGTTCGGGTCGGCGACACCGGCCCGGCTCCGACGCACCGCGTCGGACACCGCGGCCACGGCCTTCTTCTGGCCGACGACGCGCTTGCCCAGCTCCTCCTCCATGCGCAGCAGCTTGGCGGTTTCGCCTTCCAGCAGCCGGCCGGCCGGGATTCCGGTCCACGCCGCCACGACATCGGCGATGTCGTCGGGCCCGACCTCTTCCTTGAGCATGACATTCTCGCGTGCCTCGGCGACCGGCAGCGCGGCGTCGAGCTTCTTCTCCACCTCCGGGATGCGCCCGTACCGCAGCTCGGCGGTCCTGGCCAGGTCGCCGTCGCGTTCGGCCCGGTCGGCCTCCCCGCGCAGCGAGTCCAGCTGCTCCTTGAGCTCACGGACGACGTCGATGGCATTCTTCTCGTTCTGCCAGCGCGTGGTCAGTTCGGCCAACTGCTCTTTCTTGTCGGCCAGTTCGGAGCGCAGCTTCTCCAGCCGCTCCGCCGACGCCTCGTCTTCTTCCTTCTCCAGCGCCATCTCCTCGATTTCCAGCCGGCGCACGACACGCTCGACTTCGTCGATCTCGACGGGACGGGAGTCGATCTCCATCCGGAGGCGCGACGCGGCCTCGTCGACCAGGTCGATGGCCTTGTCCGGGAGGAACCGGCTGGTGATGTAGCGATCGGACAGACCGGCCGCGGCCACCAGGGCGGAGTCGGTGATCCGGACGCCGTGGTGCACCTCGTAGCGGTCCTTGAGTCCGCGCAGGATGCCCACGGTGTCCTCGACCGACGGTTCGCCGACCAGCACCTGCTGGAACCGGCGCTCCAGGGCGGCGTCCTTCTCGATGTACTTGCGGTACTCGTCGAGCGTGGTCGCGCCCACCAGACGGAGCTCGCCGCGGGCCAGCATCGGCTTGATCATGTTGCCGGCATCCATCGCGCCCTCGCCGGAGGCACCGGCGCCCACGATGGTGTGCAGCTCGTCGATGAACGTGATGATCTGCCCGGCCGAATTCTTGATGTCGTCGAGCACGGCCTTGAGCCGTTCCTCGAATTCGCCGCGGTACTTCGCACCGGCGACCATGGACCCGAGATCCAGGGACACCACGGTCTTGCCGCGCAGGCTCTCCGGCACGTCGCCGGCGATGATGCGCTGCGCAAGCCCCTCGACGATCGCCGTCTTGCCGACGCCGGGTTCGCCGATGAGCACCGGGTTGTTCTTGGTGCGCCGGCTCAGCACCTGGATGACACGACGAATCTCGTTGTCGCGCCCGATGACCGGGTCCAGCTTGCCCTCGCGCGCACGGCTGGTCAGGTCGGTGGAGTACTTCTCCAGCGCTTGATAGGTGCCCTCGGGGTCGGGGCTGGTGACGCGCGCACTGCCGCGGACCTTGACGAACGCCTCACGCAGGGCCTCCGGCGAGGCGCCGTGGCCGGTGAGCAGCTTCGCGGTGTCGCCGGTTCCCGTGGCCAGACCGAACAGCAGGTGCTCGGTCGAGACGTATTCGTCGTCCATCTCGGTGGCCAGGTTGGTGGCCGCGGTGATGGCCGCGATCGAGTCGGGCGCCAGTTGTGGCGACGAGTTGGCGCCGCTGGCGCTGGGCAGCCGGTCGATCAGCCGCTGGGCCTCGGCCCGGATGGTCGCGGGTTCGACTCCGACCGCTTCCAGCAGCGGGGCGGCGATGCCGTCGTTCTGCGTGAGCAGCGCCATCAAAAGATGGGCGGGCGTGATCTGCGGATTGCCTGCGGCGGTGGCCGCCTGCAACGCCGCGGTCAACGCCGCCTGGGTTTTCGTGGTCGGGTTGAACGAGTCCACGACACCTCCATTTCTTCGTGCAATGGGCCCAGAAGGTGGCCCGGTAAATGCTTGTCGCCTTGAACAACGTCGTCAAGGTTGAGTCTGTTCCGCTCAAGTCTACAAATTTTCGCCGACTTTGTGGCAAGTGTGCAATTCGCGCCTGCGAAGCCGCTGAGATGGCCCGTCCGTCCGCCACACTGATGCCATGCGACTCGCCCTTCTGCTCATCGGCGCGCTGCTCGGCGCGGTCATCGTGCTGGCGGGCTGCACCCGCGAAACCTCGGGTGTCGCGGTCGCGCCGCCAGGCACCACCGCCCTGCCCCGGTCCGATGAGGATCAGATCGCCGACGTCGTCGACCGGTTCGCGCAGGCGTGGAACAACAACCAGTTCGACACGGTGCGTGACCTGATGTGCGACGACATGCGTAGCCAGGCGGAGTTCGACGAGGAAGCGCTGCGCGAAGCCCGGGCCGACGCCGGCCGGCTGAACCTCACCATCACCGAACTCGACATCACCGGCGACACCGCCGCGGCCATCATCGAGAACAACGGCGACGACCCCGACGACATCGCGTTCCAGCGCGAGGGCGACGAATGGAAGTGGTGCGAGTACTGAGAGCGGACGGAGTGCATATCGCGATCGTCGCGGCCTCCGTACCGAACTGCGTGCGGTCGGGGGTCCGGGCGCCGCGGCCGATGCCGCCGAACAGGTCGCCTACCGGCGGCTGGTGAGGTGATCTGTTCGAACATATGATCGAACAGTGGGCAAGCTGCCGTCGATCGGCTACAACGGGCAGCCGCTGCGCGACCCCTTCCGGGTCGTCCGCCCGCCCATCCGGGTGTTGATCGATCTCACGGCGCTGTTCCCCCGCGAACCGCACCGGTCCGGGCGCTACCACCCGCACGGGTTGCAGATGCACAAGGTTGTCGAGGGGACGCTCAGCTGCTGGGGCATCTGCGAGCAGGGCGACTGGTGGGGGCTGGTCACGTACGAGATCGCTTACGGGTCAAGGCAGAAGGCGGTGACGCACTGGGTGCCGGCTTGGACACTGCGCCGCAACGATGCGCGCGAGGTACGAGCGCGCTGAGGCGCGGCGCGATCGAGCACTGC
>CAMFLL010000588.1 GCA_945957405.1 uncultured Mycolicibacterium sp. | reverse complement strand
GGTGGAGCTCGGCGATGTGTTGACTCACCGGGTCACACTGTCAACCAAGGACGACGACGTGCTCACCTACCTGAGCGTCGGACTCGGTATCCAGGATGCTGCGGCAGCCTGGGAGATCTATTCCGCAGCCCTGGCTTCTGGGCTCGGCACCGAGGTGCCCTGGTGATGGCCGAAACGCGACGCGGCATGGCACGGCGACGCCCGTCGGCTCTGGGCTCAGGTAGGTAGCACGTGCACATCGCAGTCATCGGCGGCGGCGTCATCGGCGCCAGCGCCGCTGTCAGGCTTTCCTCGGAAGGGCATCAGGTCACCCTGATCGACTCCGCGCCACCATCTCACCGCGGCACCAGCGAGAACAATGCCGGCTGGGTCGTTCCCGCGCTCGCCGACCCCATACCTGCACCCGGAATGGTCGCTGCGGCAATCGGCATGATGCTTCGTCGTAACAGCCCGTTGTACATCCGGCCGACGCTCGACCCACGGATGCTGCGTCTCCTGGTGGCGATGTCCCGCCGGTGCAACGCGGCCGACTTCCGCGCCGGGGTCGATGCCCTGCGCGAACTCGCCGGCAAGGCACTGGCAGGACTCGACGAATTCCGCTGTTTAGGAGTCGATTTCGACGAGTCAGATCGTGGACTCCTTCTCGTCACAAAGACGAACGACAAGGCGACCAATCTGCACGATTCGCTGAGCAGATTCCACCCGGAGAGCTCACCGGTCCGACTGGAATCGCACGATGTTGCCGCTCTCGAACCTGCCTTGACCCACGCAGCGGTCGCCGGCGTGCTATGTCCAGACGAACGCAGCGTCGATCCCGCTTCACTGGTCCGTGGATTGTGGCGGGCGTGCCAGAATTCGTCGGTGAGCTTGCTGTCCGCGGTGACGGTGACGGGGCTTGCCCTGCAGCGGGGATCGTGTCGCGGGGTGATCCTCGACGGCGGGGATTCGATCGACTGCGATGCGGCTGTCCTCGCGGCAGGGATCGGCACGGCGCGACTGGCCTCGATGGCCGGTTATCCAATTCCGCTGTTCTCCGGCAAGGGATACGGTGTCGACGTCCCTGTCCCGGCCGTGCCCCCTCGGCATGCCATCTATCTCGTCGAGGAGAAGGTAGCGGTCACGACGATGCGGGATCGGCTCCGCCTTTCGGGAACGATGGAGATCGGCTCGCGAAGTGGCACATTGTCGGCGCACCGCATCAGTGGTATCCGCGCAGCGGGCCGTAAGTTCTTCGGCGACTCGGTGGTGGCGGCCGAACCCGCCACGGTTTTCGCAGGGCATCGGCCGATGACCCCAGACGGACTACCCATCATCGGTCTGATGCCCGGCGTCGACAATGTCGTGGTTGCCACCGGACACCAAATGCTGGGCGTGACGCTCGCCGCCCCCACGTCCGCCGCGATTGTCGAGATCATCAACTGCGGGAAAGCTCCACAGTCGTTGCAGCCATTCTCAGTAGACCGATTCAACGGCCACGCGTCCGCAGGAAGGGATCTCGCATGACAGCCACCACAGCTATCCCCCAGACAGGTGACATTCGGCCTGACCGGCAGGGTCGCCTCACCGTCGACTCGGAAGGCAATTCCGTTGTCTGGCAGGCATTCGGGACCGGCGACCACACCCTCTTGGCGTTGCACGGCGGACCCGGTGTCACCGGATACCTCGGCACGCTCGCCCGACTGGCAGGACCCGATCGCACGGTCGTCATCTACGACCAACTGGGCTCAGGCGCGTCGGACACACCTGCGGATCCGGCTGCGTGGACGGTTGATCGCTGTGTCGACCAGGTCGAGGCCGTTCGCGAAGGGCTCGGACTCGGCCGCGTCGACATCTACGGGCACTCGTGGGGTGGCTGGCTGGGCCAGAGTTATGTACTGGCCCACCCCGAGCAGGTCAACGCGCTGGTTCTGTCGGGGACCTCGGCGAGCATCCCGGAGTACCTCGCCAACATCCAGGCGCTGCGCGTTGCTCTAGGTCCGGTGAAACATCGGGTCCTGCTGCGTGCAGAACAGACGAGGAACTTCGACGATCCCGACTACGTCTCGGTGATCAGGGAACTCAATGCCCGTCATCTGAGGCGTGCCTGGCCGTTCACAATCGAGAAGTCCGAGCGTGAGATCGACGAACTGCTTGGCAGTGGTGTCCTCACCGTCGGCCCTGCCTACGAGCGCATGTGGGGACCGAACGAATTCCTCTGTACTGGACCGCTTCTCGACTGGGACGTGACCGATGAGATCCATCGCATAGCGGCGCCCACCCTGATCATGTGTGGCCTCCACGACGAGGTGACCGTTGCCTGCAGTCAGACACTCGCCGACGCGATCCCCGACAACGAGTTCGTCATCTTCGGCAATTCAAGCCACATGAACATGTACGAGCGGGAAGCAAACCTGTACTTCGCGGCCATCGATGATTTCCTGCGCAGGCACGCGCCCTGAGATCAAGGTCGCTCAGCTGCGCAATGCTTTTCGGGCGTGCGGCCAGAAGGGCAGCCCCGCGGCAAAGGTGGCTCCGACGGCAGCAATGATGATGGCTGCGTCGACGCTGGTGCGGCCGTCACGGGCCCAGTAGACATCTTTGAGATCGATCAGCAGTGCCAGTTCGTCGACCACCAGGGCTACCGCGGACCCGTACGCCGCCGCCGTCAGCGGGTGTCGCCGGTGACGTTCCTGACCTCGTAACGCGACCGCGCCGATGGACGCCAGCCCTGCGATCCCGATGTTGTAGTGGTGAAAGTGATGTCCACCGACCGACATTCCACCGCCGGACGGGCCGTGGCCGTCGCGGATCCAATGGGTCAGGGCGCGCACACCGACGAAGGTTGCGGTGAAAGAGGACCAGGCGATCACGACGGACTGCTCGCCGGGCGGCAGTCGGCGGTGCCATTCTTCCTTCAGCCGTTGCCGCCGGCCAGGCGCCACCGAATCGAGCGCACTCCCCGAAGCGGGGGAGTCCTGTAGTTCGCCGGCGCCATCTGATTGGACTTGCGGTCGCGTCATCGTGC
>CAMFLL010000587.1 GCA_945957405.1 uncultured Mycolicibacterium sp. | reverse complement strand
GCACCATGGTGGTGACGATGACGACGGCGATCAGCGATGCGACGCCCGCAATGGCCTCGGCCGCCAGGCCCGTGATGGTGTTCTCGCCGAACTGGATGACCAGAAATACGGCGACGGTCATGGCGATGGCCGCGCCGACGCCCAGCCACACCCATTTGAGCGCGTCGCGACGGTCCGATTTGACCAGGAATGCGACCAGGATCATGACGACGATGGACGCTTCGAGGCCTTCGCGGAGGCCGATCAGGGCGCTCCCGAAAACCTGGGTCGATACGCTGGGACCCACTGCCAACACCGTGGCCGGAATTTCCCCAACGGACGTCATCTGTGTCCTCGCTCTGACCTGCTGTGACACCTAATCTTTGCCTAAGCAAACGAAGGTGTGGCTCACCTTATCAGCGCGCCCTTGGGCACGGTACACCTTTGCCGCCCGGTTGCCGTAGGGTCTCTTCGCTTTGGGGACGTGGGACGATGGTCACGAACGATTGGGTTCGAGGAGGCTTGTGTCCGTGCGTTGGCTGCAGCCTGTCGCAGTAGTGGGGGCGACGGCAGTGCTGCTGGCTTCGAGCTGTTCATGGCAGGTGGGGACCCCGATTCCAGAGGGTGTACCGCCACCTGCCGGTGACCCCGTTCCAGCCGTCGACACCTATGCCAAGGGTCGTCCCGCCGACCAGTTGCACGAGTGGGCCGCCGAACGGGCTCCTGCACTCGGCATGCCGGTCACCGCGCTGGAGGCCTACGCCTACGCCGCACGCGTCGCCGAGGTCGAGAACCCGAGTTGTCACCTGGCCTGGACCACCCTGGCGGGTATCGGCATGGTGGAGAGCCACCACGGCACCTACCGCGGGGCGACGATCGCCCCCAACGGTGACGTCACGCCGCCCATCCGCGGGGTCCGCCTCGACGGCACCAGCGGCAACCTGAAGATCCACGACACCGACAACGGGGCCCTGGACGGTGATCCGCACCTGGACCGCGCGATGGGGCCCATGCAGTTCATCCCCGAGACGTGGCGGCTCTACGGTGTCGATGCCAACAACGACGGCAAGATCAGCCCGGACAACATCGACGATGCGGCGCTGTCGGCGGCCGGCTACCTGTGTTGGCGGGGGAAGGATCTGTCCAAACCGCGCGGTTGGATGGACGCCCTGCGTGCCTACAACCTCTCCGACCAGTACGCGCGGACGGTGCGCGACTGGGCCACGGCGTATGCCGACGGGCACACCTTATAACCGTGGACCGCACGGCGCGCACTCCTCGGACACGCTTTAGGCTGATGTCGCCAGTTTCCGAACTCGAAGGAGATTTCAGTGCCCATCATCGAGCAGATCGCGGCCCGGGAGATCCTCGATTCGCGCGGCAATCCGACCGTCGAGGTCGAGGTGGCGTTGATCGACGGCACGTACGCACGGGCGGCTGTCCCGTCGGGTGCATCGACCGGCGAGCACGAGGCGGTTGAACTTCGTGACGGCGCCGAGCGCTACGGCGGTAAAGGTGTCGAGAAGGCGGTGGAGGCCGTTCTCGACGAGATCGCGCCTGCGGTGATCGGGCTGCCCGCTGATGAGCAGCGCGTCGTCGACCAGGCCCTGCTCGATCTGGACGGGACGCCGGACAAGTCGCGGCTGGGCGCCAACGCCATCCTCGGGGTGTCACTGGCCGTCGCCAGGGCCGCCGCCGATTCCGCCGCGCTGCCGCTGTTCCGCTACATCGGCGGACCCAACGCGCACATCCTGCCGGTGCCGATGATGAACATCCTCAACGGCGGCGCGCACGCCGACACCGGCGTGGACGTCCAGGAATTCATGGTCGCCCCGATCGGCGCACCGAGCTTCAAGGAGTCGCTGCGGTGGGGCGCCGAGGTGTACCACTCACTGAAGTCGGTGCTCAAGAAGCAGGGGCTGGCCACCGGCCTCGGTGACGAGGGTGGTTTCGCCCCCGACGTGGCCGGCACCAAGGCGGCACTGGATCTGATCATCAGCGCCATCGACGCCACCGGATTCAAGCTCGGCACCGACGTGGCGCTGGCGCTCGACGTCGCGGCCACCGAGTTCTACACCGACGGCACCGGGTACGCCTTCGAGAAGCAGACCCGCACCGCCGAGCAGATGACCGAGTTCTACGCCGGGTTGGTCGACAGCTACCCGCTGGTGTCCATCGAAGACCCGCTGTCGGAGGACGACTGGGACGGTTGGGTGGCGCTGACCGCCGCCATCGGCGACAAGGTTCAGCTGGTCGGTGACGACCTGTTCGTCACCAACCCCGAGCGCCTCGAGGAAGGCATCGAGAAGGGTGCCGCCAACGCGCTGCTGGTCAAGGTCAACCAGATCGGCACGCTGACCGAGACACTCGATGCTGTTGCGCTGGCGCACAACAGCGGATACCGCACGATGATGAGTCACCGCTCCGGTGAAACCGAGGACACCACCATCGCCGACCTGGCCGTCGCGGTCGGCAGCGGACAGATCAAGACCGGCGCCCCGGCCCGCAGCGAGCGCGTCGCCAAGTACAACCAGCTGCTGCGCATCGAGGAGTCGCTGGGCGATGCCGCTCGGTACGCCGGCGACCTGGCCTTCCCGAGGTTCGTGGTCGACAGCAAATAGCGGGTTTGCCGCTACCGGCAAAGTAGCCTTGACAGACGATGTCAGATGCCAAGCGGCCCGACCCGAAACGGCGGTCGCCGACCTCCCGACCCGGGGCGGGCCGTTCTGGTGCGCCGGGGCGTAATGCCACGCGCAAGCCGGCGGCCAAGGCATCCGTCCGTAAGGACAGCAAGCCGGTCGAGCAGAAGGCCAAACCTGAAGTCGTCGAACCGATCCGGCAGTCGATCGCGGCCGATATCGCGCAGAAGGCCGAACAGCAGTCCGAGCAACGGTTGGGTTTCACGGCGCGCCGGGCCGCCATCCTGGCCGCCGTCATCTGTGTGCTGACGCTGACCATCGCGGGGCCGGTGCGGACCTACTTCGCCCAGCGCACCGAGATGAAACAGCTGGAAGCCACCGAATCCGCAC
>CAMFLL010000586.1 GCA_945957405.1 uncultured Mycolicibacterium sp. | reverse complement strand
ATGCGGGCTACATGGCGTTCACCGATCATGAGATCGGCCGCATGCTCGACGCCCTGGGTGAACTTCCCGATTACGACAACACCTTGGTGATGTACATCGTCGGTGACAACGGCGCAAGCTCCGAAGGTGGCCTGGCCGGCACGGTCAACGAGGTGATGAACCTCAACGGTGTCCCCTCCACGCTGGAGGAGAACCTAGACCGTATCGACGATATCGGCAGCCCCACCACCGAGCCGCACTATCCGTTGGGATGGGCGTGGGCCGGCAACGCGCCCTTCCAGTGGGTCAAACAGGTGGCCAGCCATCTCGGCGGTACGCGCAATCCGATGGTCGTGTCCTGGCCCGCCCAGATCAACGACCAGGGCGCCGTACGCTCACAGTTCACTCACCTCATCGACCTTGTCCCGACGATTTTGGTCGCCGCAGGCATTCCCGCACCCGACAGGGTGAATGGCATCGCGCAGAAAGCCATGGACGGGGTGTCGATCCGATCCACCTTCGGCAGCGCCGAGGCCAAGCCCGTGCGGGACCGGCAGTACTTCGAGATTTTCACCAATCGCGCGATCTACGACAACGGCTGGATCGCGTGCGCCCAGCACACATTTCCGTGGCGCCAGGACTTCGCCCCTGGACACTGGGAGAACGACCGCTGGGAGCTCTACCACCTCGACGAGGACTTCAGCGAGAACAATGACCTTGCCGAGCAGCATCCCGGCAAGCTCGCCGAATTGAAAGCACTCTTCGACACCGAAGCCGAGAAAAACGGTGTCTACCCATTTGACGACCGCGGCGCCGCCCGGCTGGCCATTCCGAAACCACCCCCTGGGGGAGCCGACCCCAACCGCACACATTTTGTCTACTACCCCGGTGCCGTCCGACTGCCCGAGACAGCGTCGCCCAACACCAAGAACCGCTCCCACCGCATCACCGCCCACGTCGCTGAGCGCGGCGACGGCGTGCTTGTTGCCATGGGTGGCACCTCGGCCGGATATGTCCTCTACGTGCAGGACGGTAGGGCGCACTACGAGTACAACTGGTTCGACCGCGAGCGAACCGTGCTCGTCGGTGAAACACCGTTACCCGACAAGGCTTCGACCGTCGGTTTCGAATTCCAGTACGACGGGGGCGGCGCCGGCAACGGCGGTGTGGCCGTGCTGTCGGTGGACGGCGCCGAAGTGGACCGCAAGCGCATCGAACACACCGTGGCAGGGCGTTTCGGCATCGACACCTTCGGCGTCGGCATCGACACCGGCGCACCGGTCAGCAACAACTACACGCCACCGTTCGCGTACAGCGGGGTGATCGACCGGATCGAGATCGAGCTCGGGCAGGCGGGCCTCGATCCGGCGGAGGAAGCCAAGCTGCACGCCCGGTTTGCGGCCGGAAAGGACTACTGACCGCGGTCGAGAGGTGACCGGCGATCAGTCCCGGCGCGCGCTGCCCTTCTCCGATTCCATGCGCGGTACGCGACGCCGAGCACGAACGCGGTGACCAGGTAGAGGACTATCGTCGCACCGAAGTGACCGTCGGGAAACGCCGTCACAGCTGTGGCCAGCGCAATACCGGGGTGACGGCATGCGGTCGCATAAGCCAACACTGCGGCGTGCTCTGGTTCCGGGCCGCCCAACCGGTGGCCTGTCACGAATCCGATCGCCAGGAACGCGACGATCACCAGAAGGGAGCCGTTGGTCGTCAACGGCCACAGCGCCGGGGCGACGACGATGAGCAAAGCGATGGCGGCCAACGGCATGAGTACGCGGGCCAGCATCGCCGCAGGCTTCACGACGCGCCCGGCCAGTCCCGGCGATACCGCCCGGATTGCCATACCGGCCGCCAACGGGACGAGCACCGATTTGACGATGAGCAGGGCAATGTCTGCGGGCGGAACGTCGATGGATCGGCCGTACATCGCCCCGAGGAGGTATGCGGTGAGGGGGACCACCGCGACCGACAGCAGGGTCAGCAGCACCATCAGGCCCAGCGCGTACGGCATGTGGCCGCCGGCGCGCGTCTCCCGCGTCGGAAGTCGTGGCGGGACAGGGGAGATGGCCAGGGCGATGAGCGCAACTTCCGCCGTCAGCGGGAAGTCGAGCCACCGCGTCATGAGAACGGCGACCACCGGCATCACCACCACGATTGCGATCAAGGAGCGCGCCAACAGGCTCGGGCGGCGGAGCAGATACATCAAGTCGGCCGGCGCCGCGTTGAGGCCGTAGCTCAATACCGTGCACACCAGGCTGATCTGAAAGCCCAGTAGCGCAAGCTCTTTGACCTCCACTACTGTTTGGCCAGCGCTATCTTCATGTGCTCGGCAGCGTCTTCGACGAGATCCCCGCTGACGTCGACGATGACGCGGTGGATGCGGCCGGTGAAGCGGAAAGGCGGCTGGTATTCCGGTGTGACCGACGATCCGACATCGGCACCCACCAACATGGCACCGCCTTGGGCGAGCCGGATGGGTGTGGTCACGGGAAGCTCACCTTTACCGACTTCGACGCCGTCGACGAGGAGCATGACGATTCCCGGCGTGCCTTTGCCGTTTTTCGGCTCTGCTTTGCCCACTGGCTCGAATTGCATGCTCAGAAAGTGCTTTCCGGCCGGCACCGCGGACTCCGACCTGATGTGGTAGATGTCCTTGGCGACGTAGTTGTAGGCAAAGCACAACCTGCGATCGCTGAGGTACAGGGCGATCCCACCGTCGTTGCCGCCCATGCTGAGCAGGACACCCTCGGCATCATCGCCCCCGTCGACCTCCGCGGTGATCGAGTACGGCCGGTTGAGGATCTTCGGCGCGGCGATAGCCGGTATGGACTGGGTTCCTGGGTACAGCACGTAGCGGTTGCGGTTGACGGCGACCTGCGGGCGTTCCTCGGCGATGCGGGCGACGCCGCGGCTGTCCACGGGAAGCACGTTGTACTTGCCAGCCTCGGTATACCACATACCGATCATCGCGGTCAGCCGGGACCGCTCCTGCTCGGCAAGGTTTGTCGTCTCGGTGGGGTCTTCGGCGACGTG
>CAMFLL010000585.1 GCA_945957405.1 uncultured Mycolicibacterium sp. | reverse complement strand
TGACTTCAGCTGCTCCTGATGAGTTGCGCGAGGATCCAATCAGCCACGGCGGTGCTAAGCGCGACGACCTGCTGAAGATGCATGCGTACCGGGACGCGATCTCGCGAACGGCGGGGGCGTACGTGCTGTATCCGGGGTCGGAGATCAAGGACATCCGACGTCATCCAGGCTTCGGCGAAGTGCTGCCTGGGCTCGGCGCCTTCCCGCTGAGGCCGAGTAGTGACGGCCTGTCGTCGTCATCGGAGGCCCTCGACCAATTCTTGAGCGATGTGCTGACCCACGTCGCCAGTCAGGTCACGCGTGATGAGCGGCATCGTTTCTGGACCGCGACCGTGCATCGACCTGGTCAGCCCACCCTCGCGTCGTCGTTGACCACGGACTTTCTCGACGAACCACCCGCCGACACCGATGTGCTGGTCGGTTTCGTCCGGGATATCGAGCAGCGCCGATGGATAGAACAGGTACGGCAGTACAACATTCGTGCTGGAGATCGGGTTGGCGCCGTAGAGATCGGCGGTCGAGAGCTCGGCGCCAAGCTGCTCCTTCTGTACGAGAAGCGAAACGGCGCTCTGCGCGTGTCCCACGCTGCAAAGGTAGTGCGCTGGCGGGCCGCCACGGCTGCCGACTTGGTGGCGACTGGTTACCCTAACCCCGGCGGTGATCTCTATTTCGTGGCCGACGTCGAGTTCGTTGAACAACTGCCTAACTGGGCACGCTCGATTGACTTGGCGTTTTTGACGGCCAATGTCCGAAGCGGGGTACCGCTCGTAGTGACCTGGTGGGATGTGATTCGTGCAGCTGCAGGCGTCGATCATTAGGACGTAGGTATGACAGATGGCAGGGGGCGCGCTTCGTTTTAAGCCGATGATCAATCGTGCTGTTTGGAGGCTAAACGCCGCATTCGCGACCTGTGATAGGGCTTTCAGCTGAGGCGAGCATACGAATCCGGCACCAAGCTCTATCCCGACATCGCCGACACACTTGCCACAAAGGCTGAGCTCTACGAACGTGGTAGCCGCAGCGCCGATTTCCCATCATTCATCGCGCAACTCCGCCATGACTACGGCAAGCGGCCCGCGCTGATGAAGGCATTGGACGCTAAGGGGCTGTGAGCGGCGCGGTCCGTTCCGCATCGAAACCTGGCGTTGTTTAACTCAGCCGGCCGCGCATACACTCGAGCGTTCACCCTCACTCCGCCCGCCCACCCAGATGCTTGGCCAAGAACCGATCAGCATGGTGGTAGAAGTCGATCCTGTTCTCAGGCTTGGCGAAACCGTGGCCCTCGTTCTCGTACAACAGGTACTCGTGGTCGATGCCGCGCTCCTTCATCGCCGCGACGATCTGCTCGGACTCGGCGCGCTTGACGCGCGGGTCGTTCTCACCCTGGGCGATCAGCACCGGGATCCTGATGTTGTCGACCCTTGACAGCGGCGAACGTGACCACAGGAAGTCGGGATCTTCACCAACGCGCTTGTGCCACAGCGCGATCATCGGTTTCCAGTACTCGGGGAACGACTCGATGAGCGTGTTGAGGTTCGATGGGCCAACCATCGAGATGGCGCATTTGAAGACGTCCGGCGTGAATGTCGCGCCGACCAGGGCGGCATAGCCTCCGTACGAGCCGCCGTAGATCGCCACCCGACTACGATCCGCGAACCCTTTCGCGACCAGGTGGTCGACGGCGTCCAGCAGATCGTCGTGCATCTTGGCGGCCCACTGGCGGTTGCCCGCGTTGAGGAACTCCTTGCCGTACCCGGCGGATCCGCGGAAGTTGACCTGCACGCACAGGTAGCCGCGGTTGGCCAGCCACTGCATCTCGGGGTTGAGTCCCCACCCGTCGCGGGCCCACGGACCGCCGTGCACGACCAGCACGGTCGGCAGGTTGGCCCGCTCGACGCCGGCGGGGAAGGACAGGTACCCGTGCACCATCAGCCCGTCGCGGGCAGTGAACTCGAAGGGTTCCAACGCCACTAGCGGGTAGTCGTTGAGTTCGGGGCGGTGGTCGAACAGGAACGTCGCGGTCTTCGCCGCCCGATCCCAGCTGTAGTACTTCACGGGTCCCGCGTCGTCGTCGAAGGCCACCAGCCAGGTCGTGTCGTCGTGGTCGCGGTCGATGACCGCCATGTCGCCGTTGTGCAGCCGCGCCAGAGTGTCCATATCGTCGCCGATAGCATCGTCGAAGATGCGGTACACCAGGCGATCTGCGTAAATGACGACGCCCTGGACCTCGCGGGTGTCGGGATCGATGATGGCGGCGGTGATGTCGTAGATGGGGTCGGAGGCGATCTCCTCGACGGCACCCGTCGCGATGTCGAGCTTCGTCAACCGGGTGGTGTTCGAGCCGGCCGACGTCAGCATGTACATCGCCGAGCCGTCCTTGGTGAACCCAGCCGGCCCGGTGGTCTCGGCGTCCTCGGGCGCCACTTCGAGCTGCGTGCGCCATTCGGAGTCCGCGTCGTCGCGCACCAGGATGACCATCCCGCCGTCGGGGGTCGGCGCGACCGCACCCCGCACCACGAGGTCATCGTCCACCACCCAGCCGAGGTAGCCGGGGTTCTCGACGATCTTCTTCAGTTCGCCGGTCGTCAGATCCAGGTGGTACACATCGTGCAGTTGAGGGTTGTCCTTGTTGATCGCCACCAGCGCCTCATTCGGGAAGCGCTTGCGGTGCGCGATGACTCGGCACTGCACGCCGTCCATCGGGGTGAGATCCCGCTCCACGCCGGTCTCGAGGTCGACGTCATAGAGCCGGTGGTTCTCGCTGCCATCCTTGTCGCGGGCGTACAGGATGTGCCGGTTGTCGTGGGCCCACTGGTAGCTGTGGATGCCCCGGTTGTCGTCACGCGTGACCGGCGCATGGTTGTCAGTCCCCACGTCACCGACGTACACGTTCAGCACGCCGTCGAGCGGCGCGAGATACGACAGCCTGCGACCGTCCGGGGAAATCTGCGGCGCGGCCCGCTCCGGATGCCCCAACAGCACCTCGAGTGGAATCAGTTCCACGGTGTGTTCAGACA
>CAMFLL010000584.1 GCA_945957405.1 uncultured Mycolicibacterium sp. | reverse complement strand
GCATTATGAGTGTGTTGGGTCTGGTGTTGTTTCTTGCCCATCTGGCCCGCCAGATTCGGGTGGAGACAATGTTGCGTGAAGTTCACGACGACGCAAGTGCCACCATGCGGGTGGCGACGGTCGCGCGGGACGACGCTAAGCCGGATCCGGTACTCCTGACCCCGGGTGATTCGGCACGTGCCGTAGTTGCCTCCGCCTCGGGCTTCCTGATCAGTCTCGACGAGGTCGAGATCGCGGCAGCGGCGCTGAAGGCGGACGCGTACGTGGTTGTCGATTCTCATCCTGGCAGCTCGCTGATCGAAGGGGTGCCAGTCGGCGTCACGTGGTCTCGTGAAGGGCAGTTCGACGATAAAACGTTCGACCGTCTACATCGTTCGATCCAGCGCTCCATCCGCATCGGCTACGAACGCACCGCGGCCCAAGACGTGGGGTACGGGTTACGCCAGCTCACCGACGTCGCGAACAAGGCGCTCTCGCCAGGTATCAACGACCCCACCACCGCCATTCATGCACTCGGACACATCTCGGCTCTCCTGTGCCAGCTGGCGCATCGCGACCTCGGTGCAACGTCGGTACGTGATGATGACGGCCGCATTCGGGTGGTGCTGCGCCGACCCAATTTTGCCGCTTTGCTTGACCTTTCGATAACGCAGCCTCGACGGTACGGGTCCTCGGACCCACAGGTGATGGCTCGGCTCTTTGCGTTGTTGGAGGAGGTCGCCTACCACAGCACGGATCACTCTTCGATCCGGCAGCAACTCGTCCGGCTGCGGGGCACCGTCGCGCGCTCGGACTTCGACGACACCGAACTCACCCAACTGGACCACGCCGGGCGACGGGTCGAGCGGGCGATGCAACGATGGAGGCATTGACCCTACGGCTGACCTGCACTGAGCCTCTGAGCCCGGCCGACGTCGCAAGCCCACCGCGGCAGTCTTCGAACTCTCGGTCGACGGACTGGTCGGGATGTGCTGCACCGACGCGGACTTTGTCTCCGACTGTCACGGCTCGTCAGGAGCGCCCGACAGCGTGGCTGACGCGCTGTTCACCGTGCTTTTCACCGACGGTCAGCGGGCTTCGGTGCGGTGTTCGGTGCGCTGCTCACCCCCGATCGGCTGTCGAATTTGAGTTGGGCGCAGTGGCTGGTGCCCGTCATTGCGATCGTGTTGATCCGACCGGCAGCTCTGCTGCTGTCCCTGTTGTGCACGACGTTGCCAGCCAGGGAGCGTTGCACGGCGGCGTGGTTCGGGCCCAAAGGATTTGCATCGGTCGTATATGGTCTGCTGGCTCTGCAGTCGGGTATTCCCGATGCTGATCTGGTCTTCGATCTGGTGGCCGCCACCATCGCGTTGTCGATCGTCCTGCACTCGATAACAGATGTTCCTGTCGCCAAGCTGCTACGAGTCGACCCGCCGGATGACCTCCCGTGTGGGGCGCCTGCCAGCGATGCACAGCCGGACGCAGGCCGTCGCGCAGCATACCCCAGAGACGGGTGAGGCCAGCTGTCGATGAAATCGGGCTGCGTTCAGCTAACTGAGTCCAAGGGGATGGTCGATCTCTGAGCCAGTCCGAATTACTATGCGGCAGAGTAGAATACGGCACGCTGTCGACACCCAAGAACGGACTCATCAAGCGGTTCACCGCGTTGGCGAGCTGCCGCAGGAAGGGCTGTTGGTTGTCACCGGGCTGACACCCGATCGGTCGGCGGCGTGCTTCCCCGATGACGGCTTGCGCCGGAACCACACCAGTCGGGTTCTGGTGCTTGTCTGGCGATTGGTCAGGTCGAGCGGAGGGACGACGCTTGCTGAGATGTTGTGTGGTTCACCGACGTGAATCGGACGCGGCACCCCGGCGGTCCCGTCGGGCCGTCCTCAGCAGCGGCGGTCCGGCCGGTACGTGCGAAAGCACCATAACGGCCAGCTGGTCACGGATTCTCTGGTGTCGCGGCGAAGTTCCGCGTGCGCCGTGGAGGTCTCGGTATCCCGCACCGGCCCACACGGCGGCGATGATCGCGTCGGTGGCGCCCGCCCGCGCGCGGCCACGGTCCACCACCGCCAGACCGAATGCGGTGAGGGCGTGCACGCTGTCCACCCAGGTCCCCATGGCGAGAACTTCAGGGCTCGGGTCGTGCCCTGACAACACGGCTTGAGTCAGGTGACGGGCACCGAGAATCCGAGCGATGACCCGACTCTTGTTGTCGATCCTCAGATTGTGAACCGTGGCCAGCGTCCGGTCTGGGCTGATCAGCAAGGCACTGCCCCATACGCCGCGAATTAGCTCGATGGTTCGGTTTCTCTGGTGCGCTGGTTGTTTCACCATGGTGGCTCTTCGTGATCACTCCCGTCAACGGCTGCGACGACGTGCCTGCCGCTGACGGTGACACCACAACGTCCACGGGCGCGCTTGGTCAGCGGGCCGACATCTATTGTCACGGTGCTGCCCCTGGATGTTTGGCGATGCCGGGATATATTCGGGCCAGAACATTTTCGTATGTGATCCAACCGATCACCGCGGTTCGGTCCTGATCGAGGACAGGAAGACCGGTGCCACCGTGCCCGCTCAGGGCGGCGAGGATGTCTGCCGGTTGAGTGTCCGCGCTGATCGGAGTCGGGCGTTGGACCAAGTCGCGGACCTGCTGTGGTGGATCAGGGTCATCCAACGCCTCGGCGAGTTCTGCGGCGGACAGGCAGCCTCGGTAGTCGCCGTTTGCGTCGACCACCGGCAACATGCCCAGCTTCGAGGCGGCCAAGGACATCGCAGCGGAGTCGAGCGATGCAGTCTCGGGGACAGGGTCGGGGGCGCTGAATGCGATATCGGCAGCAGTGACGGCCGGAAACTGAGTCGGCGGATTGTCGATGTCGACGCCACGACGCCACAATTTCGCCGTGTAGATGGTGTCCTTCGACAACAGGTGGCCCGTGCCCGCCGCCATCGCGACGGCGGCCATCAGTGGCAGGATGATCGAGTACTCGCCCGTCAGCTCGAAGAGGATGACGACAGCGGTGATCGGGGCTCTGGTGGCGCCGCCCAGTGCCGCGCCCATGCCAATG
>CAMFLL010000583.1 GCA_945957405.1 uncultured Mycolicibacterium sp. | reverse complement strand
ACGCGTGCCGCTGCCCACCCTTGACGGTGAGCCACGTTACAAATATAGTGAACGCTACGTTCGAATATTGAACGTCCATTCTGAGAGGGTAGCCGCGCCGCCGGCATGAGTTTTCAAGGAAGTGAACCGCAGCATGAAGAATCAACCGCTGGCCCTGTTTGCCTTCGATGTCTTCGCCCCATCGCACCTGACATCGACCTCCTGGCGCAGCGAGGGCGACGAGGGGCACCGCCACAACGACCTGAAGTATTGGCTCGACACGGCCAGACTGCTCGAGGATGCGAACTTCGACGGCATCTTCTTCGCAGACACCGTCGGCGTCCACGACGTGTTCGCCGGCACCGGCGACGCGGCGATGCGCGATGCGGCACAGTTCCCCATCAACGATCCGACGGTGCTGATCAGCGGCATGGCGGCGGTGACCGAGCACCTCACCTTCGGCGTCACCTGCTCACTGACCTACGAACAGCCATACCTGCTGGCGCGCCGGTTCAGCAGCCTGGATCACCTCACCGACGGTCGGGTGGGATGGAACGTCGTCACGTCCTACTCGGAGTCCGCGGCCCGCAATCTCGGTAAGGTCGAGCAGCTCAGCCCGGCCGAACGCTACGAGCTTGCCGACGAGTACATGGATGTCGTGTACAAGCTGTGGGAAGGATCGTTCGAAGAGGACGCGGTTATTCGGGACGGCGAGTCCGCGACGTACGTCGATCCCGCCAAGGTTCACCCGATCAACCACAGCGGCAAGCACTTCAACGTTCCGGGTTTTCATCTGTGCGCCCCGTCGCCGCAGCGCACCCCGGTCATCTTCCAGGCCGGGTCGTCGTCGTCCGGGGTTGCGTTCGGCGGTAAACACGCCGAGGCGGCCTTCATCAACACCACCTCGGTGGGGCAGGCGAAATCCAGCGCGAAGAAAATCCGGCAGGCCGCCGCCGACGCCGGGCGTGATCCCCAGGACGTCAGGGTGGTCGCGCTCATCACGGTCGTGGTCGCCGCCACCGACGAGGAAGCCCAAGCCAAGTACGATCACTACCTGCAAAACGCAACGGCAGAAGGGGCTTTGGCCCGCTTCAGCGGGTGGACCGGCATCGACATGTCGTCGTACGACCTCGACGCTCCACTGAAATCCGTTGAGACCAAAGCCTCCCAGTCCCTTCTGGACATGTTCTCCAAGGCCGACCCGACCCGGGAATGGACACCGCGGCAGATAGCGGAATTCCTGGCCATCGGCGGTACCGGAAGCACCATCGTCGGATCGCCGGAAACAGTGGCAGCAGAGTTGCGCCGCTGGCGCGACGAGGGCGACATCGACGGTATCAACCTCAGCTACACCACCAAGCCGGGTGGCTGGCAGGAATTCATCGAGTTGGCGCTTCCGGTGTTGCGGGAACAAGGCTTGGTGCCGCCCGCGCGTTCGGCGGACCAGAAGCCGGTGACCATGCGCGAGAAGCTGTTCCCCGGCCACAAGCGGACGCTGGACGCACACCCGGCCTCGGCGTTTCGCGCCGACCAGACCCCGCCGTCGCCGCGGCGTGCTGCTCCGCCTTCGGTGACCGCAGCTCAACTGGAATCTCAAACCGCGCTCTGACCTGATCCCACGCCCGACCGGAAGGCTCCTCAACCATGTCCACGATCAACTTCCAAGAGATAGCCGACAGCCTGCGCACAGCCAGGCTCGAGAAAACCCCCATCGCACCGCCCAGTACCACCTGGCCCGAGCTGGACGCGGACGGCGGCTTCGCGGTGCAGAAGATCAGCACGGAGTACGCCGTTGCCCATGGTGACCGGCTGGTGGGGTACAAACTGGGTAACATCGCCAAGGTCATGCAGGACGCCTTCGGCCTCGACCAGCCTGATTACGGCCATCTACTGGCCAGCCAGACCGCCTATGAGAACACCGCCCTGGACCTCGGCAACTACATCGAACCCTTCGTCGAACTCGAACCCGCGTTCGTACTCCGACGGGATCTTCGCGGCCCCAACATCACCGTCGTCGACGTCATCAATGCCGTCGAGTACGCGATGCCTGCGATCGAGATCATCGACTCGCGCGTCAAGGATTGGGCGATCGAGTTGCCGGATACGCTGGCAGACAACGGATCTGTCGGTGCCGTGATCGTCGGTGGTACTCCCCGTCGCATCAACGAGGTCGATCTTCGCGATACTCGCGGTGTGCTGCGCTTCAACGATCGCGAGGTGATCTCAGGAACGACGGCCAACATCCTCGGCAATCCGCTGGCCGCGGTGGCCTGGTTGGTCAATCGCCTCGCCGAGTACGACGTCGTCCTTGAAGCCGGTCACCTGATCCTGCCCGGCAGCTGCCTCAAGGCCGTCCCCATGCGCGAAGCGGGACACTGGTCCGGAACCTTCGAAGGTTGGGGCACCGTCGAATTCGATGTCACAGGCACCAGGAAGAACTAGCGGACCGGTTCGAAAACTCAGCGCTGACACGCCAGCTACGGCCGGCGGGGAGCCGGCTGTCCGAAGGACCGCAGAGTGACTTCGGCAGTCCGGCGCCCCAACCGGGGCAGATCTTCGCGATCGGGCCCAACCACGCCGACCACGCCGCGGAAGCCGGTCTCGAGCCTCCCGACGACGACCTGACGGTCTTGGTCATCGGCCGCGGCGGCAGCAAACATATCCGCGCGAAGCGCATGGGACGACATTGCCGGTGTGACCGCCGGCGAGGTTCTCTCGGAACGTACTCCTCAACTCAAGGGCCCGCGCCGCGCGTACAGCCCTGGCGAAGTCATTCCCAGGCTTTTGGCCGAAGGTCCGCTGCGGGTTGCGTGCCCAACGGCGAAGAGGTCCCGAACGCCACGACGGCGGACTTGCTTTTCCTGGTTCCGGAGATCAGCGCCCGCCTCTCCAGTATCACGCCACTGCTCCCCGGTGACGCGATCTTCACCGACACCCCCGGCCGGCGCCGGCATCGGTCGCACACCCACCAGCTTGCTCGCGCCTGGGGGACGAACTGGTCACATACGTGCGCGGAATCGGTGAAATGCGACACACGACGGTGTCCGCCGCTGCCGAATCGTCCCGCGAGATCGCCACCGCTT
>CAMFLL010000582.1 GCA_945957405.1 uncultured Mycolicibacterium sp. | reverse complement strand
ACCGACTACTACAACAAGGCCGGCCTGTGGCCGTACCTGGAGAAGCTCGGCTACTTCCTCGGTGGTTACGGCTGCACCACGTGCATCGGCAACACCGGGCCGCTGCCCGACGAGATCTCGGCGGCCATCAACGACAACGATCTCTCGGTCACGGCAGTGCTGTCCGGCAACCGCAACTTCGAGGGCCGCTTCTCCCCCGACGTCAAGATGAACTACCTGGCGTCGCCGCCGCTGGTGATCGCCTACGGCCTGGCCGGCACCATGGACTTCGACTTCGAGACCGACCCGCTGGGCACCGACAACGACGGCAACGACGTGTTCCTCGTGGATATTTGGCCATCTGCCCAAGAGATCCAGGAGACCATCGCGTCGTCGATCAACCGCGAGATGTTCACCGACTCCTACGCCGACGTGTTCAAGGGTGACGAGCGCTGGCGCTCGCTGCCGACGCCGGAGGGCAACACCTTCGAGTGGGCCGACGACTCGACCTACGTCCGCAAGGCGCCGTACTTCGACGGCATGCCCGCCGACCCGGAACCGGTCAAGGACATCACCGGCGCCAGAGTCCTGGCGCTGCTGGGTGATTCGGTGACCACCGACCACATCAGCCCGGCAGGCAGCATCAAGAAGGGCACCCCCGCCGCGCAATACCTCGAGGAGCACGGCGTCGAGCCGAAGGACTTCAACTCGCTGGGGTCGCGACGCGGCAACCACGAGGTGATGATCCGTGGCACCTTCGCCAACATCCGGCTGAAGAACCAGTTGCTCGACGACGTGTCCGGCGGCTACACGCGTGACTTCACCCAAGATGGCGGTCCGCAGGCGTTCATCTACGACGCCTCGCAGAACTACCAGAAGGCCGGTATCCCCCTGGTGGTGTTGGGCGGCAAGGAGTACGGCTCCGGTTCGTCACGCGACTGGGCCGCGAAGGGCACGACGCTGCTCGGTGTGCGCGCGGTCATCACCGAGTCCTTCGAGCGCATCCACCGGTCCAACCTGATCGGTATGGGCGTCATCCCGTTGCAGTTCCCCGCCGGCGAATCCGCGGCGTCGCTGAAGCTCGACGGCACGGAGACCTTCGACATCACCGGCATCGAGGAGCTCAACAGCGGTACGACGCCCAGGACGGTCAAGGTCACGGCCACCAAAGAGGACGGCGCCAAGACCGAGTTCGACGCGGTGGTCCGCATCGACACACCCGGCGAGGCCGACTACTACCGCAACGGCGGCATCCTGCAGTACGTGCTGCGCAACATGCTGAAGTCCTGACGGCATGCCCCGAGTCAGCGAGGACCATCTGGCGGCTCGACGTCGCCAGATCCTCGACGGCGCCCGTCGCTGTTTCGCCGAATTCGGTTATGACAGAGCGACGGTGCGCCGTCTCGAGCAGTCGATCGGCTTGTCACGCGGAGCGATCTTCCATCACTTCCGTGACAAGGATTCGCTGTTCTTCGAATTGGCCCGCGAGGACGCCGAACGCATGGCGGATGTGGCGTCCCGCGAAGGTCTGATCCAGGTGATGCGCGACATGCTGGCCGCGCCCGACCAGTTCGACTGGCTGGCCACCCGGCTCGAGATCGCGCGAAAGCTGAGAAACGACCCGGTGTTTCACCGCGGGTGGGCCGAACGCTCCGCCGAGTTGTCGGCGGCGACCAGCGAACGGCTGCGTCGCCAGAAGCAGGCCGGCCGCCTGCGCGACGACGTTCCCGGCGACGTGTTGCAGACCTATCTCGACCTCGTTCTCGACGGTCTGGTGGCGCGGCTGGCGTCGGGCGACGACCCGGCGAAGCTCAGCGCCGTGCTCGATCTCGTCGAGGATTCGGTGCGCGCGCCCCGGTGACCCGGCCGGGGCGCGGCTGACGTTGCGCCGGCGCCTCAGCCGGCGCGGCGCGTCCGGTGGTTCGGCCCACCGCGGCTGCGCATGGTCGTACCCGACTCACGCAACATCGAGTGGATCGACCCGTACGACCGGCCGGTGGAAGCCACCAGAGTTCGAATGCTCGCGCCCCCCTCATAGGCGTGTCGCAGATCGTCGACCAGTTGCTCGCGTGCTTCGTTGGGCTTTCTCATTGACGCCTCCCCGCTATGACAGGTCCCCGGCCCGTCCAGCGTAAGAACCAGTACCCGCGGTTGTCAGCGAAATCACGAGATGTGCTGTGACCGAGGTATTTCGAGTCAGGCAAGCTCGATGAGGTCGCGATAGTCGTTCGACCAGAAGTCCTCGGTGCCATCGGGTAGCAAAACCACCCGCTGGGGGTCGAGCGCCTCGGCGGCACCCGGATCATGGGTAACCAGGACCACGGCACCGACATAGCTGCGCAACGCGTCGAGGACCTGTTCTCGCGAAGCGGGGTCCAGGTTGTTCGTCGGCTCGTCGAGCAACAGCACGTTCGCGGTCGAAGCCACCAGGCCGGCCAGGGCAAGGCGCGTCTTCTCGCCGCCGGACAGCGTGCCGGCCGGCTGTTCGAGCTGTGGACCACTGAACATGAAGGCGCCCAACAGACCACGCAGTTCCTGCTCCCCGGTGTCGGGGGCGGCATGGCGGATGTTCTCCCAGACCGACGCCCGGTCATCGAGGGTGTCGTGCTCCTGCGCGAAGTAACCGATCTTGCAGCCGTGACCCGGTTCCAGTCCACCCGCATCGGGGATCTCGACACCGGCCAGAATGCGCAGCAACGTGGTCTTGCCCGCGCCGTTGAGGCCGAGCACCACCACCCGCGATCCCCGGTCGATCGCGAGGTCGACACCGGTGAACACTTCCAGCGAACCGTAGTTCTTGGTCAGGCCCTTGGCCACCAACGGGGTGCGCCCGCACGGCGCCGGGGTGGGGAACTTGATGCGGGCCACCTTGTCGGCGACCCGCTCTTCGTCGAGGGCCGCCATCATCCGGTCGGCACGGCGCAGCATGTTCTGCGCGGCAACGGCTTTGGTGGCCTTGGCGCCCATCTTTGCGGCCTGGGCACGTAGCGCCGATGCCTTGCGTTCGGCGTTGGCGCGCTCACGGCGACGACGTTGCTCGTCGGTGGCGCGGGCGTCGAGGTACTTCTGCCAGGTCATGTTGTAGACATCG
>CAMFLL010000581.1 GCA_945957405.1 uncultured Mycolicibacterium sp. | reverse complement strand
GCCGGGCACTGGATCGCGATGAGCTGCCCGACGTGCCCACACTGTGTGCCGAGGAGGTCGATCGCGCGGTGGCGCCGTGGGGTCTGCTCGGCGAGGACCGGCAGGCGACGCTGATCGCGGGTATCGAGGTCGGCGTCGACCTGAAACCACTGCAGCACACCGATCCGCCGCGCTACGACCTGTCCCGCAGCATCGCCGCCAGGCTGTACAAGGAGGCGTACGTGCTGCACGCCCGGCGCTACCTCGCCGACGGCGCCGCGGTGCACCCCCGGCAACAACACGTGATCGACGAACTCGCCGAATTCGTCCGGCCCTATCTGGCGCGACTGTGGGCACGGCTGCACGGGCGTGACGTCTGGCAGGAATCGTGCGGTGACGTCGACGACGTGCGGGCACTGCTGGAAGGCGTGGCGCGGTCGGTCAGCCTCGACCATCGTCAGCGCATCAAATCCATGCTCGAAGTGCAGGTGTCGCAATGAGATTCGCACTGGATGCCGGACTGTGGAGCACCAGTGCGCCGGTCGGGGCCGCACCACTGGACGCCGTGCTGGAAGTCTCAGGCGCCGTTCTCGCGTGGACTGTCGACGATCCTGACGTCGGGCCACGGATCACGTTCACCGACCCGGTCCGGGCCGACTGGCTGTGGCGGATCGCCGGCGACGCCGGGCACGTCGCCGTGCTCGCCGCGCTCGAGGGCGCCGCCGGACACCGCGACGCCGTCGACGTCGCCGATGTGGAGTTGGACCTCGTCGCAGTGGCCCCGCTACGCCGGCTGGCGTTCGGACACTGGCTGCGGCGCTGGTGGCCGGCCAGTGTTCGGGACGGAATTCCAGCCCTGGACGCGGCGCTGCTCGACGCCGAGATCGCGGTGCTGACGGCCGTCAACGAGCACATGTTCTCCGACGACACCTTGGATTCGGATATCGCCGCCATCCTGTCGCCGCACACGACAGACTTCGCGACCTACGCCGGGAGCGGTGACCGCAGGGTGGCGGAGCTGGCCGGGACGGCGTTGGAGATGGCCGACGATATCGGTTGCGCGGTAGGCACTCTGGTCGACTCTGGGCCCGCGCGGCGTTCCGATTACGCCCTGGCTGCCGGAGCGGGACCGGGCGGTCAGACGGGCTCGATCGCCGAAGGTATCGCGTCGGTGCACTGGGCAGCGGTACCGCCGGGGGTCTTCGACGCCGCCGACAACACCGTCGAATGGACGGTGCGCGGCGCGGCGCCGGGGCCGGTGATCGCGGTCCGGGTGGCGACCATGGGACCGGGCGACCCGGCGGGTGTGCGCGTCAGACTGCACACGGATGGACCGGTGGGTGTTGGCGTGCTCGACGATCGCGGTCAGGTGGTGATCCCGCTGACCGACGCTGGGGGAGGGTCGATCTCGGAATCGGCGGCGTGGAACGCGAACTGGGCAGATGCGCTGGTGACCGTCGGCGCCGACGTGGCCGAGCCCGCCGACCTTCGTGCGCGGGTGCGTCGTTTCGCCGTGACCAGGCTGGCCCGGCCCGGCGCCGACGCGTACCTGGCCGAAGTGCTTGCGGCCGAATCGCAGTACTGACGTCAGCGGCCCGCGGCCTCGGCCGATGCCCCCGCCACCGGCGCAGGCAGTGTCACCGGGACCGGGATCACCGACACGGTCCCCAGTGGCACGACCGGATCCCCCGGCGTGTGCAGGGCTCCAGCGAGCCAGGGCAGTGACGATGCGAATGCCCTTGCCGCAAAGGGCCAGTCATGCTTGCCCGGCTGGGCGATCACACCGCAATTGATGCCGTTGGCGCTGCCCAGCGCGCACAGCGAGTCGGCCGCCACGGTCTGGTCACCGGGGTTGCCGGTCCCGTCGCGGCCGCCGAGGCCCACCGCACCGACGTTGGCCGCCGGCACGTTCTTGCGTTGCGTGGATTGGCCCCCGGAGATGTCGAACCATCCCGTGATGCCGGTGTACGGGCCGTGTCTGGTGATCACGGTGGCGGGATCGAAGGCCGCCCACTGCGCGCTGCTACCACCGTAGAGGCGATCGATGGTCTGGGTCTTGGTCCCTGAGTTCGGGGTCAGATCGCCGGCGATGTCGACGAACGAGCTGAACAGGTCGGGGTGCATGGCGGTGAGATCGACCGCGCAGGTGCCGCCCATCGACCACCCCACAACACCCCAGTTCGCCCGGGCCGGGCTGACGTGATAGGTCGATTCCATGAAGGGCACAACATCTTTGGTCAAATGATCGGCGGCGTTGCCCCGTGGCCCGTTGACACACTCGGTGTCGTTGTTGAACGCGCCGCCGGAGTCGACGAACACGAACACCGGCGCGTTGCCGCCGTGGGCGGCGGCGTACTTGTCGATGGTGGAGATCGCGTTGCCGGCGCGCATCCAGTCGGCGGGGGTGTTGAACTCCCCACCGATCATCATGACCGTCGGCAGCGGCGGAGGCGGCGTACTCGCGAACCATGCCGGCGGCAGGTACACCAGTTCACCGCGATGTTTGAACCCCGACGCCGTGGACGGAATGGTCACCGGCACCACGCTGCCTTTGGGCGGCAACACCCGACGCTGCTGGGCCTGCTGCGCCACGGCCGCGACGGTGCCGGGGTCGGTCTGGTCGGGCAGTGGTCCCGCGGTCAGCTGGTTCCATGCGGTGTCCACGGTGGGGAAGTAGCCGACCCACAGGTTCAACGCCAACCCGGCACTGAGCAGGCACAGCGGTACGGACAGCAGCGAAGCCGCGCGGCGCCACCACCGGGCGCCGGGCCAGCCCACGAAGAACACGGCGATTGCCAGCCCGGTCAACGCGGTCCACACCCAAAGCTGGTGCGGAGCCGGGTCGCCGGCCAGCCCGTCCGAATCGATGTACCAATGCGCCCACGCCGCGACGCCAACACCGACGGCGGCGCTCAGCGGCAGCCACAGCAACCGCCAGCGCCGCGTGCGCCAGCCGATCGCCAGGACCAGCAGCACCGCGCTCAGCGCCTGGACCGTGATCGGGATCCAACCATGCATCAAGGAGATGTGGTGCTGAAAAGGGCCGGGCGCATCGGCGAGCCAAGACGTCACGCGATCATCGTGGACGGCGTTCCTG
>CAMFLL010000580.1 GCA_945957405.1 uncultured Mycolicibacterium sp. | reverse complement strand
GCTTTGCATTGCTGTCGTCGGTCGCCGCCTGCCCCTCTGCTTTGGCAGTGAAAGGCGGACCGTTGGTGCTATTCGTCAGGCCAACCGGCACGTCGGGCACTCGCTCTCCAATACGGTTGTGACATTGATCCGGCGGTTGCGCATCTCGACTTGCAGCCGCCCCAGTGTCGGCGGACATGAAAAACTGCCCACTGGCGGACATGAAAGTGCCCGTTCGCGGCCAATAAGAACTGCCCACCGGCGGATACGAAAGTGCCCGCAGGCGGCCATGAATCTGCCCAGACCTACTTGATGTCGTTCGGCGCGTCTGCGCTGGGGCGGCCTCTCCTGCGGTTTCGATGTCGATGCCTAGTCGACCCGACAACCCCAGGAGAGACCTACTTGAAGTCTGACGGAGAACTCATGGAAATACTCAATGCCTACGACCTGACCGGGTCCTACCGCGCCGCGGCCGAGCTGTGTGGGTGCTCGCACCACACCGTGAAGAAAGCGGTCGAGGATCGCAACGCTGGGCTGCCCCCGGCCACGCGGCGGGCCCGGATGATCGATGATTGGCGCGACCTGCTGGAAACCTGGGTCGCTGATTCGAAGGGCAAGATCCGCGGCGACAAAGCCCACGACAAGCTGGTGGCGTTGGGCTACACCGGCACCGACCGCACCACCCGCCGTTCGTTGGCGGAGATCAAAGCGCAATGGCGCCTTGGCAATACACGCGTGCACCGGCCCTGGATCACCGAGCCAGGACTGTGGCTACAGTACGACTTCGCCGACGGCCCCCTTGTCGCCGGCCGCAAGATCGTGCTGCTCGTGGCGTGGCTGGCGTGGAGCCGCTACCGCGTCGTGGTGGCTTTGCGGGACCGCACCGCACCCAGTGTCTTCGCCGGCCTGGACCGCATCTTTCGCATCGTCGGTGGTGCTCCGACCTACCTGCTCACCGACAACGAGAAGACCGTCACCACTGGACACATCGCCGGAGTTCCGGTCCGCAACCGGGCCGCGGTCACCTTCGGCCGCTACTACGGCCTTTCGGTGCTGACGTGTGAACCCGCCGACCCAGCCACCAAGGGTGGGGTGGAGAACGCGGTGAAGCTCGCCAAAGCCGACATCGTGCCTACTGAGACCAACCTCCTGCCGCAGTACGACTCGTTCGCCGACGTCGAAGCCGCATGCGCCGGTTTCACCACCGAGATCAACGCCCGCGTGCACCGGATCACGGGACGCCGGCCGGCCGAGATGCTCATTCAGGAACGCCCGGCCCTGCACGCGGTTCCTGACCTGCCCCACACCGCCGCGTTGGGGGTGACCCGCCGGGTTCCCGACAACACCCCGATGGTCACCTTCGACCACTGCCAATACTCGCTGCCCGCAACTCTTCTGGGCCAGACAGTGTGGATCCGTGACCACGACGGCACCGATGAGGTGGTGATCTGCGCTCTTGATGGCGGCGGCCCGGTGGAGGTGGCGCGGCATCGCCGCGCCGCCCCCGGTAGTCCCGCCATCAACGATGACCACTTCCCTGAGCATCGGGACAAGGTGCCCGGTGATTACCGGGTGCGGGCCCGCACTGTCAGTGAGCAGACCTTCCTGGCGCTGGGGCCGGGTGCGGCGGTGTGGCTCAAAGAAGCCGCCGCCGTCGGCACCGAACGGATCCTGCAGAAGATGGCCCACGCGGTGGAACTGTCGGCGTTAACCGGCCGCGCCGATGTCGACTGGGCGCTCGGGCATGCTGGCGTGCACGGTCGCTTCGCCACCGGTGACCTTGATTCCATCCTCGCCAGCAAGGGCATGGACACCACTCGCCGCGGCGCCGACGAAGACACCTCCCTGGCGCAAGGAACCAGTGGGTGGAACTTATTCGGCCGCAACGTTATCGACGCTGACGAGGCAGGCATCGCGTGACTACCACCACGACCACCGCGTCGCTACCCGCCGACGTCGAAGCGCTGATGCGTGGGCTGCGGTTGCCGCACGCCCGCGCGATCGCCGCCGACGTGCTGGCCACTGCCCGAGCTCAACGCTGGGACCCCACCGAGGTGATCAAAGCGCTGCTGACCGAGGAGTCCGCCGGCCGGGCCCGGTCCATGCTGGCCGCCCGCCGCAAAGCCGCCGGCTTCCCGACCGGGAAGACATTCGACGTGTGGGACCCCAATGCGTCGTCGATCCCGTTACCGACCCAGCAGGCGCTACAGACCCTGGAGTGGGTGGGTCGTCGGGAGAACCTGGTGGTCTGCGGGCCCGCTGGCACCGGCAAGACGTTCTTCCTCGAAGCGTTGGGGCAGAAGGTCATCGAAGCCGGGATGCCGGTGGCGTGGTTCACCCTCGAGCAGATCGGGGTCCTGGTTCGGGCGCACCGCGCTGACGATTCGTTGGGCAAGGCCGTGGCCAAGATCGTGCGTGCCGAGCTCGTGGTGATTGACGACGTTGGACTGTTGCCCGTCGGTGCCGATGCCGCTGAAGGGCTCTACCGCATCGTCGAGGCCGCCTATGAACGGCGCTCGGTGGCGATCTCATCGAACCTGCACCCCAGTGGTTTCGATGAGCTGATGCCCAAGACGTTGGCGACTGCCACCGTGGACCGGCTGCTGCATCACGCGCACCTGTGCCAGACCAGCGGAGACTCCGTGCGGCTGGCCCAAGCCCTGCACGGGAAGGGAGTCAAACCCTTGAGCTGACAACGGCCTCAACCACCGGTGGCGGACACACCCTAATGGGCAGATTCGTGTCCGCCACTGGGCAGTTCTTATTGGCCACCTACGGGCAGTTCTCATGTCCGCCCACGGGCAGTTTCAGCTGTCCATTGACACCCCAGGACAGGAGGATCGTCGAGGGGGGAGATCCTGGACCCGGCCGGTGCCGTCGCGCACGATCTCCACGCGCTCCGTCGCAGTCCCACAGAGCCACCGAGTACCCGTAGTTGTACGCGCTCCGGTAGCGCACGCCGCAAACATCGGGTCCAAATGTTCGGCCCCCACCTGACTGGCAGCCGTTCTTCCGCTGCATCTCTTTCCTGCGGCATCTACCGCGTCAAAGGAGCACGTCATGCTCTCTGCTGGTACCGCTGACCTTGTCACAGCAC
>CAMFLL010000579.1 GCA_945957405.1 uncultured Mycolicibacterium sp. | reverse complement strand
GTTAACCCAACCCGCGTTCCAGGCGAGCGCCATAGGCCACTAGGCGAATCCTCCGTCGGCAATGGTAGCGGAGGACCCTGCCGAGCCAGGAATTGCTGCGTCAGGGCCGGTTCCCAGCGCGCTTCGTCGATGGGCGGGCCTGGGTACTACACTCGCCCGTGGACCCCGCGCGGCGTCTACCCTGTGAACTCCCCCAGGGCCGGAAGGCAGCAAGGGTCAACGGGCTCTGTCGGGTGCGCGGGGTCCCCGACTTTCCTAACCCTCTGGTCCCTCTGGTTGCATTGCTCCGCTCGTGAAAGGCGCCGACGTGTCGTTTTCCTCCCTCGGCCCCGCTGAACTGCAGGCCGAGCACGAGCAGCAGCAGCGCAACTACGCCGACCTGCAGGCCAAGGGCCTCAAGCTGGACCTGACCCGGGGTAAGCCGTCGCCCGAGCAGTTGGATCTGTCCAACGAGCTGCTGTCGCTGCCCGGCGCCGACTATCGCGACCGCGAAGGCACCGACACCCGCAACTACGGCGGCATGCACGGTCTGCCCGAGCTACGGGCCATCCTCGGCGAGCTGCTCGGCGGCATCCCCGTGCAGAACCTGATCGCGGGCAACAACGCCAGCCTCGAGATGATGCACGACGTCGTCGTCTACTCCCTGCTGCACGGCGGCGTCGACTCACCACGTCCCTGGATCGACGATCTTCGCGACGGCACCGGGGTGAAATTCCTGTGCCCGTCGCCCGGCTACGACCGGCACTTCGCGATCACCGAGACCATGGGCATCGAGATGGTGCCGGTGCCGATGCGCGAGGACGGCCCGGATGTCGACGTGATCGAAGAGCTCGTCGCGGTGGATCCCGCCATCAAGGGCATGTGGTGCGTCCCGGTGTACTCGAACCCCACCGGGGCGGTCTACTCCTGGGAGAACATCCGCCGTCTGGTCCAGATGAAAACGGCGGCAACGGATTTCCGGTTGTTCTGGGACAACGCCTATGTGGTGCACACCATCACCCACGAATTCCTGCGCCAGGTCGATGTGCTGGGGCTGGCCGCGAAGGCGGGAAACCCGAACCGGCCGTACGTGTTTGCGTCGACGTCGAAGATGACGTTCGCGGGTGCCGGTGTGAGCTTCTTCGGCGGATCGCTCGGCAACATCGCGTGGTACCTGCAGTACGCGGGTAAGAAGACCATCGGCCCGGACAAGGTCAACCAGCTGCGGCACGTGAAATTCTTCGGTGACGCCGACGGGGTGCGGCTGCACATGCAGCGCCATCAGGAGCTGCTGGCGCCGAAGTTCGCCCTGGTGGCCGAGATCCTCGAGGACCGCCTCGGCGACTCGAAGATCGCGTCGTGGACCGACCCGAAGGGCGGGTACTTCGTCAGTCTCGACGTCCTGGCCGGCACGGCACGGCGCACCATCGCGCTGGCCAAGGATGCCGGCATCGCCGTGACCGAGGCCGGGTCGGCATTCCCGTATCGAAAAGATCCGGAAGACAAGAACATTCGTATCGCGCCGTCGTTCCCGTCGCTGCCGGATCTGCGCGTCGCGGTCGACGGCCTGGCGACCTGCTCGTTGCTGGCGGCCACCGAGTCGCTGCTCGCCAAGCACTGATCGTTCGGCGTGTGGGGCGCTGGCGGGATTCGGTGACCACCGCGAGGCGAATCCGGGATGCCGTCCGTCGGACCGTGTCGGTAGCCTGCTGACGTGGCTCTCTACCGCAAGTACCGTCCGGCAACCTTCGCCGAAGTGGTGGGGCAGGAGCACGTCACCGCACCGCTGTCGACGGCGCTGCAGGCAGGCCGGATCAACCATGCCTACCTGTTCTCGGGCCCGCGCGGGTGTGGCAAGACATCGTCGGCGCGCATCCTGGCACGCTCACTGAACTGCGTGGAGGGTCCCACCCCCACACCGTGCGGAGTGTGTGACTCGTGCGTGGCGCTGGCGCCCAACGGCCCTGGCAACGTCGACGTGGTCGAACTCGACGCGGCCAGTCACGGTGGTGTCGACGACACCCGTGAACTGCGTGACCGCGCCTTCTACGCACCGGCCCAGTCGCGCTACCGCATCTTCATCATCGACGAGGCGCACATGGTCACCACGGCCGGTTTCAATGCGCTGCTCAAGATCGTCGAGGAGCCGCCGGAGCACCTGATCTTCGTCTTCGCCACCACCGAACCGGAGAAGGTGCTGCCCACCATCCGGTCGCGCACCCATCACTACCCGTTCCGGCTCTTGGCGCCCCGCACCATGCGGACGCTCATCGAGAAGATCTGCGCCTCCGAGGACGTCAGGGTCGACGACGCGGTGTACCCCCTGGTGATCCGTGCCGGTGGTGGTTCACCGCGCGACACTCTCAGCGTGCTGGATCAGCTGCTGGCCGGGGCCGACGGCAACCACGTGGCCTACCAGCGGGCGCTGGCTCTGCTGGGGGCCACCGATGTCGCGTTGATCGACGACGCGGTGGAGGCGCTGGCGGCCGCCGACGGCGCCGCGTTGTTCGGCGCGGTCGAATCGGTGATCGACGCCGGCCATGACCCGCGCCGCTTCGCCACCGACCTGCTCGAACGGTTCCGTGACCTCATTGTGCTGCAAGCGGTTCCGGATGCCGCCGCCCGCGGAGTGGTCGACGCGCCCGAAGACGAGCTCGAGAAGATGCGCTCACAGGCCAGCCGGATCGGCACGGCCACCTTGACCCGATACGCCGAGGTGGTGCATGCCGGCCTCGGCGAGATGCGCGGCGCCACCGCGCCGCGGCTGCTGCTCGAGGTGGTGTGTGCGCGGTTGCTGCTGCCGTCGGCCAGCGATACCGAGGCGGCCCTGCTGCAGCGCGTCGAGCGGATCGAGACGCGGCTGGACATGTCGATCCCGGCGTCCGAGATGTCAGGGGCCTCGGCGCCGGCGGCCAGACCGGCCAAACAGTTCATCCGCAAGACTCAGCAGCAGGCCGAGCCGGCGCCCGCCCCGGTCGAAGCACCCGAGCCGCCACCGGAACCGGAGCCCGAACCCGAACGCATGCCGGAGCCGGTGGCCACCGCCCCGGTCACCCGGCCCACGCCACCGGCCCCACAGCCCGCGCCGCCCCCGGCCGCCC
>CAMFLL010000578.1 GCA_945957405.1 uncultured Mycolicibacterium sp. | reverse complement strand
GCACTCCGTTCCGTCAGCGTTGCTCACGTGCACGACGAACGGCGTCTCGGCACGACCAGGCGTGACGAGCCGGTCCCGGCCCAACCGGGACACCGCCTCCACTCGCGCGCCGTACTGGACCCGTTCACCCAAGGCGCCCGCCAACGGTGCCAGGTAGTCGTCGATCCACTCCCGGCCGGTCGGGAATCCGGAAGCGGAGGCCGTCCAGCCCGTCGGCTCCAACAGTCGTTCGGCGGCGGGGTCCACCAGTTCGGGCCACGGGGAGAACGTGCGCACGTGCTCCCACTGCTCGACGGCCGATCCTGGACCTTGGCCGGCCTCCAACACCAGCGGGGTGAGTCCGCGCTCCAGTAGATGCGCGGCCGCCGCCAGACCCAGCGGTCCGGCCCCGATCACTACGACGGGCAGCTCTGACATGCTCCACTCCTCTCATCGACGTTCTTCGATGGGACTGATCGTGCTTGACGCATCGACGTTTGTCAATGCGTGTGCCATCATGAGGACATGGCAACCGCGACCGCACCGTTGACCTCAAGTGATGTGGCCAGCTGCTGCTCACCGCTGACCGGCGGCGTGCTGGACACCGCTGCCGCCGAACGACTCGCCTCGGTGTTCAAGGCGCTTGCCGACCCGGCACGGGTCAAACTGGTGTCGCTCATCGCCGCATCAGACGGTGGGGAAGCCTGCATCTGCGACCTCACCGAGCCACTTGGGCTGAGCCAACCCACGGTGTCCCATCACATGAAGCTGCTCGTCGACAGCGGCCTCGTCAGCCGCGACCAACGCGGCAAGTGGGCCTACTACCGCGTCAATGTCGCAGCCCTGGACCGCATCGCCACCGCAATGTCGACGCATTCAGAATGACCATCGTTCGATGGCGATGAATAGGTCCGGCCTTGATCTCGGCGTGGAGCCGCGCTGGGGCGGTGCGGCACTGCTGCGTCCGGGGGTGTTGGCGTTCACCGGGTCCATCGGCACCACCGATGCCCACGCCCATCACGCCGTGCAGATCATCACCGCGACAACGGCGTTCACGGTGCTTGACGAGCACGGCGCGCGGCACCGCGGCACGAAGGTGGTCGTGCCCGCCGATGCCCCCCATCGAGTCGAGGTCGGAGCGCCGGAGGGCACGGTGGTGTTCCTGGAGCCGGAGTCCGCGCCGGGACGGTCTGCGCAGCTGCGTGCGGTCCACTCTGGGTGGACTGTTGCCCCGGTGCTGACGTTCACCCGTCGGCGAGCGCTGGCCACGGTGGTCGACGAGCTGATCGCGCACCTGGCGCCCGTCCTTGCCGTAGACGACAGGGCGCACCATCCCGCCATCGTTGACGCGTTGCGGCTGTTGCCTGACCTTGTGGCGGCGGGCCCGGTCAGCGGTACAGAATTAGCTGCACGGGTCGGGATTTCGCCGAGTCGGCTGACGCATTTGTTCACTGAGCAGGTCGGGATTCCGTTACGCCGTTACGTGTTGTGGTCGCGGCTGCGGATCGCGATCACCCGCGTGCAGTCCGGGGACGACCTCACTGGGGCGGCGCACGGTGCGGGTTTCGCCGATAGCGCGCACCTTTCTCGCACGACCCGCGAGATGTTCGGCTTGGCGCCCTCGGTGTTGAGCCGGCACGTGTCCTGGGATCTCGACAGCACCGGTTAGCCGAATCGTTCAAGCCCCGCCGTGGCGGCGGCCGCGACGATCAAGGCATGAGTACGACTTCCATGACATCGATGGCCACCAGCGCGGTTCAGGTGGTGGCCCGGTACGGCTATGTGCCGTTCATGCTGATCGGCCTCAACGGCGCGGGTATCGCCGTGGCCGCGGCCGGGGCACCGAAGTACTGGTTGATGGTCATTCTGGTCGTCGCGATCGCGACGGCGTTTCTGGTCGAACGGGTCATCCCGTATGACCCCGAGTGGAACCACGACCGTGCCGATAGCACCCGCGACCGCATCCACGTCGCGGTCAACGAAACCCTCATCCTGGGCAGCGTGGCCGCCATCCCGCTGCTCGCCGCGATCGTGCCCGCGCCCCAGTTGTGGCCGTACAGTTGGCCGTTCGTCGCACAGGTGCTAGCCGCGATCCTGGTCGCGGATTTCGGCATCACCGTCGTACACCTGGCCAGCCACAAGATCGGCGTGCTGTGGCGATTCCACGCGGTGCACCACAGCATCACCCGCTTCTACGGCCTCAACGGCCTGATGAAACACCCCCTACACCAAACCGCCGAGATGGCCGCCGGCGTGGCCCCCCTGATCCTGATCGGCCTGCCCGTCAACGTGGCCTCCGTGTTGGCGCTGGCCGTGGCAATCCAGCTGCTGTTGCAGCACTCCAACGCCGACTACCGCATCGGTCCCGCCAAGTACGTCCTAGCCCTCAACGAAGGCCACCGCTTTCACCACCTCAAGTGGGCCGGCATCGGTGACGTCAACTTCGGACTGTTCACCCTGGTGTGGGATCACCTGCTGCGCACCTACTCCTACGACCCCGCCCGACGATTCGACTCCACCCAACTCGGCATGGCCGCCAAACCCGACTACCCCAGCGGCTACCTGCGCCAGATGATCTACCCGTTCACCCGCGACGGCGGATGCACCCTCACACCCACCGCCACCGCGGCGACGAACGGCACCGAGACGTCGACGCCCGACCCCAGCGAAAAGTATCGCTGCTAACCGGTCATAATCGTCATATGGCGATGAATAAATCGGATGCGTGCCTCGGCGGCAGCGCCCCAGGAAACTCCTCGAATCTGGATGCGGCGGTGGCGCTATTTCACAGCCTCTCCGATTCGGCTCGGTTGGCGATCGTGCGCCGCCTCGCTGACGGGGAGGCCCGCGTGGCCGACCTGATCGGAGAGCTGGGGTTGGCCCAGTCCACCGTGTCGGCGCATGTGGCGTGCCTGCGGGACTGCGGGCTGGTCACCGGCCGCCCCGAGGGCCGGCAGGTGTTCTACTCGCTGACCCGCCCCGAACTGCTCGACCTGCTCGCCTCCGCCGAAACACTGCTCGCCGCCACCGGCAACGCCGTCGCACTGTGCCCCACCTACGGCACCCGCTCCCGCACCGACGCGACGACCAGCACGAAGGAGACT
>CAMFLL010000577.1 GCA_945957405.1 uncultured Mycolicibacterium sp. | reverse complement strand
TCGGCAGACGAGATCATCTTCGCCGACACGATCGGCGTCGCCGGCCCGAGCCAGGTGCGCGCACTCGTCGCTGCTGCTGGTCGCGACCTGGACATTCCGGTGGGTCTGCACCTGCACAACACCCGAAACACTGGCTACACCAACGCCTTCACGGGCATCGAGGCGGGCGCGGTGATCATCGACAGTTCGGTGGGCGGCATCGGCGGCTGCCCGTTCGCATCCGGCGCGACGGGCAATATCGCGACGGAGGATCTGCTGTACCTGCTTGACATGGAGGGTGTGCAGACCGGCGTCGACATCGATGCCGTCATCGACACCGGCCGCTGGTTGAGTACGGTGCTCGGACGTCCGCTGCCGGGGCAGCTGCACCGGGTGGGGGTTGGACCCGCGTATTCGGCCGTCACGCAGGGCTAGCTAATCCGCTGCGGGTCGGCAGTTCGTCAGGGACGCGCGCGCGGCGAGCACATGTGCCTTCGTCACAGCCGCCGCCCAATCCCCATCCCCAGCGCGGAATGCCGCCACCATCTCGCGGTGATGATGGCGGCTGCGCTCGAGATCTTCACGCGAGTATCGGTGGAACGTGGCCCGCACCAACGGTAATTGCGCGACGCCATGGATCATCGATGTAAGCGTCGGACTGTTCGCCGCGGTCCGGATCGCGTCGTGGAACTGGGTGTTCAGTTCGGTCAACCTGTCGCGACCATCGCGATCGGGTTCGATGCCGCACGCCTCCATCGCGTCGCACAGGTGCTCGAGTTGCGCCAGGACCGTGTCGTCCATCCGGTCGGTAGCGAGCGACGCGGCCAGTGATTCGAGTTCGGCCCTGGACTGGTAGATATCGTGTAGTTCGCGGTCGGTCCAGGAACGCACCGTGGCACCCCGGTTGGGCAGGACCTCGACCAAACCTTCGGCGGCCAGGCGCCGCAACGCCTCCCGGACCGGGGTGCGGCTGACGGCGAGTTCAACGGCGAGGTCGACCTCGACCAGCCTGGAACCGGGCAGCAGCCGGCCGGACATGATGCGATTTCGGATCTCGGCGTAAGTACGTTCGGTCGACGGTGTCGCGCTCACGCGTGCACCTACCTTCCGATCGCCGGTAACCGCCTCGTACTCGAGCACACTACGCGGACTCATTGTGGTATCGACCAGGAACAGCTCTCCCCCACATTGTTTCAGGGTCGGTGAGCACGATTCGAGAATGGCAAACATCAACCGGCTCACTCGACCCATCCGACAACCGCAGTTTGTACCGCTTCGGCGTCAGCGGCAGCAGTTCGGGTCGAGGACGGCACACAGCGCCTGCATGGCTTCGGGGTGGGCACGGTGAAAGGCGTTCATCCCACGGCGTTCCGACAGCACCAGACCGGCGTTGCGGAGTTGGGTGAGGTGATGGCTCACCGTGGATTCGGTGAGTTTCAGCGTGGCCGCCAGATCGCCGCTGTTCTCCTCCCCCGCCGCAGAGGCAAACAGGTAGGACATCAGCTTCACGCGCGCGGGGTCGGCGAGCGCCTTGAGACGCAGGGCCACCTTCAAGGCATCGTCGTCACTGATCGGACCGGCGGCAACGGGGGCGCAGCACACCGGTGCGGACATGTCGATCATGGGCAGCGCTTTGGGCACGCCACCCAGTCTGCCACAGAGATTGACATATATCGAAAAGGTGACATGCTGAGCCGTGACGCATTAGTTCGATATATGTCAAAGCACCCGAGGAGGTTGCGGCCATGTCCCGCGTACAACTGGCACTCAATGTCGATTACCTCGATGAGGCAATCACGTTCTACACCAAGCTGTTCAACACCGCCCCGGCGAAGGTGAAGCCCGGTTACGCCAACTTCGCCGTCGCCGAACCACCACTCAAACTGGTCCTGCTCGAAAACCCGGGCAAGGGAGGCACCATCAATCACCTCGGCGTCGAGGTCGCCTCCAGCGAGACTGTCCATGCCGAGATCGCCCGGCTGACCGGCGAGGGACTGTTCACCGACCAGGAGATCGCAACGACCTGCTGCTTCGCCACCCAGGAGAAAGTGTGGGTAACCGGGCCGGCCGGCGAGAAGTGGGAGGTCTACACCGTGCTCGCCGACTCCGACACCTTCGGCACCAGCCCGCAGCATCTCGATGACACCACCGACACCGCGGACGTGTGCTGCGGACATCAGTCCGCCGACTCCACCGGAGCGGCGACAACCTGCTGCTGACACCGGTAGCGGTGGGCGTGCCTGGCTAGGCACGCCCACCCGTCGGGGCGATCTTCGCCCACTGTTCAACCAATCTCGCCTTGCTTCTGATATCGATGACTGTCAATATCGATGTATGTCGAATCCGCGCGATCCCGATCCGACCGCGTGCTGCCCGCCGGGGGCATTCCTGCGTGAACCGCTGACGGCGGCGGAAGCCACCGACATGGCCGTCAAGCTCAAGGCGCTGGCCGATCCGGTGCGGTTGCAGTTGTTTTCCGCCATCGCCAGCCGCGAAGGCGCCGAGGCCTGCGTGTGCGACATCTCCGTCGGGGTCGATGTCTCCCAGCCGACCGTGTCGCACCATCTGAAGGTTCTGCGCGACGCGGGACTGCTGACCTCGCAGCGCCGCGCGTCCTGGGTGTACTACGCCGTCGTTCCCGAAGCGCTGGCCAGCCTCGCGGTGCTGTTGGGCGCCGACACCCCGATGGAGGTCGGCACGTGACGCACACCACCAGTCCCCCACCGACCGTGGTGGGCAAGCTGTCCACACTTGACCGGTTTCTGCCGGTCTGGATTGGCGCCGCGATGGTCGCCGGTTTACTGCTGGGCCGATGGGTCCCGGGACTGAACACCGCGCTGGAAAAGGTTCAGATTGACGGGATTTCGCTGCCGATCGCCCTCGGTTTGTTGATCATGATGTATCCGGTCCTGGCCAAGGTGCGTTATGACCGCTTGGGCACCGTCACCGGTGACCGCAAACTCCTGATGTCCTCGTTGATCCTGAACTGGGTACTCGGCCCCGCCTTGATGTTCGCCCTGGCCTGGCTGCTGCTGCCGGATCTACCCGAATACCGCACCGGGCTGATCATCGTCGGGCTGGCCCGCTGCATCGCCATGGTGATCATCTGGAA
>CAMFLL010000576.1 GCA_945957405.1 uncultured Mycolicibacterium sp. | reverse complement strand
GATTCGCCTTAGTCTCGTGGGCTCGGAGATGTGTATAAGAGACAGACCCGGCCCTGACCGATCTGGGTCGACGCCAGGCCGAGGCCGCGGCCGCACATCTCGGACGTCGGGGCGGGGTCGCGGCGGTGGTGTCGTCACCGCTCGAGCGCGCCTACGACACCGCGGCACTGTCGGCAAAGGCGTTGGGGCTCGATGTCACCGTCGACGACGATCTGATCGAGACGGACTTCGGTGGTTGGGAGGGACTGACGTTCGCCGAGGCCGGCGCCGCCGATCCCGAACTGCACGGCCGGTGGCTGCGCGATACCAGTGTCACACCGCCGGGTGGGGAGAGCTTCGACGACGTGCACATCCGGGTGCGGCGGGCCCGCAACCGCATCATCGCGCAGCACGGCGGGTCTACGGTGCTGGTGGTCTCGCACGTGACGCCGATCAAGACGATGCTGCGGATGGCCCTCGATGCCGGGCCGGCCATCCTGTACCGGTTGCACCTCGACCTCGCCTCGCTGTCGATCGCCGAGTTCTACCCCGACGGTCTGGCGTCGGTGCACCTGGTCAACGAGACGTCGTACCTGTAGGTCGGCTCACCGTGACCGGGTGGGCTCGGGGCCGTGCAGATGCAGCTTCTCGCCGTGAGGGCCGAGGATCATGATGGCCTCGACGGATTCTTCGACGACGCCGAACCAGTGCGGCACCCAGGTGCTGAATTCGACGGCCTCGCCGGGTTCGATGGTGAAATCACGGTCGCCGAGGATCAGCCGCATGCGACCGGACAAGACATACATCCAGTCTTGACCTTCGTGGATGGGGAACTCGGTCGGTGGGTTGCGCCGCTTGGGGCTGACCCGGATCTTGAACGCGTGCAGGCCTGCTGCCGGTCCGTGCCGGGTGAGCGGCCAGTAGGTGACGCCGTGGCGGGTCTGCGCGGCGCCGTGCACCCGAGGATCGGGCTGTTCGGGTTCACGCAGCAGTTCATCGGTGGTCACCGACAGCGCGGCCGCCAACCGCGGTAGGTGGTCGAGCGCCAACCTGCGCTTACCGGACTCCAGCCGGCTCAGCGTCGACACATCGATCTGAGCGCGCGATGCGACATCGTCGAGCGTCAACCCCTGCCGGGCCCGCAGTTCACGCAGGCGTTTGCGGACCCGTAGGTCGACGTCGTCGTTTGCCTCCATGGCAAGTCATCTTGCCAATATGTATGGGGTCAAGGCAACCTCGACGGTATGGACATCGAATGGGACTGCGTCGTGATCGGCGGCGGGGCAGCCGGATTGAGTACCGCCCTGGTGCTGGGCCGGGCGCGGCGCCGCACGCTGGTGATCGACGCCGGGGAGCAGAGCAACCTCGCGGCGCACGGGATCGGTGGTCTGCTCGGCCATGACGGCCGCCCGCCCGCCGAGTTGTACGACAGGGGCCGGCGGGAACTGGCCGCGTATCCCACCGTCGAGCAGCTGAGCGGTGAGGTGTTGCACGCCCGCCCGGCGCCCGGTGGTTTCGAGGTCGAAACCGTCGACGGCACAACGATATCGACGCGCCGTATCGTGCTGGCCACCGGTATGCAGTACCGACCGCCCGAGGTGCCGGGCCTGGCGCAATTGTGGGGCGGCTCGGTGTTCCACTGCCCGTTCTGCCACGGCTGGGAGGTTCGCGACCGACCGCTCGCGGTGCTCGCCGACGGTGACCGGGCCGTGCACTCCGCTCTGCTGCTGCGGGGTTGGAGCGACGACGTCGTCCTGTTGACCGACGGGCCGGCGCAGCTTGACGGCCAGCAGCGCGACACGCTGCAACGTGTCGGAGTGTCGATCGATGAGCGTCCCGTGGCCGAATTGATCAGCGCCGGTGGCGAACTGCGCGCGATCGCGTTCTCCGACGGCAGTCGGTTGGAGCGGCGCGGCCTGCTGGTGGCCACCATGTTGCACCAGCGCTCACCGCTTGCCGAGGAACTCGGTGTGGACCTCAACGATCCCAACCCCGTTGTCGCCGACAGCGTGCGGGTCGACGCCTTCGGTGCCACATCCGTGCCGGGTGTGTTCGCCGCCGGTGATACGAGTGCCCAGATGCCACAGGTGGCCGCTGCGGTGGCGGCGGGATCACTGGTCGCGGCCGCGGTGGTGCAGAGTTTGTTGGCCGAGGATGTCGGCCTTCCCATTCCCTCAGGAGGTATGCAGCATGTCGGATCGCGTTGACGCGCGCCAGATGTGGGAGGACCGCTATGCCGAGTCCGACCGCATCTGGAGCGGCAGGCCCAACGCCAGGCTGGTCGAGGTGGTGTCCGACCTGACGCCGGGCCGCGCGCTCGACCTGGGCTGTGGCGAAGGTGGGGACACCCTGTGGCTGGTCGAGCACGGCTGGCAGGTGACTGCGGTCGACATTGCGAGCAACGCGCTGCAGCGGGCTGTTGAGCTGGCCGGAGACCTTGCTGCCCGCATCGACTTCCAACGGCACGACCTCACCGAGAGTTTTCCGGATGGGCAGTTCGACCTGGTGTCAGCGCACTTCCTGCAATCGCCTCGCGACTGGGACCGCAACGCGGTGCTTCAGCGCGCCGCGCAGGCCGTGGCGCCCGGCGGGACGCTGCTGGTGGTGGACCACGGTGCCGCTCCGCCGTGGGCCACCGGGCTGCACGACCACGTGTTCCCCAGCGTCGACGAGGTGTTGGAAGGGCTGGGCTTGGATTTCGGGCAGTGGGATCGTGTCCGGGCCGAGCAATCGGAACGGGAGGGGAGCAGCCCCGACGGGCAGGTCGGCACGCTGATCGACAACGTGATCGTGTTGCGGCGGCACTGACGGATCTGGTGGTGGGACGGGCGAGCTGGGGGCGCGGTGACCTGGCGGCGTGGCGAGCAGCGCGCCCGTCAGTTACGTCCGCCCCGGCAGTCCCGGCAGTCCCGGCAGGGACTGGGACCAGGTGGTGCCCACCTCACAGCGACAACCCGCGACAGCAGCGACAAACTCGAACGCTCCCCGGACCGCCCCGCCACGTTCGTGAGTCGTTGGCGGAAATTCGGCCCGGGAGCCGCCCAGGATTCACATACGTGGATGATGGGCGCGAGGAGGGGTGTAGGAGGTTTGTGGGCTCCCCGACAGGGACCGGCCGGGACCCGGG
>CAMFLL010000575.1 GCA_945957405.1 uncultured Mycolicibacterium sp. | reverse complement strand
ACGCCACGGCCGTCACCGACAGCACCAGGGCGGGATCGCCGCGCTACTCGGCGGTCTCGGTCACCGTGCGTGCGCAGTGGCGTGAAGGCACTGCCATGCGCACCGAGACGGTGACGTATCCGAAAGTGGTGAAAGCGGGCGCCCCGCTCGCAATCTGGCTCGACCGCAGCGGAAAGGTCGTGGCCCCGCCCGACAGTCCTGCGGATGCGATGTCGGCGGCATCCGGTCGCACCTGGGCCACCTGGCTGGGCACAGTCGTGGTCAGCTTGCTGATCGCGCTGGCGTTCCGGCACTGGCTGGACCGGCTACGCCTGAGGGCGTGGGAACGTGAACTGCAGTTGTTTGCCCACAACGATGACGGATGGGCCAACCGGCATCCGTGACGCGCGCGGGAATGTACCCGACCCGCGCCGATATTTGTGTAACCGCCACGGACACAACGCATAACGATCTCCAACCGCCTCGGTTGCAATGTGATAAGCAAGCCTGAGCCTGTCGCACACCAGAAACTATGGTTGCTGGGTGCATCGACGAGCGGCACTCAAGCTGCCACTTCTGTTGGCAGCGGGCGCCGTCCTCACCCCGGCATTCCGCGCATCCGCTGAGCCTGTCCGGTGGTCCGCCGATCGGGCGAACGCCTGGTACGCCGCGCAGGGCTGGCTCGTCGGCGCCAACTACATCACGTCGAGCGCCATCAATCAGCTCGAGATGTTCCAGCCGGGCACCTACGATCCGCGCCGCATCCAGAGCGAGTTGGGTGCGGCCAGGCTGCTGGGGTTCAACACAGTGCGGGTGTTTCTCCATGACCAGCTGTGGGCCCAGGATCGGCGCGGCTTTCAGGCCAGGCTCGCGCAGTTCGTGAACATCGCCGCCGGCCAACGTGTGAAACCGCTCTTCGTGTTGTTCGATTCGTGCTGGGATCCGATGCCCCGGGTCGGGGTGCAGCGTGCACCGGTTCCCGGTGTGCACAACTCGGGCTGGGTGCAGAGCCCGGGGGCGGAGCGCCTGGGCGATCCGCGCTATGTGCCGGTGCTGCGTGACTATGTCACGGGTGTGCTGAGCCAGTTCCGTGGTGATCCCAGGGTGCTGGGGTGGGACCTGTGGAACGAGCCGGACAATCCGGCGAAGGTCTATCGCAAGGTGGAGCGGTCCGACAAAGAGGAGCTGGTCGCGGATCTGCTGCCGCAGGTGTTCAGCTGGGCTCGCCAGGTCGATCCCGTGCAGCCGTTGACCAGCGGGGTGTGGCAGGGTGCCTGGGACCGCGGAAACCGCAGTGCCATCGCGGCGACACAGCTGGACAACTCGGACGTGATCACGTTCCACAACTACGGCAAACCGCACGAGTTCGAGGCCAGGATCGATGAACTCACCCCGCTGGGCCGGCCCATCCTGTGCACCGAGTACCTGGCCCGGTCGATGGGCAACTCGGTCGAGGACATCATGCCGATCACCAAGCAGCGCAATGTCGGGGCATACAACTGGGGTCTGGTGGCCGGCAAGACCCAGACGTATCTGCCGTGGGACTCCTGGGATCACCCGTACCCGACGGCCCCGAAGGTGTGGTTCAGCGATCTCCTGCAACCCGACGGGCGGCCCTACCGTGTCGACGAGGTGCGGTCCATCCAGGGCAGCACCGGGGCGCAGCAGATCTGAGCGCCGCGACTCAGACGCTCTCCAGATCGATCCCGGTACTACGAGGTCCCAGTAATCCGACGTCGAGGCACAACAGCACGATCAGGATCGCCGAACCGGAGAACACCGCCACCGGACCGAGCGCGGCCAGAGCAGGTACCGCGATGAACGGCAGCACCGTGGACGTCGCGCGCGACAGCGAATAGGCCACACCGCTGGCCGTGGTGCGGATGGCCGTCGGGAAGATCTCGGCCTGGTAGATGTGGAACGCGTTGGAGAAGATGTTCGACACCGCCGTCAACAGGAAGCCGGCCACGACGATGACGGTGATCGACTCCGCTGCGGCGAAAACTATGCCGCACACCGCAATTCCGAGAGCTGACACGATGATGAGCAGTTTGCGTTCGAACCGCTCCACCAGCGGGACCGAGATCAGGGATCCGAGCGGATAACCCGCGAAACTCAACGCCGCGTAGCCAAGCGACTGCGTTACGTCGAAACCTTTGTTGACCAACACCAGGGGTGCCAGCGTGCCGAACCCGTAGTAGGCGATGGTCTGCAGGACCTGGAAGATCACCAGCATCACGCTGCGTGAGCGGTAGTCGCGGAAGGCGATCCGCAACACCTCGGCGACGCTGCGGGCTTCATCACGCGATTCGGAGGCGTCCTGCCCGGTCGGCGGCGCATCAGGAACAGTGGTGCCGGGTGCCGCGCTGGCCACCACCGACGCGACGACCGCCCGGGCCTCGGCCTCGCGTCCCCGGCTCTCCAGCCAGCGGGGAGATTCGGGCAGCACCGTGCGGGCGATCAGCACGAACACCGCACCGAGGCCGCCGAAGATGAGCAGCCAGCGCCACCCCTCGATTCCCAGCAGCGCGTGATGGGCCACCAGTCTGCCCCCCAGCAGCGCCGCCAGCGGAACACCCAGAAACCCGATTGTGTACGCCCAGGCCGTCATTCGGCCCCGCACCCGCCCCGGGACGAACTCGGCCAGATAGGTGTCGACCAACACCAACTCCGCACCCAGCCCGATACCGGCAAGGAAACGCAGCACCAGAAATGTCTCGATATCGGGGGAGAACGCCGCCGCGATGGAAAAGAGCGAGTAGATGAGCAGATTGAGGATGAAGACCCGGCGGCGCCCGAGCCGGTCTGCCGCCATCGACAGCGCGTTCGCGCCCACGAACATGCCGGCGAACCCGGCGGCGATCACCATCGCCTTGCCCGTCGTACCCAGCCCGAACTCGGCGGCGAGGACCGGGGCGAGCACCCCGCCCAGGAAGACTTCGTACAGGTCGAAGAACGACCCGATGCCGACGACGACAACCAGTCGCCAGTGCCATCGGGTGATCGGGAGTTGCTCCAGGATCGACGCCGCCGTCGCCGGTTGCCCGCCTGCCACGATCCCTCCCGAAGCCGTCCGTCCCCGACGCCGTCCTCTCATTCAACCGAGCACCGACGATAGCGCGCAGCGGTTCGC
>CAMFLL010000574.1 GCA_945957405.1 uncultured Mycolicibacterium sp. | reverse complement strand
GTCAGGGCGCCAACGCGGGCCGGTGCCGTTTGGCGCGCTCGGGCACGCCGTTGACACCGTCGATCGACGTGGCGTAGGTACCGACCGCGAACGCGACACCGGATCCCATGAGCGCGTAGGCATCCCGGTTCACCGCGTCGAGGCGGTCCCGCGGCGTGTGATAGTTCGGGTCGAACGGTGCGCCGACCTGGCCACCCCACAACCGCGCCTGCACCTTGGTCTTCACCTCGGTGGCTCCGGTGGTCATACCGCCCACCGGCACACCGGCGGTCAGAAACGACTGGTAGTCGGTGCGCTGTTGCAACGGCAGATCGGCGGGACGCTTACCGGCCAGGTTGAGGTAACCGGCCAGCGTACGCTCCAACCCGGCCGACCCGATCGGCACACCGTCAACAGGTGAGGGCCCCGACTGATCGCCGTCGTAGGTGAAGAAGCCGGCGTTCGACGAGCCGAGCAGATCGAAATTCAGATACAGCGCAATGTCATTGAGCTCGTCACGGCTGCGGCCGAACACGTAGTCCAGCGAGCCGGCCAGCCCGCTCTCCTCGGCTCCCCAGAATGCGAAGCGCACCGCATTCTTGGCCTGCGGTGACGAGCCCAGCTGCAGCGCCGTCTCCAGCACGGCGGCCACCCCGGTGGCGTTGTCGTTGACACCGGGGCTGCCTGCCGCACCGTCGAGATGAGCGCCCACCATCACCACGTCGGAGGTCGATCCGGTCTTGGTCTGCGCCAGGATGTTCCGACTGCGCACCTTCTTCGTCCTGCCGTCGAGCACCAGCCGCACCGCGGATCCGGTGCGCCGCAACGCAGTACCCGCATCGGTGCCGGCGATGCCGACCGGGATCTTCAGCCCGTCGTAGTAGCCGCGCGGGAACAGGCCACGCGGGCTGCCGCCCTGTCCGCCGGCGCTGATCACGACGAGGGCCACGGCGCCATGTGCCGTGGCCGCGTTGTGCTTGTCCACGACGGAGCACCCGGTGTCGTCCACCACGGCCACCCCACCCTTGGGGACGTCGGCATAGTCACCGGCGCGGCAGCCGGCGGGCCGCGTCGGCTCCACCACCAGCCCGCTGACCCCGCGCGGTTGGGTCGGCGCCAGCAGCGACGCCTGGTCAACCTGGAAGTTCCGCCCGCCGATGACCAACGACGGCTTACCCGCAGTCACCGTCTCGAGCCGCTGAAACTCCGGGATCTGTACATCGAAGCCCTTGTCCTGCAACAGTTTTGCAACATAATCGACGCTGGCGTCGAAGCCGGGTGTGCCGTCGGCGCGGCTACCGCCGTTGCGGTCGGCGATCTCCTGAAACCGCTGCAGGTGCCCGACCATGTTGTCGAGCGTCACCTTCGCAGTCAGGTCGTCGGCGAGCCGGACCGGCGCCGGTTGTGCCGCGGGTTGCGACGAACACGCCGTCAGCGTCACGAGCGCGGTCAGGGCGGCGGCGAGCAGGGAACGCAACACCCGACCAGGCTAGCGGTGCCGCCGCGTCACGACGGGGTGACCACGTGGCGGGTGCGGTCGTCGCGCGCCGGTACACCGTTCCGTCCGCCGATGTCCTGGCCGTACAACCCGAGGATGTAGCCCACGCCGGCGCCCTGGATACCGAGCGCCGTGCGGTCGATGTGTTCGAGGGTGTCGGTGGCCTGATGATAGTTCGGGTCGAACGGCTGATCGGCCTTCCCGCCCCACAGCTTGGCCTGCTCGGCCGACATCTTGTCCTCCGCGCCGGCGAACAACCCGCCCGACGGTATGCCGGCCTGGGTGAAACCGTCGTAGTCGGAGCGACCGTCGAACGACGTGTCCTGTGCAGTCTTGCCGGCCCCCTGCAGATAGGCGACCAGCGCCCGCTCGATACCCGCGGAGCCCTCGGGCACGCGCGGCACACTCTGCTCACGCGGCGCCGACTGGTCACCGTCATAGGTGAAGTACCCCGGGTTCGGTGAGGCCAGCATGTCGAAGTTGAGATACAGCGCGATGTCCTTGAGCTGATCGGCGTTGAGCGATTCGACGTATTTCTCGGATCCGACCAGGCCCAGCTCCTCGGCTCCCCAGAAGCCGAACCGCACCGCGTTGCGCACGTCGGGTGAGCTGCCGAGCTGCAATGCGGTCTCCAGCACTGCCGCCACCCCTGAGCCATTGTCGTTGATACCGGGACCTTCCTCGACGCTGTCGAGGTGCGCGCCGGCCATCACGACATTGTCCGATGATCCGGTCTTGGTCTGCGCGATCACATTTCGCGCGGTGATGTCGCGGGTGCGGGCATCGAGCTTGATGGTGACCCGGCCCGGCGCGGCTCGCAACGCGGCGCCGTCGGCCTTGGTGACGCTCACGACCGGGATCTTGACGTCGGTCTTCTCACCGAGGGTGCCGCCCATCTCCTTCTCGTCGACGTTGTCGGCGATCACCATGCCGACGGCACCCCGCGAGAGGGCACTGGCCATCTTCTGCGCGAACGGACAGGTTCCGCGATCCACCAGCACGATCGCGCCCGACACCGGCAGCCCGTCCAGGTCGGCGGCCGCGCATCCCGGCGAATCGTCGGCGGGGGCCGGTACCAGCGGTGCGCTCACCCCCTCGGCCGGAGTGCCGATGGTGTACTGCAGCGCCCGGGCGGCGAAACTGGCGTCGCCGAGTGTCACCGTGCCGGGCTCGGAATCGAAGACGCGCAGACTGAACTGTGGCGTTTGCACTTCGAAACCTTTGTCGCGCAATGTTTTCACCACATAGTCGACGCTGGCTTCGTAACCCGGGGTGCCGACGGCCCTGGTGTTGTTGTTGGCGTCGGCGATGTCCTGGAGCTTCTGCAGGTGCATCATCATGTTGTCGGCGGTGACCCGTTTGGCGAGGTCCTGGGCGTACTGCGCGGCGTCGGGTTGGGCCACCGGTGTCGCTTTCTCGGCCTCTTTACCGCATCCACCGACGGCCAGGGCGACGGTCACCGTGGCGGCAAGTGCGGTGATGACATGTGAGATGCGGCGCATGGACCCACGTTAGCTAACCGGTCCGGAGGTGGGCGATCAGCAGGTCGGCGACGGCGCGCATCCCGGCGGCGTTCGGATGGAAGGGCGCCGGGCGGCCGTACAGGAAGGACAGCGGGAAACCGGCGCCGACAGTCCACGGGTGCGC
>CAMFLL010000573.1 GCA_945957405.1 uncultured Mycolicibacterium sp. | reverse complement strand
TCCAGTGCCCGTACCAACGCCGAAGTGGCGTGTTCTTCCCCGCCGCGGGCACCCAGAAGGGTCGGCTCGAGTACGTCGATCGAGCCGACAAGGCCAGGGGCTCGGACAAAAATGTTGCGTGCCAGCGCGATTCGCTCGGTGCTGCCGTGCAGACTGGTCACTGCGCACTCCATTCGATCCGCAGGTCGGGATTGCCGTAATAGACGTAAGCCATCGCCGTGGCGGATGTCGAGTCTGGGGTGAATTTCCGGCGGATTTGCCGCATTGCCTCACTCACGGTTTCGCGGTTGGTCAGTGTCTGCGTGTAGAACTCAATAGCAATCTGCCGGGCGAGGATGTCATCCACCTTCCACAGCGGCGCGACGAATCCTCGGGCGCCTTCCACCAGGAACGCCCCCACCAGACCACCCAGCCTGATCAGTGTGTCGCCTGCGACACCCGCCTCACAGGCGTTGAGGAACACGAAGGGCTGTCGTTCACCGACGAGGCTGAATCCTTGAATCGTCACTGGATCCAGTCTGCGTCCGCCCGCCAGTATTAGGCCGGTGAACTGAGCGTTGTCCACGTCGGTTTGGCCGTGGCCGGCGAAGTGCAGCACGGTCGGGGCGAACAGCTTGTTGTCGTGCTGCAGCGTGCATGACATCAGCTCGGCGACTTCGTCGGTGGACACAGACAGGGGCAAGGCGCCGTAGGTCATGGCGATGGTGTTTCCCTCGTCGACCGCGTTCGGCAGCTTCGTGATGCCTGGCGTGTCGTAGTCGCCGATGATGACGGCCATCTGATTGGCTTCGATCGTCGACGGAGGGGGAGTGGCAGGCAGATCGCCGCCGGGCAGGAAACGCGTCGGTGTGGTCCACCGTGCAACCTGCCACAGTTGACCTAGCGCAGCGCCGGAAGAGTCGGCTGGCAGTAGCTCTGCCGCGTCCGCGAACCGGTCGTGCTCGAGTAACGCCAGCTCCCATGGAATCCAGGGTTCGGTAAGCGTGATCTGCAGTCGTGGCTGTTCGCCGTCAGCGAGGGCGTGTCGCCACGTCTGCGCCAACATGTTCCAGAATTCGACGGGGAAGAGGTCGGCAACCATTTTGCCGATGCCACGCATGACAGCGGTCAGATATTTTTGGTCTCGTTCGGCAGGGATCATGCGCATCAGCTGGACGGCGAAGGACTGCGCCGAATGATCTCGTAACGAGGTGGTGAGGTCAGTTTTGGGCCGGACGATGTCGGTGTAGGCGCAATGGAATACCCATCGCAGCTCAGATCCGCCGTCTTCGCTGAAGATGTCGACGCCGAGGTGCGGGCGCGCTCCGTCGTGGTGAGCATGTACAAGTCCGCTGCCGCCCGCCGGTGCCGGCGCGGTGGGGTCGGTGGGCGCATCGGGTGTGACGATCAGCTGTGCCCACGTCCGCCCGACAACGACCCCGCCGAACTCGTAACTGATCTCCAGGAATCGTGAAACTTCGGTGTCGACGTCGTCGGCTCGGACCGCGAACTCAACCCGGACCTGTTCCGGGTCATCTCGATCGACGGTGAGCGTGCGCTCAGTGCCCTTTGGGAAAGTGAAGCCGAAACCTGTTACCTGAATGATGAATTCAGGTCGCGGTCCAGCGAGCAGGAGAATAGGTGGACCTTCGACCAGCATTGACGGCGACGGTTCCTTCGCGAAGCCGACCCCGAGCACAAAGTCCTCGCCTGCACCGACCCGCGCGGGCGCGGTGACATCCGGATATGCGCGAAACAGGCTGGGTTGGTCGGTCGTCGGGTCGGTCGGTGTGTCCGGGTCGCGGCCAGCCCAGGTCTTGCCGCTCAACGCCACGGTCCCCTTGCTGCCGCGCGTTGACCTATCGTCGGACGGGTCGTTCGTAGCGTCGGGACCGGGCCGGACCGTGGTCGTGTCGTCCCCTCGGATGTCGCGCTGGGCGCCGGTATCAGCGACCATCACGCCGATGACATGACGGCCCTGAAGGGCCACCGTGCCCGGGGGCAGGTCCGTGCCGAGCTGGCCGGCACTCACCGGCCGGAACGCCCGTAACCCCAGCGCCTCGGCCAGAGTGCCGTCGGCCTGGGTGGTGGACAGTCGCGCGCGCAGAACTTTGACGGCGAAGACGTAGTACTGGTGCTCGCCGGCTGCTTCCGCGACGATCACGGCAGTGAGCTCGTCGGGCCCCTGCTCGAGTTGCTGACGTGCCTGCCGCACGCTGGCAGCAGCGCGCACGACGATCACCGGTGCACAACGCATCGTTCCCCCTCAAGATCCGTAACCAGCTCGCGCTGGCGGATACCGAGAAGTCTATGCAGGACAGTCTTGGTCGCGGCGGGATTTCCCAGCGTCCACACCATCGGTTTGCTGTCGCGGCTGCAAGTCAGTCATCCGCAGCCGGTGCCGTCGACACCCGCCAGACACGCAGAAGGTCCGAGAGACCGGTGATGCTCGCCAAGTATCGGCCGTTGGGGCTAAACGACACCCGGATCATGCGGGGGAGATAGGTCCTTCGCTCGTCGGCGCGGTAGGTAAGAAGTAGCTCGCCACTGACTGCGTTCCACACGCGGACCGTGTCCACGCAACCGGTCGCGAGCAGCGACCCGTCCGGGCTGAATGCCACAGAACCTACCCCGGCCGGATGCGGAAGTTCGAGCAGAATCTGGGACGTCGCACCGTCCCAGATGCGCGCTGACCCGTCCCAGCCGCCGGTGGCCAGCCGCAAGCCGTCGGGGCTGAAGCGGATCGAGTTCATGCCCGTTTCGTCGTGACCGAGGTCGAAGAGCCGTTGTCCGCTTGCGACGTCGTAAATGGTTGCGACTGAATACTGTTTCATCATTCTCACGGTCGCTAGACGCTCACCCGAGGGATCGAAGGTGATGGTGCCTCCGCCGTCCAGTTCGAAAAGCTGCTTGCCATCGTCTGCTGACCACAGGTGAGAGCGGATCCGGCCCGGTGCCAGCGTCCACCGCGTCGATGTCGCGATTGTGGCACCATCGGGACTGAACGCTGCGCGTACCGCGGGGGTGTGCCCGAATTTTTTCAGTTGCGCTCCGGTGGCGGTGTCCCATATGCGTAGCGGGCCGCCGGGCGAAGCGCCGGCCGCCAACCGCGCTCCATCTGCGCTGAGCGCCACGCACGATAGGGAAAACGGAACGATGGCAGCCCGGGTTTTCAG
>CAMFLL010000572.1 GCA_945957405.1 uncultured Mycolicibacterium sp. | reverse complement strand
GTTCGAAGCCGCGGACGCCTCGCTCAACCTGATGGACCATCCGCGATGAAGGTCGGTTTCATCGGCGCCGGCCGGATGGGCGCACCGATGGTGTACCGGTTGGCCAGGGCCGGCCACGACGTCCGGGTGCTTGGCCGTAGTCCTGAAAAACGCAGCGCGTTGGCCGAATTGGGAACGACAGCGGTCGGCGACCTCGCGCAGGTGGCGGGTGGCGCCGACGCTGTCGTGGTATGCGTGTTCACCGACCAGCAGGTCCGGACCGTATGCCTGGACGGCGGCCTGCTCGGCGCGATGGTCGCAGGTTCGGTCCTGGTGGTGCACACCACAGGCAGTCCCCGCACTGTCGAGGACCTGGCCGCGGTGGGCACCGATCGCGACGTCGCGGTAGTCGACGCACCCGTGAGCGGAGGGCCGCGCGATATCGCGGCGGGTGCGCTCACGGTGTTCGCCGGCGGTTCGGTCGATGCCGTGGCGCAGGTACAGCCGGTGTTGAGCGCCTACGCCGACCCACTGCTCCACGTCGGCGCACTGGGTGCGGGTCAGATCGTGAAACTGGTCAACAACACGCTGTTCGCGGCATCGATCGGGGCCGTCGCGGCCGGCGTCGAACTCGCGGGCAGGCTGGGTGTCGGCGAAGCCCGACTGCTCGCGGCATTACAGCACGGCAGTGCCGGCCGTGCGCTGGCCGGTATCGCGGCACGCGGTTCGGTGACGTCGTTCGTCGACGTCGCGGGTGGGTTCGTCGGGAAGGACATCGAGGTGGTTCGCGCGGTGCTGGCCGACCTCGGTGGTGACCTCGGAGTGCTCGAAAACCTGGTCACCGCAGGGCTGGACGCCGGGAGTCGAGCCGATACCGCCAATGTCGTGGTGCCAGGACGGCACTACTGTTAGCGTTACAGTTATTCAGCCCTTCGTAACGCCTGACATTTCCTGGCGTGACGACGCAGGAGGTCCCGGATGAGCCAGCCCACGGTGGTTTTCGATCCGTTCTCGCATGAGTACTTCAACGATCCGTACGAGATCTATCTGCGCATGCAGGACGACGCCCCGGTCTACTACAGCGAAGAACACGACTTCTATGCGTTGACCCGCCATGCGGATGTCGCCGCGGCGCTGAAGGATCACGAGACGTACTCGTCATCGCGCGGCTGCGACCTCGCGATGGTGCAGTCCGAAGAAGGTCCGCAGAAATCGATCATCTTCATGGACCCGCCCGATCACCGCGTGATGCGCAGCCTCGTGAACAAGGCCTTCACGCCGCGGGCGATCCAGTCGCAACGCGAAACCGTCGAGCACCTCGTCGATCTTTATCTGGCCAAGGCCGATCCCGAGAATTTCGATGTCATCCAAGACTTCTCGGGGCCGTTCCCGGTGGAGGTGATCACCCGGATGGCGGGTGTGCCCGAGGAGTACCGGCAGCAGGTCCGCCACTGGATCGACACCTCACTGACCCGCGAACCGGGCCACATCGGCTACACCGAAGAGGGGATGAAGGCCGCCATCGACTCGGCGATGTACTACTACGGCCTGGCTCAGGAGCGGCGCGCCGATCCCCAGGACGACATGCTGAGCCGGTTGGTCACCGCGGAGATCCTCGGCGAGGACGGTTCCGTGCGCAAGCTCGACGATATCGAGATCGCCGGTTTCGCGTCCCTGCTCGGAGGGGCCGGCGCGGAGACCGTCACCAAACTCGTCGGCAGCGCCGTGGTGACTTTCGCGAAGAACCCGGACCAGTGGCAGAAGCTACTCGATGATCGCAGCAAGATCCCGGCGGCGGTCGAGGAGATGCTGCGCTTCGACGGTCCGGTGCACTACAACGTGCGGTTCACACTGAAGGATGCACATCTGCACGGCACCACGATTCCGGCAGGCAAGCCGGTCTTCCTGATGAAGGCCGCGGCCAATCGCGATCCCCGTGCGTTCGCCGACGCGCACCGGTTCGACATCGACCGCGATCGGAGCCAGGCGCAGAACCTTGGCTTCGGCTACGGCATCCACAGCTGCCTCGGCGCCGCCCTGGCCAGACTCGAGACCACTGTCGCGATCGAACGCCTACTGGGATTCATGCCACGCTACGAGGTGCAGTGGGATGGCCTGCGCCGTGTCCAGATGCAGAACGTCGCCGGGTATCACCATGTTCCGGTGAAGGTGCTGCGCTCATGACGGCGAAGGTCGTGGTCGACTTCGGGCTGTGCGAGGCCAACGGAATCTGTATGGGCATCATCCCCGCGGTGTTCGATCTCGACGACGATGACCACCTGCATATCCTCGACGACGACGTGACACCCGAGAACGAGCAGCAGATCGGCGAGGCCGTTCGCCAGTGCCCCCGGCAGGCGATCTCCGTCACCGAATGAGACTGCCTGCAGGGCTGTCGAACTCGTCGCCCGACAACCCTGTGTGCAGTCTCAGCTGGCGGGCACCAGATCGGCGGCCACCGGACACGACGCGGGAGTACCGCTGCGGAAGGTTTCGATGTAGCCGAGCTGGCCGACGGGCGCCACCTGGATCTGCAGTGCCGCCAATGCCTGTGCCTTGAACGCGCGGGCCGCGACGCTGAGCCGATGCTCGACCGAACCGACACTGCTGCGATCGAGATCGGCAGGCCACGACTCGCCCCACAACGTCACCTCGGTCTGCCCGCTGTCGAGCGCATGCCGGACGCCCGCACGAATCCGGGCATCACGGCCGTACAAGTCGGCCGCCACGGCCAGGGCGTGCGGTCGCGTTCCGCGCGGGCCGATCTCCAACGCCGATTCCAGATCGGCGGTATCGGCGCCCAGGATCTGCAGTGCGCGATCGTCTTCGGCGGTGTCGAGCAGGACCCGCACATCCCAACCCGCCATGACGCGGTCGAACATCCAACCGCCCGCGGCGCGTACCGCCTCGACCACGCTCGGCGCGACGACGTCGAGCCGGTACCTCACGATGTGGCGTCCGGTGCGAACTCCCGTGCCAGTGACCTCGCGTACTCCTGCAATGCTTCCTGCAGCGGGACCGATGGATCGAGCAACCATGAGATTTCCATTCCGTTGACGAGGGACACGATTTGCACGGCTTTGAGGGCTGGGTCGAAGTCCTTGCGGTACTTACCGGCCATCTGGCCGCGCCGGATCAGGTCGGTCACGATATCGATGGCCGCGCGGTGCCTGCCC
>CAMFLL010000571.1 GCA_945957405.1 uncultured Mycolicibacterium sp. | reverse complement strand
AGAAGGGCCCGTTCGTCGACGACCATCTGCTCAAGAAGGTCGACGTCCAGAACGACAAGAACACCAAGCAGGTCATCAAGACCTGGTCCCGTCGGTCGACCATCATCCCCGACTTCATCGGGCACACCTTCGCCGTCCACGACGGTCGCAAGCATGTCCCGGTGTTCGTCACCGAGGCGATGGTCGGGCACAAGCTCGGCGAGTTCGCGCCGACGCGGACCTTCAAGGGTCACATCAAGGACGACCGGAAGAGTAAGCGGCGCTAATGACTACCACGACAACCACTGAGTACCCCTCCGCGACGGCCAAGGCCCGTTTCGTGCGGGTGTCGGCGAGCAAGGCACGCCGGGTCATCGACCTGGTGCGCGGCAAGTCCGTGGCCGAGGCGCTCGACATCCTGCGCTGGGCGCCCCAGGCCGCCAGCGAGCCGGTCGCCAAGGTGATCGCCAGCGCCGCCGCCAACGCCCAGAACAACGACGGTCTCGACCCGGCCACCCTCGTGGTGGCCACGGTCTACGCCGACGAGGGCCCGACGGCCAAGCGCATCCGCCCCCGCGCGCAGGGTCGCGCCTACCGGATCCGCAAGCGCACCAGCCACATCACGGTGATCGTGGAGAGCCGGCCGGAGCGCAAGGGCGCCAAGGGCGCCGGTACGTCTGCCAGCGCTGCGCGTTCGCGCCGCGCGCAGGCCAGCAAGGCCGCCGCGAAGGCACCCGCCAAGAAGGCAGCCACCAAGTCCGCCGAGAAGGCCACCGACAAGCCTGTTGAAGCCGATGCGAAGGAGGGCTCAGAGTAGTGGGCCAGAAAATCAATCCCCACGGCTTCCGGCTCGGTATCACCACCGACTGGAAGTCCCGGTGGTACGCCGACAAGCAGTACGCCGACTACATCAAGGAAGATGTGGCGATCCGCAAGCTGCTGGCCACCGGCCTCGAGCGCGCCGGCATCGCCGATGTGGAGATCGAACGCACCCGTGACCGGGTTCGCGTTGACATCCACACCGCCCGGCCGGGCATCGTCATCGGCCGCCGCGGCACCGAGGCCGACCGCATCCGCGCCGACCTGGAGAAGCTGACCGGCAAGCAGGTCCAGCTGAACATCCTCGAGGTGAAGAACCCCGAGAGCCAGGCGCAGTTGGTCGCCCAGGGCGTCGCCGAGCAGCTGAGCAACCGTGTGGCGTTCCGTCGCGCGATGCGCAAGGCGATCCAGTCGGCCATGCGTCAGCCCAACGTCAAGGGTATCCGGGTGCAGTGCTCGGGCCGCCTCGGCGGGGCTGAGATGAGCCGCTCGGAGTTCTACCGCGAAGGTCGGGTGCCGCTGCACACGCTGCGTGCCGACATCGACTACGGCCTCTACGAGGCCAAGACCACGTTCGGTCGCATCGGCGTCAAGGTGTGGATCTACAAGGGCGACATCGTCGGTGGCAAGCGTGAGCTGACCGCCGCCGCGCCTGCCGGCGCCGACCGTCCGCGCCGCGAGCGTCCGTCGGGCACCCGTCCGCGCCGCAGTGGCGCCTCGGGCACCACGGCCACCAGCACCGAAGCCGGCCGCGCGGCCACCGAAGAAACTGCGGAGTCCGTGACGCCGGTGACGGCCGAGGCTCCCGCGGCGACAGCCGAGAACACGGAGAACTGAGTCATGCTGATTCCCCGCAGGGTCAAGCACCGCAAGCAGCACCACCCCAGGCAGCGCGGTATCGCCAGTGGCGGTACCTCGGTCAGCTTCGGTGATTACGGCATCCAGGCACTGGAGCACGCCTACATCACCAACCGGCAGATCGAGTCCGCCCGTATCGCGATCAACCGCCACATCAAGCGTGGCGGCAAGGTCTGGATCAACATCTTCCCGGACCGCCCGCTGACGAAGAAGCCCGCCGAGACCCGCATGGGTTCCGGTAAGGGTTCGCCGGAGTGGTGGATCTCCAACGTGAAGCCCGGTCGGGTGTTGTTCGAGCTGAGCTACCCCGACGAGAAAGTTGCGCGCGAGGCCCTGACCCGCGCGATCCACAAGCTGCCGATCAAGGCACGCATCGTGACCCGAGAGGAGCACTTCTGATGGCTGTGGGAGTTTCCCCCGGCGAGCTGCGTGAGCTCACCGACGAAGAGCTCACCGAGCGGTTGCGCGAGTCCAAGGAAGAGCTGTTCAACCTGCGCTTCCAGATGGCCACGGGCCAGCTCGACAACAACCGTCGGCTGCGCACGGTGCGACAGGAAATTGCGCGCGTCTACACGGTGTTGCGCGAACGTGAACTGGGTCTGGCCTCCGGACCCGATGGTGAGGATTCGTAATGGCAGAAGTAAAGGGTGAGAAGCACACCCCGCGCACCGAGGTGACCCGTGGCCGTCGCAAGACCGCCATCGGCTACGTCGTCAGCGACAAGATGCAGAAGACCATCGTGGTCGAGCTGGAAGATCGCAAGAGCCACCCGCTCTACGGCAAGATCATCCGGACCACCACCAAGGTCAAGGCGCACGACGAGAACGGTGACGCCGGTATCGGCGATCGCGTCTCGCTGATGGAGACCCGGCCCCTGTCGGCCACCAAGCGCTGGCGTCTGGTCGAGGTCCTCGAGCGGGCCAAGTAACCCAGCAAATGCCGATCCGGCCCCTGCACCCACGGTGCGGGGGCCGTTTTCGTTGTAACAGTTCGGTGAGTCGGTGTTTGCGCGAGGCGTTTTGCGCTTACGCTTTTTCGCGATGTATCAGCGAATATGGTCCCTCGCCACTGTCCTGATTCTCCTTGCCACTCCGAGCCTGTTGCTGCCTACGGTCGCGGCGAACGCCGCACCTGGCGATCCGCCGGCGGCCGATTCTCCGACGCTGTCGCTCACCGATCTCGGATCTGCCTCCGACCTGCTCTTCTACGGTGAGGTCGGAACCGCGTCGTTGACCATTCCGGTACCCGTCGGAATGTCGCCCGCGACGTTGAACGTGACAGCGCAACTGCCGGTGAATGTGCTTGCCGGTACCGTGACGGTCTCCCAGGACAACAAGGTGATCGCCCAGGTCGGTCTTCCGCCGGACCGGGGGCCGGTGAGCATCCCGTTGGCCGGCGCCGAGGTACGCGACAACGCGGTCTCGATCCTGTTGCGATCGTATTTGCTGCCGCTGGAGGGCTACTGCCTGGATCCCACCAATCCGCTGCGGCTCACCGATATCACCGTGA
>CAMFLL010000570.1 GCA_945957405.1 uncultured Mycolicibacterium sp. | reverse complement strand
CCGCGGGGGACGACGCGGCGTTGAGGATCACCGGCACCCAGGACAGGTAGCCACCGATGAAACCCCAGGTCTCACCCATGGTCCGGTACGCCCAGATGTAGACACCACCCTGGCCGGGCCACAGGTTGCCGAGTTCCACCACCGCCATCCCCGCCGGAATGAGAAAGGTGAGGATGCCCAGCACCCACATCGGGATCGCGGTCCAGCCGCCGGCGGCCATCACCGAGGAACCGGTGATCCAGCAGATGATGAACACGTAGGCGGCCGTCAGGCCGAACGTACTCATCACCTTGGGCAAAATCTGTTCGGGGACCAGCTCGGTCGTCATCAGCCTGTCACGGTCTGACGACGACGGAGCCTCCATTTCTTGCGTCATTCGTTCTCCCACTGTGCTTTACATGCCTGAGGTTGCCGTGCTCCGGCCTCGTCGCCGCGGCGTGGTGGTCAGTTGACGATCTGCCCGTCCTTCATCCGGATCACCCGGCTCGCCTCCTCGGCGACCGTCGGGTCATGGGTGCTGGCGACCACGGTGACGCCCATCGTCGAGCACAGGTCGCGCAGCATGCGCACCACCGTCTCGCCGGTGCGGTGGTCGAGGTTGGCCGTCGGTTCGTCGGCCAGCACCAGGGTCGGGCTGCTGATCAGTGATCGCGCGATCGCCGTGCGCTGCTGCTCACCGCCGGACATCTTGGTCGGCTGGTGGTGGATGCGGTGGTTCAGCCCCACCAGTTCGAGCAGCTCGATGGCCCTGCGCCGCAACGATTTCCGGTCATATGGTTCGAACATCAGGGGAAGTTCCACGTTCTCGACGGCCGACAGGAACGGGATCAAGTTGTAGCTCTGGAAGATGAACCCGATGGTGTCGTGCCGCAACGCCGCGAACTGGCTCTCGGTCAGTGTTGCGGTGTCCTGGTCGGCGATCTTCACCATGCCCTTGGTCGGTCGGTCCAAACCACCGATGATGTTGAGCAGGGTCGACTTGCCACTGCCGCTTGGACCCATCAGGCAGACGAATTCACCTGGCATCACTTGTAGTTCGGCAGCGACGAGCGCCTTGACGACTTCATCGCCGAGCTTGTGCAGCTTCCACACATCGCTGATCTCGATGACGGGTCGCAACGCTGCTTCGGTGTCCTTGACACCCAGGGCGTCCGTGACCGGTGCGCTGTCGTCGATTGCGGTCATGGTTCAGCCTCCAGAGGTTAGGGAACGGATGGGTGGGCGCGATGCCGCACTCCAGGTGGGCACGATGCTGGTGGCGACGGCGGCCACCACGCTGACCACGACGGCGATCAGCGCACCGGTCACCACGCCGCTCACGGAGATACCCGCCGCGGCCAGGCCAGTGAGCTGCAGAACAATTCCCGCAACGACCGCGAGCACCACGCCCAGAAGCGCGCCGAGCACCGCGGCGATCACAGGCTCGACGAGCAGGGCGAGCACCACCGGTCTGCGCGGGATACCGTTGGCGCCGAGAACTCCGAGTTCCTTGGTGCGGTGGACCACGGTGCGCGTCGTGGCGACGGCCACCTCGACCACACCGACCAGGAGCACGGTCACCGAGATCAGCACGATGGCGCGGCTGATCTCGTCGGCGTGACCGAGCGACACCGACTGCTCGCGGATACCGGCCGACATGCCGAACACCAGCACCACCAGCAGCGCACCGGTCGCGGTGGTGACGATCGGCAGCACCATCTCGCGTACGCGCCGGCGTGCCGAAAGCCAGCCGTAGGACAGGCCGTAACTGATCATCAGCGGTCTCCCAGCAGGTCGACGGGCCGCTGCTGCAGCAACCGGTGGACGGGAACCAGCGCCCCCACGATCGCCATGGCGGGCAGGAATGCCGCGACCATCGCCGCGGCCTGCAGCCAGGCGGTGACCGTCGCGATGCCGGGGATGACCAGCGCGACAGCCGCACCGGCGCCCAGCACGCCGACCACATAGGCGGCCACGAACACCAGACCCGATTCGACGAGGAAGAAGTAGAGCACCTCGTCGGCCAGGCCGATGCTCGACATGATCCCGAACTCGCGTTTGCGTTCCTGCACCGCGGCCAGGAACGACGAGACCGCGATGACGAAGCCGAGACCCAACCCCACATACGAGATCAGCCCGAGGGTCGAACTGGTGACCTTGCCGGAGAACAGCGCGGAGAACTTCTGCTCGAAGGTCAGTGGTCCCGATCCGCCGACCGTGTCGTAGACCAGACCGCGGCCGTTCGGGTCGGGTTGCACAGACGGATCGGATGTCGACGGCAGGTCGACCGCGGCACCGAACGTCTGGGCCAGGTCGCGCTGCTTCTCCTGGCCCGGCGGAGCGAACACGAGCCACCATCCGCGCTCACCGGTCACCGACTGCGCCAGCTCCGATGACAACGTCATCGATTCACCTGCGCCACTGGTGTCGACGGTCAGGTCGCGGCCGGCGACTTCGAGCGTGCCGCCGCCGGCCACACCGAGACGCTCAGCCAGTGAAGTACTCAATAGTGCTGTGCCAGAGGCAATGTCATCACTTCCCCGAATCGACACCGATTCGCCGTTCACCTCGGTCACCCCCGACAGCATGCGCTGCGCGCGCCACCCGGCCGGGATGCTGATCGCCGGAGCCGGTCCGTCGGCGATCAACGCTTGCACGTCCTGATCGAAGTGCACGCCCGCGGCGGGAACCACCCACAGCTGCGCATCGCCGAGGACATCGGTGACCGAATCAGCGCCGGTGATGGCGAAACTCGACGAGATGGTCCGGACCACGGTGACACACGCGATCGCGAGGGCGATGCCGAGCACCGATAGCACGAACCGCTCGGGGCGCCGCCTGATGTTGGCCAGCGCGAAGCGCACCAGATACCCGAAGGTGTTACCCGATGTGGCGGTAATCGACGGTGATCGTGAGGATGTCGTCGTAGCCGACGCTGGGATCTCCACGCGAAAATGGTGGGACCGTTTTATTTCGCGGAACCATTTCGGCGGGTGTCGTTCGCGTTAACTCACGGCCCGATCGGTTACGTCAACATGTCGCCCCGACAACCGATTTCGTCGGCTGTCAGTCCTGTATGCGCCGAAACGGTTGCGCGGCCTCGAGTTCGTAGGCCAGTTCCAGCAGCGTGGCCTCGCGTCCGGCGGGTGCGGCGAACATCATGCCCAGCGGCAACCCGGCTGCGGATTCCGCAAGCGGCAGGGAGATGGCGGGGTCACCG
>CAMFLL010000569.1 GCA_945957405.1 uncultured Mycolicibacterium sp. | reverse complement strand
GCAGACGGCGCCGTTGCACAGTACGCCGCAGCGGCGAAGACCTAGCCCGCGTCCACCACATCTTGCAGTGTCAGCTGCTCGCCGTCCTGCCACGCACGCTCGAAGTCGTTGGAGCTCAGATGCTCTCGCGTGACGTCGAGTAGTTCCAGGGTGAGCTGCCGACGCGGCCACACCATGGCGGCCCTGCGGGTCTGGGTGCGCGCCGCGGCGTACATCGAAGCTGCACGCCAGTAGTCGCCGGCCTGGGCGGCGAAGTTGGCCCGCGTCTCGATGAACATGCCGCCGGCGCGACTCGCGACCCGTAGATGGCCCGCCATGACGCGGAGCACCCAGGGAATCCCGTCGGCGGGCCTGGCCGCGAAGAGGGCCGCCACCATCGGCGGACCTGCGGCAATCCACGCCGCCATGGTGTTGTCCATCGCGATCGCCCGCTGGTACACGTTCTGGCCGTCGACCGCCGCCGAGCCGAGGTCGCCCGACGCCGCCAGCGCGACGGCGCCCACCGCATCGCACAGCACTGCCAGCTGGTCGTCACCGGTCGCTTCGACGACGTCGGCCACATGGGCGTGCAGCCGCACGAGCAATGCGAATTCGTCCCGGGCCCAGGCGGCCGTCGCCGCACCGACCAGCAGTTCGCCGACCTCAATGCGGCGATCGGCTGGCACCGACGGAAGCTTCGCAAGAGCCTCCTCGACGTAGGGGCGGCCCAGGTCGCTGCGGCCCTGCAACGTGAGCGCCGTCGCCAAGGCGAGGCTGGCGAGCAGTGCGTCGACCGGATCGGCAGCCGCATCATGCGCCAGCCGATACCAGCGCCCGGCTTCCACCATGTTGGCGCGGTAATACCAATAGGAGGCGAGCCGAGCGGTCAGGCGTACGCCAACGGTGTTGGGGGTGTTGATCAGCATCTGAGCCAAAGTCGCCCGGATGGTCGGGTAGCCGTCGTCAACGATCTGGTACCACCCTGCCTCGCGGGTTGTACCGAGCTGCGGTCGGTCGTCCAAGGTGGCGACGCACCATTGATCACGGCGCGCGCTGATCTGTGCAGTCTCACCGGAACGGGTCAATGCGTGATGGGCGTGCGCGCGCACCGTCGCCAACTGGTGAAAGGTCGTGGCGCCGCCGACTCGGCCCGGGCCGGTGGATGCCAGCATCGAGCGATGGACGAGTTGGGCCAGCACGTCGCTGGTGTCGGACTCCGCCAAGTCGACGTCCCCCATGACAGCGTTGGCCATCGCGAAGGTGAACGACCCCGGCAGCACCGACAGTCGACGGTGCGCCAGTTGCTCTGCGGGACTGAGCATCCGAAAGCTCCAGTCGATCGCCGACCCCACCGTCGAACGGTGGTCTGCGGGGCCGCGGCCGATCCGCCGCAATGCGCTGGGGTCCGCCGTGACCTGGGTGGCGATGTCATCGAGGGTGTAGGTCCGGGCGCGCGCGGCGGCGAGTTCCAAGGCGAGCGGCACACCGTCGACCGCAACGCTGACGGTGATGGCGCGCCGAATCACGTCGTCGTCGATGTCGATCTGCGGCGCGGCCGACTGGAGTCGCTGGAGGAACAGTTCAACAGCAGGCGCCCGTTCCTCGGCACCGGGTAACAGGCTGAGCGGACCCAACGCCCAGACTGTTTCACCGTCGACGTCGATCGGTTCGCGGCTGGTGATCAAGAAGGTGCACGCCGCGGGGGCGGGTGCGGTTGTGGCGCCAAGCGTCGACTCGACGATTCCGGCGACGGCGGGCACGACGTGCTCACAGTTGTCCAGTACCAGGAGCAGACGCCGATCGCGCAGATAGTTGTGCAACTGCTCGTGAGGGCTGCCGGCCGGAGCAGAGGCGAATCCGATGATCGAGGCCACCGCGTCGACGACGAGTTCCCGATCGTTGATCGCGGTCAGGTCGACGAACCAGACCCCGTCGGGGAACTCGGCGGCCGCCGATTTCGCGATCTCGACCGCGAGGCGTGTCTTCCCGCAGCCCGCGGTTCCGACGATCGACACGAGTGGTTGCGACGCGATGAGCGACGTCAGGCGGGCGAGATCCTCACCGCGGCCCACTGTCGGACTCAGGTACACGGGAAGGCGCACCTCGACCGGGCGCTGCGGCGACAATCTCACCGACTCGCGGGGCAATAGGTCCGGATCGGCGGCCAGGATCTTGTGGTGGAGTTCCCGCAGGTGCACGCCGGGTTCGTTGCCGAGTTCGTCGACCAGGATCGTGCGCACCCGCTGAAAGGTCTGCAGCGCCTCCTCGACGCGACCGCGGCGGTACAGCGCCAACATCCTCAACTCCCAGAGTCTCTCGCGGTACGGATCATCGGCGATGAGCACCTCGAGGTCGACGAGCGCGGTGTCGATGTCGCCGGTGGCGAGCAGAGCGTCGATGCGCCGTTCGCGGATCTGCTGGTGCATCTCGTCGAGCCCGGCGACCGCGGCACGCGCGAAATCGGCGTCGGCGAACCGACCGTAGGGACGGCCGCGCCACAGGGCCAACGCTTCTTCGGCGCGAGTCAGTGCCGTCGACGCGCGACCCCCCGCCACGAGATCGCGGACGTCGCCCGCAAGTCGTCCGAACGCGAGGGAGTCGACGGTATGCACCGTGCCGATCAACCGGTAGCCGCCGGCGTCGTTGATCAGGACGGTCGGCGACTCGCCCGCCATGCGGCCGGGTTCCAGCATCTGGCGCAACCGAAAGATGTGGGACTCCAACGTCGAAGCGCTGCCCGCGGTGACCCGATCGCCCCACGCCGCATCCATCAGCGATTCCACGGTGACCCGTTCGTTGATGTGAACGACCAAGAGCGCAAACAACGCCGCCGCCTTGCTGCCGCGCACTGGTTGCTCATCGCCCTCGGCGCTGACCATCAGCGGACCCAAGTCGTGCACCCTCACCGAACAGACGGTAGCGACATTCGAACCGGAGCGGAGTCGAAGCGGTGCCCCGTCAGCTCGAACACACCGATGCACCGTTCGGCTCTGGCACGCCTCGGACAAGTCCTCCGGCTACCGGCACGTGGCCAGGCGGCGCCGGCTTCGCGAATTGCTCGTCATCAGAACGCAACTGGACGACTGGGGGCGGCGCGGTGGATGACGTCCGCGCACTTGGTGACATGGCCTCGGTCTGAAGCATCGGCCGCTATGATCCCGTCGACGGCCTCGGTCAACCTGCCCGGGCTACCCATCGTGTGGACGTGCTCGGTCTGCGCAGAATTTGCCTCCAATGGCGCGGCGCGCAAGCCACATAAAAA
>CAMFLL010000568.1 GCA_945957405.1 uncultured Mycolicibacterium sp. | reverse complement strand
CTACAACACCGAACTCGTCGGCCTGTCCGTCGACGGCCTCTACAGCCACATCGCCTGGTTGCGGACCATCAAGGAGAAGATCACCTTCCGCGGTATGCACGATGTCGAGGTCACCTTCCCCCTCATCGAGGACGTTTCGATGGCGATCGCCGAGAAGTACGGGATGATCATGCCCGGCGAGGACTCGACCAAGGCGGTACGTGCCGTCTTCGTCATCGACCCCGAGGGCATCGTGCGCACCGTTCTCTACTACCCGTTGAGCACCGGTCGCAACTTCGACGAACTGCTGCGCATCGTCAAGGCCCTGCAGACCGCTGATCACTACGACGTTGCGACACCGGCGGATTGGCGCCCCGGTGAACCCGTGATCGTTCCTCCCGCGGGTTCGTGCGGCACGGCCAAGGACCGGATGGCCGGCAGCGACGATGGTGTCGAGTGCGAAGACTGGTTCTTCTGCACCAGGACGATCCCCGCCGATGAGGTCGAATCCGCCCTCCGGACCGACGGGAGGCCCTGATGGCAGGCGAATATGGGCCGCCGCAGCTCGACGTGGGCGCCGCCGCCGCGATGCTGGAACAACCCGGGGTGCGCCTGCTCGACGTCCGCGAGGACGTCGAGTGGGCCGCCGGCCACGCGCCCTCCGCTGAGCACTGCCCCCTGGCCAAGGTCGAGCCCGCCCCTTACCGCGATGCTACTGCGGTGGTCGTGGTCTGCCGGTCCGGCCGACGCTCGCAGCGGGCGGCGGTGGCCCTGCACGACGCCGGCGTTACCGCCTACAACCTCACCGGCGGCATGCAGGCGTGGGCCCAGGCCGGGCGGCGCGTCGTGTGCGACGACGGCACGCCCGGACTGGTCGCCTGAGCGCACCTGTCCGATAGCGTCGATGGGATGCGCACCGTCGAGGTCTTCGCCGAAATGCTCTGCCCCTTCCCGCATGTGGGTTACACACGCGTCGGACATCTTGCCGATGTCGCCAACCTGCTGCTGCAGGAACTGCAGATTCTGGGTGATCGGCACCGCCTGCATGCTCACCTTGTAAGGGATAGAGCTGTGCGCGATCGGCGATCCCAGCGGGTGGGTGATGCTCTGTACCATGGCAATGCCGCGGATCTGAACAGTGCCTTGGCGATCCGGTCGAGCACGGTCATGCCTGTGGGGTTGCGCATGTCGTGGTCGGCTTCAATAATCATGATGTCGGGGTTCAGGCGCGCCGCACTGAAATGTTCTTCGGCCGCGGCATATCCGACGTTTGCCGGCATGTCCTCGGGCAGATAGTGCCGGTCGTTACAGCTGGTCTTGTCGCCGACCATGGCCTGGATGCCCAGCAGGACGACGGCGGTTGCAGCGGCCAGGATGGGCTTTGGCCAGCGTACGGCGGCTGTGCCGATGCGGCGCCAGCCCTTGGTCTTCATCGCGCGCTTCGGATCCAGCAGACCGTGGCGCGTCGCGACCACCACCACCAAGGCGATCGCGGACGGGTACGCCAGCGATTTGAAGTAGGCTAGACGTGTGAGCCGCAAGCAGAGCATGGCTCCGTTGACGGTCAAACCGGACCCGAGAGTCACGTGCCCGACACCGTGGAAGGCCGTGTAATACGCCGACTCCGGATCTTCGCCGTTCTGCCGAGCTTCCTGATAGCGCCCGATCAGGAATATCGCATAGTCGGTGCACGCGGCGATCGCCAGGGCGGTTTAGCAGCGGAACGGAGAAGGTCGAGAACTCGATCAGGCGGAAGTGGCCGAGGACGCGACCATCCCACGCGCGGAACCCATTTCGATGCCAACGATCGCGAGGATGAGCAGAACGGTGCTGACCGAGCGGTACACCATCGCCAACATGATGGTGATAACCTCCATCGTCGTGACGGTCATCTTGATCATGCTCTTGTCGCCGGTTTCCAGCGAATCGGTGGTCAACGGTGCCGGCCCGGTGAGATAGGCGTGCAGTCACGGCCGGCGGTGGGGTGTTCTCGATGATGTCGCGCACCGCCTCCACCGAGTCGTTGCCCCGGGTGCTGCCCTGGTCGCCGGCGAGGTTGAGCTGGACGTAGGCGGCCTTGCCGTCGCTGCTCTGCGCACCGGCCGCGGTGATCAGATCGCCCCAGAAGTTATGGACATGATCGACGTGCTCGCGGTCTTCTTCGAACTTTTTAATCAGGCCGTCGTAGTACTGATGCGCCGTGTCGCCCGACGGCTCATCACCGACGAGCACGACCATGGGGATGCTGTCCGAGGTGGATTCCTGGAACTGCGCACCGATCCGTTTTGCGGCGATGACCGACGGCGCGCCCTGCGGCGACATCGACACCGCGTTGTGCTTACCGATGTATTCCATATGCGGCAGAAGAAGATTGAGCCCCGACTATCGAAGCCCGCGTGACTCTCCCTTCCCACCGGTAGCAGCATCACGCGTTGCACATCGGACATATCGGCCGGCCCCGGAATCGGTTCCGGGTGCTTCACGGGCAGCCCGCCCCAATCATCTGTTAATACCATAGGGGGTATGGTATTAGTAGATGCATGACCGCAGCGACGGCAGTGGGTGACCCAGTCGGTTCCGACCGGGAGCCGCGGTGCGTTTCCGTGCCCACCCAGGCCGCTACCGATTTGTGCCGGATCTACGGCCAACTCGGTGACGCGATCGCGATGATCGAGGCGGGCCGAAGTCACGCGGACACCGTGACCGAGCTCGCCGCAGCGTCGAAGGCGTTGAGCCGCAGCGGTTTCACCATCATCCCCGCCGGGCTGCGTCAGTGCATCGACCCATCAGAGGAACTGGATGACCAACCACACGAACTCACCGTCGAACAGCTCGAGAAACTCGTCTTGAGCTTGGCCTGAAACAAGTAAGGAGACCCATTATGTGTCGTGCCGTGATGTGCAGAACCTGCGGGAAGACCACCTGGTCGGGCTGCGGGAACCATGTCGACGCCGTTCGGCGCAGTGTGCCCGCCGGCCAGTGGTGCAAGGGCCACTCGCAGAGCGAACTGGCGGCCGCGCCGCGTAGTCGCTGGTTCCGGAGGTTCTAGCACGCACGACCCCGCAAGCCGATCCTCGGCCTATCGGCTGGTGAACAGCGGCGAGCTGCCGAACCGCCGGCTCGGCGGCCGGGTGTACGTCGTGACGGCGTCGCTTCGAGAGATCGGCGCAGCGTGAAAGGATTCGTCTACCAACGGGGCTCGTCGTGGTACTACAAGTTCCGAATCTCGGAACGAGACCCCGGCACGGGCAAGTACCCGTGGATCACCAAGGGCGGTTACCCGACCGAGAAAGAGGCCTGGAAGGCCTGTCGTGAGG
>CAMFLL010000567.1 GCA_945957405.1 uncultured Mycolicibacterium sp. | reverse complement strand
CCGCACATCTTCGACGGCCTGCTGCGGCTGCGGGACCGGGTGCGGTCAAACCCGGCGTCGGTGGCCAAGATCCGTCAGCAATTCGCCATGAAGAACACCATGGGTTACGGCGTCAACGCGTTACTGGACTTCGACTCCCCCAGCGACATCCTGGCGCACCTGATCGTCGGCAGCGAGGGCACACTCGGGTTCGTCGCCGAGGTCACGTTGCGCACCGTCCCCGTGCGCGCACACACCAGTTCGGCGCTGCTGGTGTTCGACGACCTGGTCTCGGCGAACCGGGCCCTGCCGGAGCTGGTGGCCACCAGCGCCGCGACGCTGGAACTGCTGGACGCCCGGTCATTGCGGGTGGGCCAGTTGCTACCTGACGCGCCGGCGGCCATCACCACGCTGGACGTCACCGAACAGGCTGCGCTGTTACTGGAATACCAGTCAACCGATCCTGTCGAATTATCCGATCTGACAGCGGCTTCCGCGCCCGTGCTCGAGTCGCTGCCGTTGCAGCGTCCGGCTGCGTTGTCCTCGGATGCGACCATCCGGACCCAGTTGTGGAAGCTGCGCAAGGGCCTGTATGCATCGGTGGCCGGTGCGCGCGCCTCGGGCACCACCGCGCTGCTGGAAGACGTGGTGGTGCCGGTGGACAACCTCGCCGCGACGTGCACCGGGCTCGGCGAGCTGTTCGACCGCTTCGCCTATCCCGATTCGGTGATCTTCGGCCACGCCAAAGACGGCAATGTGCACTTCCTCATCACCGACCGCTTTGCCGGTGACGAATCCCTGCGCCGCTACGCCGATTTCACCGAGGAGCTGGTGGACCTCGTACTGGGCCACGGCGGATCCCTCAAGGCCGAGCACGGTACCGGCCGGGTGATGGCACCGTTCGTAAGACGCCAGTACGGAGCTGAACTCTACGACGTCATGGTCGGCATCAAGCGACTGATCGACCCAGCCGGTCTGCTGAATCCCGGTGTGCTGCTCGACGATGACCCCGACGCGCATCTGCGGCACATCAAGGTCACACCCACCGTCGAGGAGGAGGTGGACCGCTGCGTCGAATGCGGTTATTGCGAACCGGTGTGCCCGAGCCAGGACCTGACCCTGACCCCGCGGCAGCGGATCGTCGTGCGGCGCGCGATCGCGACCGCCGAGTCCGCCGGCGACAGCGCGCTGGCCGCCGAACTCGAAGACAGCTACCAGTATTCGGGTGTTCAGACGTGCGCGGTCGACGGGATGTGCGGCACCGTGTGCCCCGTGCTGATCAACACCGGAGACCTCGTGCGGCGGCTGCGCCGGGAACAGCGGCCCGCGATGGCGGACCGGGGCTGGGCCTCCGCGGCGCGGCACTGGAAGGCCGCCACCAGTGGCGCCGCCGTGGCCCTCACCGTCGCGCACTCGATACCGCCCGCCCTGCCGCACAAGGCCAGCCAGGCCGCGCGCATGATCGCCGGCGCCGACCAGGTTCCCCAGTGGGACAGGGATCTACCACGCGGCGGCAGGTCACGTCACCGACCCCATCCCGACGGCGCGCCCGACGCGGTGTATCTACCCGCGTGCGTCAACACGATGTTCGGCGCCGCCGACGGTAGCCAAGGCGTTCAAGATGCCTTCGAAAAGCTCTGCGCGACAGCCGGTATCACACTGGCAGTGCCGCGGGACATCGACTCCCTGTGCTGCGGCACGCCGTGGTCGTCCAAAGGGATGGCCACCGGGTACGCCGCGATGCAGGCACGCACGGTGGCGGCGGTCGTCGAAGCCACCGCCGACGGTGCGCTGCCGTTGGTGTGCGACGCCTCGAGTTGCACCGAGGGGTTGATCAAGCTGCTGCAGAAGTCGGCGCCACACGTCACCGTGGTCGACGCGGTGCAGTTCGCGGCCGAACATGTCCTGCCACAGCTGCCCGAGCACGACCGGATCGAGTCGTTGACCGTCCATCCCACATGTTCCTCGACGCAACTCGGCATCGACGGCGCGCTCATGGCGATCGCCCGCGAGGTGGCCGCCGACGTCGCGGTACCCGCGGACTGGGGGTGCTGCGCGTTCGCCGGTGACCGCGGGATGTTGCACCCGGAACTGACCGCCGCGGCGACGGCGCGCGAAGCCGCGCAGGTCCGGCAGCGCGGCGCCGTGGAGCACGCGTCGTGCAACCGCACCTGTGAGATCGGGATGACGCGCGCGACCGGTGAGCCGTATCGCCACGTGCTGGAGATCCTGGCCGATCAGGTTACCGACCGCGACCGGGCCGCCAGCGCGCATGTCCGATACCGTGGCTAACACCTCAGACAAGACCCGGCATCGAATGCGTATCGACATGCACTGAAATCGCGCCGGTGTGATTTCCTGCCTCTGACCGTCATTTACGGTGGTGACATGCTCGCCGCCGGACCAGTCAGCCTCAGCACCGCGCTCTGCGCGGCGTTTGCCATGGGTCTGATGGCCGGTGCCATCGCACCGCCCGCAAATGCCGCCGGACAACCGTGGTCCGGTCGCTACTCGATGGTGACCTACGCGTCGCACAAGGGTGGTACCAGTGCGGCGGCCCGCCAGCCGGAGTCGGATTTCAGCGCGGTGTTCACCCTGTCGACGGCGTGTGCGGGAACGTGTATCGCCACCGCCGACGGGCCGGGATCCTCGAACCCGACCGTGCCCAACCCGCAGCGGTTCGCGTGGGACGGCCAGCAGTGGAAGGCGACCTACGACTGGGTGTGGCAGTGCTCGCTCGGCGCGCAGTCACCGGGCCAGTCTCAGTGGAGCCCGGCGACGTCCTTCACGTACTACACACCGCAGACTGACGGTTCGCTGCAAGGCATCTGGCACACCGACATCTCGACCGGCGCCTGCCGGGGCAGTGTCAGCATGCCGGTGGCCGCCTTCCCGGCGTGAGTCTCCCCCATGGTCACCGCCGCGAGTGTGCGCAGATCGCTCGGTTCCGATCCCGCCGCGCAATGGGCGGAAGGCGGGTCAGCGTAGAACCGCCAGGACCTCCGTCGCGGCCCGCGTTCCCGATTCGATGGCACCTTCGAGGTAGCCGGCATGGTCGCCGGCCGCTTCGGTGCCGGCCCAGTGCAGGTGCCCGACTGGGGCGCTGCTGACGGGAAGAAGCCCGGCCGTGCTGCCGGAAAGGGGTAACGCCATATAGCCGCCGCCGGCGAATTCATCCAGGTGCCAGGACTTTTCGTGCCAGCCCACCGGCTGCAGCACGCCCGGACCCAGGTGCGGGACCAGCGAATCCAGCACCGCATGGCGGCGGGCGGCAGGATCGAGTCGGTCAAGGTCGCGGGCCTCCGGTCCCCCGACGAGCACGCACAGGTGCCCAGGCCCGTCCGGCGGGGTGGTGTCGAACACCGCCCGGCCGGGTCGGTCGAGGGCGATGA
>CAMFLL010000566.1 GCA_945957405.1 uncultured Mycolicibacterium sp. | reverse complement strand
CGCAGGTAGGAGACGTAGGACTCGACGACGTTGACGTCACCGCCGAAGTCGTAGCGCCACACGTGGTCGAGGATCTTCGGCTTGCTCAGCACCGTGCCGGCGTTGATGACGAAGTAGCGCAGCAGCGTGAACTCGGTCGGTGACAGCGAAACCGGCTTGCCGGCCTTCCATACCTCGTGGGTGTCCTCGTCCAGTTCGATGTCGGCAAAGGACAGCCGGGAATTGCGGGTCTCTTCGATGCCCTTGCCGGTGCGACGCAGGATCACCCGCAACCGCGCCACCACCTCTTCGAGGCTGAAGGGTTTGGTGACGTAGTCGTCGCCGCCCAGGGTCAGGCCCGTGATCTTGTCCTGCAGGGTGTCGCGTGCGGTCAGGAACAGCGCCGGGGCGTCGATACCGTCGGCGCGCAGCCTCCGCAGCACGCCGAACCCGTCCATCCCGGGCATCATCACGTCGAGGATGACGGCGTCGGGTTTGACCTCCCGGGCCGTGTCCAGCGCGGCGGGACCGTTGGCCGCCGTGTAGACCTCGAAGCCTTGGAACTTCAAGCTCACGGACAGGAGTTCGACGATATTGGTCTCATCGTCGACAACCAGGACGCGTGCTTCTGGCCTGGATTCAGCATTGGTCAAGGGGGCCGCCATGGTGATCAATGTCCTCGCAATTGCTTGATTAGGCGCTGCCAGCGACCTGTGTACTTCCTGTGAGTTGTGTGTTTCCTGGGTATAGCCATACCCACGGTTGGGTCCGGCGACGGCCCATACACTGACCCCCATGAACCTGGGCAAAAGCATCGTCGACCTGGCGACCGCGCCCGTCAAGATCGGGCTGGCGGCCACCGAGGCCAGCCTTGATGTCGCAAACGGCGCCCTTGACCTGGTGAAACGTGCTGTCGGCGAGGCTGGCAGCCAAGCTCAGGCGACACCGAACGCCGTCGTTCACCTGTTGGGACTCGATGACACGGTCGCCCGGGCAAACCGGATGGCGAAGCTGGCAGACGACCTGTTAGCTGAGGACGCGCCGCTTACCAGGGCGCTGGCACCGGACGGCCCGATCGACCGGCTGATGCGGCCCGGCGGGCTCATTGACAGGGTCACCGCGCCGGGCGGACTGCTCGACAAGCTGACCGCCGAGGGCGGTGGGCTCGAGCGCGCCTTGGCCCCCGGCGGCCTGGTGGACCAGCTGCTCGACGAGGACGGTCTGGTCGAACGTCTGCTCGCCGAGGACGGTCTTGCCGACCGGCTGCTGGCCGAGGGCGGTGTCATCGAGAAGCTGACTGCGCGCAATGGCCCGCTGGAACAGCTGGCCGATGTCGCCGACACCCTGAACCGGCTGGCGCCCGGCCTGGAAGCTCTGGCGCCGACCATCGAGACCCTGCGTGAAGCTGTGATCACGCTCAGTCAGGTGGTCAACCCGCTCAGCAATATCGCCGACCGGATCCCGCTGCCCGGGCGTCGACCCCGGCCGCGACCCACGGCGCGACCCGTGAGCTCACAGCGGGTCATCGAGCACGAGGATTAGGACGTCGACCACCCGCCGGGGTCATCGGCTTCGAAAGTGCTTGCGATCCAGTCACTTTTGGTGATCCCACTGACCGGTGACGGCCGTTGACTGCGATGTGACGTCGTCATGCGAGACCGCTTCGGCAGGGCCAAGCGAGGTACGCCGGTACATCACTTCGGCGACCACCGCGGCGATCAGCACGCTGATCCCGCCCAACAGTAAGCCGGCCCGCAGACCCCACTGCTCGCACACCCAACCGGTGACGAGGCCGCCGATCGGGGTGCTGCCCAGAAACACCAGCGAATGCAACGCCATCACGCGGCCCTGCATGGCCGGATCGGACACCAGCAGCAGAACGGTCCGGGACTGGGTGTTGAACACGAAATTGCCCACACCCACGAATGCCGACACAAACAGCGCGAAGGTCAACGTGGTGCTGAAGGCCAGAACGCAGCTGACGAGGCCGAATCCGACGGTCGCCAGGATCAGACCGCGGATGGTCGCGCTTTCACGCGCCGCCGTCGCGAACGCGGCCAGCACGGCGCCCAGCCCGAGCATGCCCATCAACGATCCGTACGCGCTGGCGTCACCACCCAGTTGGACACCCATGATGGGAAACACCACGCGGAAGTTCTGCCCGAGCACCGACACGACGATCAGCAACAGCATGGCGATCCGCAGCTCGCGGTGGTGTAGCACGTAGGACACGCCGGCCTTGGCCTGCCCGCGCGCGGAGCTGAGCCGAGGCTGCGGTATCAACGAACTCCGTCGCATCATCGCCAACGCTGCAAGCATTGCGATGAACGTGGCCGCATTGATCAGAAACGCTGTCGCGACCCCTTGCCACGCGATGACGAGTCCGGCGATCGCCGGACCCACGAATTTGCCCAGATTCTGGGCGGTCGAGTTCAAGACCTGGGCATTGGCATAGCTCTCGCGGTCCACCAATTCGACGACGAACGACTGCCGCACCGGTTGGTCCACCACCGTCACCACACCGAGGAGGAATGCAAGCAGCAGGACCATCCACAACGCGATCACGCCGGCGGCCAGCGCCAGCACGCCCAGCACCACCGCGAGCACCAGCTGTGCGATCTGGGTGATGACCAGGGCGCGCCTCCTGTCGACCCGGTCGGCGATCACCCCTCCCCAGATACCGAACACCAGGATGGGACCGAACTGCAGCGCAAGCGCCAGACCGATCGCCACCGGGCTGTCGGTGAGTTTGTAGACCAACCAGTCCTGCGCAACTCGTTGCATCCAGGTGCCGATGAGTGACACCGTATTTCCGATGAAGTACAGCCGGTAATTGCGCACCCGCAAAGACCGGATCGCGCGCCCGAACGCATCGGCGAACCGTCGACTCCGGAAGCGGGCCCTCACACTCAGCGGCCGAGCGCCATGGGCATTGCGCCCTGTCGGTGGTCGCGCACCGATCCGCACGCCGATGAATAGGGCACTGCATCTCGATTCTGTGACAGAACATCAACGTATCCGACAGTACACATTAACGAGCAATGCGTGGCGGCTGCAACGTTGGTGGTACAGCCGCGGCCCGGCCGTCAAGGAGGCCCACGACTGACCCGGGTGGGCGAGCGGCAGGTCCGACAGGCGTGGAGCCGCGTGAGAGACTCGAACTCTCGACATCCGCTTTACAAGAGCGACGCTCTACCAACTGAGCTAACGCGGCCGGTCCGGCTCTGTGAGCCAGCGACGATTGTACGGCCTGGGGGATCGTGCAGTCGCCCGGCCCTCGGCCGCCAGAGGTTGAGCCGAACGGTGTCGTCGCCTTGAGGAAACGCTTCATCCCGCTCTCGTTCTTCGGGACGTGATGTGCGAGCCGCCGAGCGGCGCGGATGGACGGTCTGTGCGGCC
>CAMFLL010000565.1 GCA_945957405.1 uncultured Mycolicibacterium sp. | reverse complement strand
GAACGATCCTGGTTGAACGGCCGCCCAAATCGAGTTCGCCGAGGTGTATCTCTTCAGCGCCAGCTTGTAGAGCTCGGCTTTCGACCCGAACGTCGCGTAGATGCTCGACCGGTTGATGCCGAGTTCACGTTCCAGTATCGGCGTCGAGGTTCCCTCGTAGCCATATCGCCAGAATGTATGCATCGCGCGATCTGCTACGTCCTCGGGGACGAAAGCCTTCTGACGTGCCACGTTGCAGATCATACTCGGCCCGGGCTTCCCGGCGCCCGCATAGATGTCGGGCCACCGCATGTCAACATCGGCACGTGGTGCCCGTGCGCGGCGATTTTGCAACGTTCATTACAGTGTTTCCGCACGTCATCGTCCCCATGACGACGTGGTCACCGCGTGCTGCAAGCAGCCGCGCGGTCTCGGCACCGATTCCGGAGCCGGCGCCGGTGATGATGGCGATGTGTGGCTGGTCTGGCATCTCGGGTTCCCCGGCGATGGTCAGTGCGGACGGACATGATGAGACGGCGTCTCGGGTCGCGGATGGCGCCCCGAACCGGTTCAACGGGGCGCGTACACAATGGCGTCGACGACGACGGTGGCGCCCGGAATGGGGAGCTCGCCCCCCACACCCGAGGTGAGCACTGTCGGAGGATCGGCCGGGAAGATCCTGCGCAACAGTGCGGTGAGCGCAGTATTTTCGGCAGGGTCGGCGAAATAGGCCCGCAGCCGCACGGTCTGGCCCAATTCGGTCCCGGCCGCAACGCAAATCGTGCGCAGGCGTTCGGCGATCACCTCCAACTGATCGGCCGTGCTCCCGCTGACCTGTGAGTTCGTGTCGTCTGTGCAGGCGTATTGCTGTGAGATCCAGACGAATTCACCCGCACGGACGGCGACCGACTCATGACCGATGGGCTGGAAAGGCGTTTCGACGATCTCCCGCTCGACACCTCGGCCGGGGACGATGCCTTGCGTGATGTGCTCCAGCCGCACCGCCTCGTCGGCATGTGTGAGCCCGGGCGCTTCGTGCCGGGGCGAGCCGTGAGCACGCACGGGAACCACGGTGCGCGCCGGCGGGTTGTCGCCGAAGAACTTGTGCCACACGCGGTCCATCTCAAAGAGATCGCCGATCTCGGTGAGGTACACAGAGACGTGTGTGATGTCGTCGAGAGTTCCACCGACTCGACTCACGAATTCCCGTAGGCGTGCCAGCAAGAACTCAGTCTCATTGCGAATCTCGCTGCCCCAGTAAGTGAAGGGCTGCACTTTCACACCGGCGGGGATCTCTCCGCGATCCCAGTCAAGGGCCATGTCACCAACGGTGTACAGGTGCGGTCCGGCAGTCACGACCTCGTGGAAGGGAGGCTCTTCGGCCCAGCTGTCCCCGTAATCGGCATTGACGGTGTGCTTGGTGAATTCGTCATCCGCACGGACGATTTCCTTCTGCACGTCCTCGGACGGGACGGCCACGATCGCGGAGTGCGCGATGACTGCTCCTGCCGGGGCGAGATCGCCGGTGACCAGAAGTGCACTGGTGGGACGCATCCGCTCGAGATATCCGGCGCCCCGACTGGTGTTCACATACGAGTCGCCGTAGATCTTGTGGGGGATGTACTGCTCGATCTGGACCACGTCGGCGAAGGTGCAGCCGAACTCTTCCAGGGCGGAGCGGTACTGGTCGTAGAGAGCTCGGGTCTGGTAGACACCCCGGGCAGCCTCCGACAGGTGATACGGGGGGGCGGGAATTGCTCCAGGCAGTCCCACGCCGTCGCCGTCGAATCCGTTGCCCGCCAGGAACAGCAGGTCGCCTGCGCGCACTGCGCGGGAGAAGTGTTGGTGCGTGCCGCTGACGACTCCTCGGGCGAGGCGTTGCGCTGACTCGGTTTTGGGCTTTGTGCTCAAGAGATTGCTCCTCGCAACAGGTTTGGGGATTGGGTGACAACATCGCACTGAGCCCGACGTAGTGTCAAGCATCAGTGAACACTAGACCGGTGAGGTGCTGGGGGTTTCACCGTTGGTGTACGCCGGGGCGACGGCCCCGACTGCACCCCTGGCGTTCAGATGTGACTGCGAGTCTCGTTGCAGGTTCAGCGGACCCGAGACGGTGTAGTAACGCTGCCCGGCCACCAGAAGGTCCTCGGCCGGAAACTTGGTGATGACCTCGCAGCCGTCGGCAGTGACGACCAGTTCCTCTTCGATACGTGCGGCGCCCCATCCGTCTGCAGCCGGCCAGTACGTCTCGAGGGCGAACACCATGCCGGGCTCGATCACCTCGGGATGTTCGAGCGAGACCAATCGGGAGAAGATCGGCTTCTCCCAGATGGACAGGCCGACCCCGTGGCCGTACTGCAGGGCGAACGCCGCCTCCTCGTCGGGGAAGCCGAATTCGGATGCCTCGGGCCACACCGAGACGATGTCCGCCGTCGTGGCCCCGGGCCTGACCAGGCTGATGGCGGCGTCCATGTATTCGCGGCAGCGGGTGTAGGCATCGGCTTGCGCCCGCGACGCGCTGCCCACCGCGAAGGTGCGGTAGTAGCACGTCCGATAACCGTTGTAACTGTGCAGGATGTCGAAGAACGCGGGGTCGCCGGGGCGGATGATCCGGTCCGAGAAGACATGTGGGTGTGGCGCGCACCGCTCCCCGGAGATCGCGTTGACGCCCTCGACGAATTCTGAGCCGAGATCGTAGAGCGACTTGGCGACCACGCCGACGCACTCGTTCTCTCGCACACCGGGCCGGAGAAACTCGTAGAGATTCTCGTAGGCGGCGTCGACCATCGAGCAGGCCTGAGTGAGCAGCGAGATCTCGTCGACCGTCTTGATCCGGCGCGCTTCGAGAAACACCTGCTGACCGTCGACGACATCGATCCCGGCATTGCGCAGCGCGGCCAGAACCGGTAGCTCGATGACGTCAACGCCAAGCGGTTCTCCACGCAGGCCATATTTCTCGAGTTCGCGGACGATCTTCGCCGCGACCGCGTCGGCGACACCTGCCTTCGGGTCGAATGCACCCCGCAGCGTCGAGATCCCGGCGCGAGCTCCGCTTGTGTTGCGGGCATCCGCACCGTGGTGTGGGCCGTGGGGATCACCGTCGCTGTGTGCGCCGGAGTAATCGAGCCACGGGTTGTACAGCTGGTGGTGGCGAGCGGCGGAGCCGAAATCCCAGACGATGGGCTCACCGCCGCGTACCAGCAGGGAGAAACGGATCAGTTTGTCGACCGCCCACGTACCGATGTGCGTCGCGGTCATGTAGCGGATGTTCGAGAAATCGAAGGCGAGCACGGCGCCGAGTTCGGTGTCCTCCATCGCGGCACGCAGTCGGGCAAGACGCTGGGTCCGCAGCCGATCCATGTCCACGCGCGCTTCCCAGTCGACGTTGGAAGGGCCGAACGTTGCGATGGCCATGTCACTCCTGGTGGT
>CAMFLL010000564.1 GCA_945957405.1 uncultured Mycolicibacterium sp. | reverse complement strand
CCCCCCACTATCCTCTTCGTCGGCAGCGTCAGATGTGTATAAGAGACAGAGGCAGCCTCGACGGAAAGGTGGTCGTCGTCTCGGGCGGCGCGCGGGGCATGGGTGCCGCGCACGTCCGCCGACTCGCCGAAGAGGGCGCGCGCGTCCACTTCGGCGACGTCGCTATGGAACTCGGCGAGAGCCTGCGCGCACTGCTGGTCGACAAGGGGCTTGACGTCGTCTTCCATCACCTGGACGTGACGTCATCCAGGAGTTGGCAGCAGCTGATCGACGCTGTTGACGAGTCCGACGGTCAGATCGACGCGCTGGTCAACAACGCAGGCATCCTCGACATGGCGGGGCTGGACGACGGAACCGAACAGACCTGGCAGCACACCATCGACGTCAACCAGACGGGCGTGTTTCTGGGCGCCAAGGCGGCGCTGCCACTGCTGAGGCGCAGTCGATCCCCCTCCATCATCAATGTCTCGTCGATCTTCGGGCTCGTCGGTGCCACCGGCTACATCGCCTACACCGCATCGAAGGGCGCCGTGTCGACCATGACGAAGTCCATCGCCTTCACGTACGGCCCGGAGGGGATCCGGTGCAACAGCATCCACCCGGGCTATATCGAGACGCCGATGCTCGACGAGGAGTTGCGCGGTCTCCCCGATGGAGCGCTGACCACCATCCACGAGCAGATCCCGTTGCGGCGGTTCGCGAAAGCCGAGGAGGTCTCCGAGGTGGTCGTCTTCCTGGCCTCGGAGCGTGCGTCGTATGTCTCCGGCGCCGAGATCGTCGTCGACGGCGGCCTGCTGGCCGGCCGGTGACGGTCGCGGCAGCCAAGATCAACCCGACGAGGAAGGTAGTTCATTGTTCGACCTGACCGGAAAGGTCGCCCTGATCACCGGCGCAGCCCGAGGGCAGGGCCGCTCACATGCGGTCCGGCTCGCCGAGGCGGGCGCCGCCATTGTCGCCGTTGACATCTGCGCGCAGATCGATTCGGTGCCCTATCCGATGAGTACGCGGGACGACCTCGACGAGACCGCCGACCTGGTCCGCGCCGCGGGCGGGTCGATCGTCGCCATGGAGGCCGACATCCGCTCCTCGGCGTCGCTGGACGCCGCGGTGGCGGCCGGCATCGCCGAGTTCGGCGGCATCGACATCGTGGTCGCCAATGCGGGCACGGTCAACGGTATCGCCCCCATGTGGGAGCTGTCGGAACAGCAGTTCGTCGATCAGCTCGACGTCAATCTCACCGGCACCTGGCGGACGATCAAGGCCACTGTGCCCCACATGCTTCGCCAGGGCCGCGGCGGCTCGATCATTCTCATCAGCTCGATCTCGGGGTTGGTGGCCGAACTCAACGTCGGTCACTACTCGGCGTCCAAACACGGTGTGAACGGCTTGATGCGCACCCTGGCGGGCGAACTGGCGCCGTATTCGATCCGCGTCAACAGCGTCAACCCCACCAACGTCAACACGCCGATGATCGACAACCCGGCGTACAACAACCTGTTCTCGGGTGGGAAAGCCGGGGCGACGCAAGCCGACTCGATACCTGCACTACAGGAGATGAATGCTCTGCCGGTCCCGTTCGTGGAACCCATCGACATCAGCAATGCGGTGCTGTACCTGGCATGCGAGGCCAGTCGATATGTGACCGGCACAGCTCAGATCGTGGACGCGGGTGCCCTTGCACCGTTCAAGGTCCGCACCACTGACGCGACGGTAGCCGGACCGCTAGAGGCGGCGCAGGAAGTCCTCGGTGTGGACTATCGCGCGGGTGATGCGGCCCGACGCCAACGGTTTGTCCGGACGGTCCGGAGACACGGCGTCCACCACGAAGGTGACTGATTTCGGACTGCGTGACTCGATGCGAACGGTGATGGCCACGGTGGAGCCGACGGCGCTCGGACGCAGGTGATCGACCTCGACCCGCACCCCGAGGCTGGTGTGGGTGTCTTCGAGCTCGGTCGACATCACATGGCAGGTCGCGTGTTCCAGCCACGCGAGCATGCGGGGGGTGCCGAGCACTTCCAGTGCACCCGAGCCCAGCACCCGCGCGGTGTCCTCGATCCCCACCTGATGTTCGAAGGGTCCGAAGGTGACTGGTTCGGCCATCAGGTCATCGTTTCACGGCGTGTGCTGCCCCGTCGATGTCTTCAGCTGATGCCCTGCGCGTCGAAGTAGGCGCCGGCGCGGCGTGCGGTGAAATCGGGATCGCCGAACAGACCGATGGCGCCGGCGGTGCGCACCAGGTCTGCCAGATGGAGCAGGCTGCGGCCGGTCTCGAACCCGGCGATCATCCGAAAGTGATCCTGCCTGCCGTCGAGGTAGGTCAGCCAGGCCACCCCCACCTTGTAGTACTGCGTCGGAGCGGCGAAGATGAGCCTGCTCAGCGGGATGGTCGTGGCGAGGATGTTACGGAATGCGGCGGTATCGCCGTCGTCCAGTTTGGCGAACGCCGCCGAGGCGAACCGGGGCACGGCCGCGAACGCGCCCAACAACGCGTCGCTGTGCTGGGAACCCTCCCCCGCGATCATGTCGACATAGTTGTAATCGTCGCCGGTGTAGACCCGGGCCGGAGCGCAAATCTGCTGCCGCAACTGGATTTCCAGTGCGGGATCGAGCAGCGACACTTTGATACCGCGCACGGTGTCGGGGTGTGCGGCGATCAGATCGGCGACGGTGGGCATCGCCGCCTTGGGCTCATCGAATCCCCAGTAGCCGGCGAGCGCAGGGTCGAAGGCGGCGCCCAGCCAGTGCAGGATCACGGGTGCGGTGACGGCCTCCAACACGCGGTGGTAGACCGCCAGGTAATCGTCGGGCCCGGTGGCGGCGCGCGCCAGGTGGCGGCTGGCCATCATGACGGTGTGGCCGCCGTGGGCCTCGACGGTGGCGATCTGTTCGAGGTAGGCGTCGGCGATCTCCTCGAGGGACGGGTGATGGCTTTCGATCTGGTCGGTGCTGACGCCGACCACCACCTTGCCGCCGGTGTCGGCCGAATCAGCCAACGTACGGACAGCCAACTCGCGGGCGTCGGCCCAGCGCAGCCCCATACCGCGCTGCGCGGTGTCCATCGATTCCGCCACGCCGAGACCCAGCGCCCACAGGTCACGCCGCAACTGCAGGGTGGCGTCCCAATCGATCTGCCCGGCAGCCGAATCCGCGCACGCGTGCAGGCGGTCCGCGACGACGTGTCCCGCCGCGTACACCTCACGGCTGGTCGGCGGCGTGGACCGGACATCGAGGTCCGCAGGTGCGGCAAGGGATGCGGGCTGTACGGTCCCGTCCTGCACGGGCAGGTTGACCACCGTCATGTCAGCGCGCATCCAATCCACCGTCGGCCAGGATGGTCTGCCCGGTGATGAAACTGGCGCCGTCACTGACCAGGAAGCACAACAGCGCCGCGATCTCCTCGGGTTGGGCGGCGCG
>CAMFLL010000563.1 GCA_945957405.1 uncultured Mycolicibacterium sp. | reverse complement strand
GCAAACGCCCCGACGGGCGCACCGAATGGATCCCCCCACCCCAACTACCCCTCCCGAATGCCGGCGGGGTCAACACTTACCACCACCCCGAACGCCTCCTCGACCACCACGACGAGGAATAGACCACCACGCCCGCTGAGCCGTTGCGATGCAACGGCTCAGCACCATGCCCAGGTGGTGGTGCCCCGTGGTGATGCCCAAGCGTTATTCGCTGGGGTCTACCGCGGCCGCATCTCGAATGGTCTGTCGCGCAGCCGAAACCGATCCGACGACGCGATCCCGCGCGGCACGCGCCGACGAGCCGAGTTCGCGCACCTCGATGTCGAGAGTGTCGCGGACATCGCCACCCCGGGTGGCGACGGTGGCCACGGCGAATGCCGCGTTGACGGCCTTCGACGCCACTTCACCCTGCGCCCGCACGGTCACACCCGCGACCTCGGCCGCACCGCTGAGCACCGCGCTGGGAAACACGGCCCGGCCGGTGACGTAATCGCCGATGGCACTGCGGATACGCCCGCCGGCGTCGGCGAATATCTCCTGCACATCTTCACCGGTCTGGGAGAAGGCGGCGGGCAGTGTCGCGCCGCCGCCGATGGCGTCGAGAACCTTCGCAGGCGCCTCGACCAGAGCCACACCCACTTCAGTGGCCGCGTCGAACAACTCGGTGCTCAACTCCTGCCCGGCCACGAGTTGGCGTCCGATCACGTGGCGTACGGCGAGTGCCGACGTGTGCGTGCGGACGGCGATCTCGGCAGCGGTGTTCCCGATAACGGCCTCGATCACATCCTCGACCTCGTCAACCGCTTCACCGATGGCGTCCTTCGCCTGGTCGACAGCATCGTCGAGGTCTGTTTCGGCATGATCGTCGCTTGCTTCCACCACGACATCGATCACTTCGAAGTCGGGTGTCTGGTCCGTGGTGCTGTCGTTGTCGGGCATGGGAGCTCCTCGTGCTCAAGGCGATGACCGGCGCCATTGAACGCGGTCCGCCCCAATCCGGGATGTCATCCGGGTGACGACCGGTTGAATGGCCGCCGAGATCGACGAAATGCCAGATCGACCTCACACCCAGTACGGGACGCGGGCGCGGTACTGCCGCATGGCGAACATCGCAGTGGTCCACCCGACCACCGTCAAGACCAGCACCACCACCCAGTGATGCCACTGCTGATCGGCGCCCAGCAGCGGCGCCCGAACGATGTCGACGTAGTGCAGCAGTGGGTTGAACTCGATGACCTTGGCCCAGCCGCCGGCACCCTGATCGCGCAGTGTCTGGTCGTTCCAGATGATCGGGGTCATGTAGAACAGCAGCTGCACCAGGCTGAACAACAGCGGGCTGATGTCCCGGTATCTCGTGGCCAGGATGCCGAAACACAAGGCCACCCATACGCAATTGAGCATGATCAGCAGCAGGGCCGGAATGAACGTCAGATCGGTCCACTTCCACGGCTGCGGGAAGATGATCGCGATCACCACGAAGATGATGATGTTGTGCGCGAACAACAGAATCTGCCGCCACACCAGCCGGTAGACGTGCACGCTCAACGGCGTCGGCAACTGTTTTATGAGGCCCTCGTTGGCGATGAACACCTCGGACCCCTCGAGGATCGAGGCGTTGATCAGGTTCCAGATGATCAGGCCGAGCGTGACATACGGAAGATGCTCGGCGAGTTCGAGTTTGAACAACTTCGAGTACAGACCACCCAGCGCCACCGCCATGGTGCCGGTGGCGATGGTGATCCAGAAGGGCCCGAGCACACTGCGCCGGTAGCGCTGCTTGATGTCCTGCCAACCCAGGTGCAACCACAACTCGCGGCGACCGAACCCGTCAATCAGGTCACGGCGGGCGCGATAGAACGTCCTGGATTGCGAGGCGGCATCGACGAATGTCATCGGCTGAACCTTTCGCGTCTACCGAGCCGGCGAAGTCGGAGCCAGTCCCGCAGCCCCGCCGGATCCCGTCGCGACACCAGGAAGAACCACCCGAAGCGCAACCACTCCTGCGGCAGCAGCTTTCGCATCCCGGGTTGCGACATCAGGTAACCGCGGTTGCGGTAGGTGAAGAAGCGTTTGGTCTCGTCGTCGGGGTACTGGGTGTGCATCCGGCCGCCGAGGATGGGCTTGAACTCCTCGCCGCCCTGGGGATGCAGGTAGACCGCTTCCAGGCACGTTCCGAACGGCAGACCCGACCGCACCAACCGTCGGTGCAACTCCACCTCGTCACCGCGGACGAACAGCCGAAGATCGGGTACCCCAACGGCTTCCAGCGTCGAGGCGCGGAACAGCGCGCCGTTGAACAGGGACGCGATCCCCGGCAGCAGGTCACCTGCGCCGTCGACGCGCAACTCGGACACCCGGCGCCGCCAGGTCAGCCCGCGGCGCAGCGGAAACGCCAGTCGCTCCGGATCGTCGAGATCGCACACCATCGGCGAGACCTCCGCCAAGTCGTGCCGCGTGGCACAGGCCAGCAGGGTCGACAGCACCTCGGCGCCGTCGGGACGCCCGTCGTCGTCGGCGAGCCAGATCCAGTCCGCACCGTGCGCCAGCGCGTGCAGCATGCCGAGCGCGAAACCGCCTGCACCGCCCAGGTTTCGGCGCGACGCGAGGTATGTCGTCGGGATCGGTTGTCCGGCAACCAGATCACGCACGGTGTCATCGCAGTCGTTGTCCACCACGATCAGGTGGTCGGGCAGCCGGCTCTGCGAGCTCAGCGCGCCGAGCGATTTCGCAAGCTGGTCGGGACGACGGTGCGTGACGACCACCGCGCACACGTGAGCCGTCATGCCGGGCGGGTCTCCCGGGCGCTCTCCTCGAGAACTTCCCTGACGTGGCGAGCGGCATCGTCGCCCTCGTAGGCACGCACCACTTCCTCGATACCGCCGGTCATCCTGATGGTGCCATGATCGATCCACATCGCGGTCTTGCAGAGCCGGGCCAGGAATTCGTTGGAATGACTGGCGAACACCAGGATTCCGGAGCGGGCCACCAGGCTCTGCAGCCGGGTCTGGGCCTTCTTGAGGAACTCGGCATCGACGGCGCCGATCCCCTCGTCGAGCAGGAGGATCTCGGGGTCGATGCTGGTGACAACGCCCATCGCCAGGCGCACCCGCATACCGGTCGAGTAGGTGCGCAGCGGCATCGAAAGGTATTCGCCCAGTTCGGTGAAATCGGCGATCTCGTCGACCTTGGCCAGCATCTGCTTCCGCGTCTGCCCCAGGAACAGGCCGCGGATGATGATGTTCTCGAAGCCCGAGATCTCGGGGTCCATGCCGACGCCGAGGTCGAACACCGGCGCCACCCGGCCGCGCACCTCGGCCACGCCGCGCGTCGGCTCGTAGATTCCCGACAGCAGCCGCAGTAGCGTCGACTTACCGGCGCCGTTGGGGCCGACGAGCCCCACCCGGTCGCCCATCTCGAGGC
>CAMFLL010000562.1 GCA_945957405.1 uncultured Mycolicibacterium sp. | reverse complement strand
GCGCGATGCCGGCGATGGATGGATCCGTACACCTCACCGGTGGCCACATCCAGGGGAGAGCGCAGTGCTGCCCCATTCGATGGCGGCGGGGACTTGGTGATCGGGGACGGCCATCAGCGTGGTGATGATGCGGTCAAGGTGCGCCGCCAGCGAAGGGTTTTCGTCAAGGGCTTGGGTGATCTTGTCGAAGGTATCGAACAGTTTCGGAGGCATGCCACCGGGCACGTCGGGGGTGGGTGCCGGCGAGACATCGAACCTGCTGCGTTTGAGTGCGGGGCCATACAGGGTCTGAGCGGAGACGAGGTCGGTGTGCTTGGCGGAAACTTCCCACACCGTGTCAGAGACGATCGGGCGCCGCCGGACCACGACGCCGATGTGGTCGATGAAGCCAGCCGGATCGTTGCCATACATCTCCGACGGGACATCGATCTTCATAATGGCCCGTCGTTGATTTGGTATGCCAGCCAGTGGATCGCCGTCTCGATGGCTGAGGTGTAGCGGGCGTTGACAGTGCCTAGTCGGGCGGTGATCACAGCGGGGTCTACGAGGTGCTCGTGGATGAGCGCCTGCACGAAGTTCTGGTCCTTGGGGCGGAAGGCGCAGAGTTTGGCGACGCAGAGGTCTTCTTTTTCCAGGCACCAGCCGATGAATTGGGGGTGACCGGAGGGGGCGGCGGTGTTGGCGTTCTGGACTTTGACGAGGCGGTCTTTCCAGCCCTCGGGTAGTGCAGCGGTGGTGAGGTCGACGCCGTCGATGCTGAATCCGTGAGTTTGTTCGAAGTGTGAGAGTTCGCCGGCGATCCCGACGATGAGGTCGGCCAGTTCGATGGTGGTGTTGTTGTCCTCGGTGAGGGGCAGGATGTCCACTTCCATCGATCGGGTGGCAAGGTCCGCAGCTCGTACTCGGGGTAGGTACCGAGGATGGCCTGGGAACCGATCACGATGACTTCGGTTTGGCCGGTGATCTGGCAGGCGGTACGGATTGCGTGTTCGAGTTGGTCGCGGCGCATCACACTGCGTTTCGGAGTGCTTCCCGACGTTCCTCGTCGGTGAGGATCCCACCCATCGGGGTGACCTCGCGCATTTCGATCGAGTGGCGGTCGACGCCGGTCAGGACGCGCCGTAGCGCCGGGACGTCCTTGGTGTTGACGAGGTGTTGCCAGTGGTCGAGGTTAGCCAGGTGCGGTTGGCCGCGTACATCGGCGCGGAGGCGGGTGATGTTGGCCAAAATCCTTGGCTGCCAGGCAGTCAAGGAGGCTGGAGTGAGGTGTGTCGCCAGTTGTCGATGCATGCTCCACGAGCGGCGCTCGGAACGGGTGAGGTGCGCGTCGATGGCTTGGCGACTGACTTCGAGTCGATAACCCATGCACGACAACAGCCGGTCGATCTGATCGTCGCTGAATTCGATTGTGCCGCTGAGAAACTGGCTGATGCTGGGCTGTCGGACACCACTGATCCGCGCGAGCTGCGACTGGCTCGTCCCGGTTGCGACCATGACGTCGCGGAGAACGCTGCGGGAGTCCACAATTAGACTATAGCATCCGATGCTATAAGGCTAGCTGACGAGGGCGTGGGACACTCCGGGTGCTGATCGGCGACTGGCGTAGTTGGAAATTCTTGGTGCTGCGGACCGGCGGAACGCTCTCGAAGTCGGCGTCGGCGAATTGGAGGCATTCGCCACGGGCGATAGAGGATTGCGCACATTCTGATCACCGCTCAGAGGCCTTCTGGAATCGCTTGCGCAGCAGAGGTTGGTCGTGGGGGTTCATGTCGGAGCAGCCGAATGTCGGCAAACATAAAAAATCCCCTCCGATGCAGTTCGGAGGGGATTCTGGAGTTATATAGCTAACCTAAATGTGTCCGAGGGGGGACTTGAACCCCCACGCCCGTTAATAGGGCACTAGCACCTCAAGCTAGCGCGTCTGCCATTCCGCCACTCGGACCTGTGTTTCGTGACTACCCGCTTCGGCTATTACGCGTGGCGGGCGACTAAGGCTATCGGATCGAGGCGCTTGCACCCAAACCAGGTTGTCACCTGCCCTGCGCGGGGTAGGTGGTAGGAAAAGGGGCACGTCGTCACAACGACTTGTCGCGATCGTGAGAAAGGGAACTGTGGTCAATCCAGCCCAGGCGAGCAACCCGACGGAAGAGGTCGTCGAACTCGTCAGCTCGCTGATCCGTTTCGACACCTCCAACACCGGTGAGCTCGCCACCACCAAAGGCGAAGAGGAGTGCGCACGGTGGGTGGCCCAGCAACTCGAAGAGGTCGGCTACTCGTGCGAGTACGTCGAGTCCGGTGCGCCCGGGCGCGGCAACGTGTTCGCCCGCCTGGAAGGCGCCGACAGATCGCGTGGCGCGTTGCTGGTGCACGGTCACCTCGATGTGGTGCCCGCCGAGGCCGCCGACTGGAGCGTGCACCCGTTCTCCGGTGCCATCGAGGACGGTTACGTGTGGGGCCGTGGCGCGATAGACATGAAGAACATGGTCGGGATGATGATCGCGGTTGCGCGGCACTTCAAGCGCGCGAACATCGTCCCGCCTCGCGACCTGGTGTTCGCGTTCGTCGCCGACGAGGAGGCCGGCGGTAAGTACGGCTGCAAGTGGCTGGTGGAGAACCGCCCGGATCTGTTTGAGGGCATCACCGAGGCCATCGGCGAGGTCGGCGGTTATTCGCTCACCGTGCCCACCCAGGATGGGGGAGAGCGCAGGCTCTACCTGATCGAGACGGCCGAAAAAGGCATGCTGTGGATGAAGCTCACGGCACGTGCCCGCGCCGGCCACGGCTCGATGATCCACACCGATAACGCCGTCACGATCCTGACCGAGGCCGTCGCCAAGCTGGGCCGACATCAGTTTCCGCTGGTCCTGAGCCCTGCGGTCACCGAATTCCTGACGGCGGTCGCCGAGGAAACCGGCTACGCGTTCGACCCGGACTCGCCGGATATCGACGGCACCATCGCCAAACTCGGCTCCATCGCCCGGATCATCAGCGCCACGCTGCGGGACACCGCCAATCCGACCATGCTGAAGGCCGGCTACAAGGCCAACGTCATCCCCGCGATCGCCGAGGCGGTGCTGGACTGCCGAGTGCTGCCGGGTCGGCAGGCGGCATTCGAGCGTGAGGTCGACGAGATCATCGGGCCCGACGTCAAGCGGGAGTGGATCACCGAACTGCCGTCGTACGAGACGACCTTCGACGGGGAGCTGGTGGAGGCCATGAATGCGGCGCTGGTGGCCGTTGATCCCGATGCGCGCACCGTGCCCTACATGCTGTCGGCAGGCACCGACGCAAAGCACTTCGCGCGGTTGGGCATTCGGTGTTTCGGGTTCATCCCGCTGCGCCTGCCGCCGGACCTGGACTTCACCGCGCTGTTCCACGGCTGTCTCTTATACACATCTGACGCTGCCGACGAAGAGGATA
>CAMFLL010000561.1 GCA_945957405.1 uncultured Mycolicibacterium sp. | reverse complement strand
GCCTATGTCACCGGGGCCGCGACCGGCATGTTCATCTCGCCACAGCAGGCGGCTGTCGCCGACATCATCGGGAAGGCGCGTGGCGGGACGGCCATTGCGACCTTCCAGATGATGGCCGACGTCGGGACCATCCTGGGCTCGCTGGCGGTCGGCCAGATCGCCCAGTATCTGTCGTTCGGTGCGGCCTTCGTGATCAGCGGCGCGATCCTGCTGGTCGCGGCCGTGTTCTGGCTGTTCGCTCCCGAGACGCGCCTGCGCAGCTCCGAGGAGCACACGCCGCCCCTCCCGCTGGGTCCCGAAGTGGGCGGGGACTGCCCCTGAGCTGCTGTTTTGATGCTTCGAGTCCCGGTGGTGTACCTTCGACAAGCACAACTTCAGGGGCTATGGCGCAGTTGGTAGCGCACCACACTGGCAGTGTGGGGGTCAGGGGTTCGAATCCCCTTAGCTCCACCCAAGATCGGCGGGAAACCGCAGGTCAAACAACTGAACACAGGTCAAGCGTACGCCATCCACAATCCGCGAACCACAATTCGCGGTAACGTGGGCGTATGCGCAGGTCACCTGTGGGCTCAAACTTCCGGCCAGAACCACAATGAGTGTCAGTCTCCGGCACCTCAAAGACGGAACCCCGTACTGGCAGACCCGGTTCCGCGAAGACGGCAAGCAGACCTCCCTCTCCTGGGACAACCCGCGAGACGCCGAACGCTGCGACGACCTCATCAAGAAACACGGCCCGGTCCGGGCCCGCGAGATCCTGAAGATCCTCGACACCCCGCGCGTCGAACTCACCGTCGCCAAATGGCTCACCCAGCACGTCGACCACCTCACCGGCGTCGAGCCCGGCACCGTTCGCCGATACCGGGCCTACATCCGCAACGACCTCGGCGCCCTGGCCGACCTACCGGTGGTGAACGTGTCCCGTGAGGACGTGTCGAAATGGGTCGCCGACATGGGCGGCTCCCCGAAGACCATCAAGAACAAACGCGACTTCGTCTCCGGCGCACTCAAACTCGCGGTGCAGGCCGGCCACATCAAGTCAAACCCGTGCGACGGCGTGAAAAACCCGCGCTGGGACCGGCCGCCCATGGTCTTCCTCGAGCGCGAGGAATTCGACCTGCTGCTGTCCTGCGTCAGCGAGTACTGGCGACCCTTAGTCACATTCCTCGTCTCTTCAGGATGCAGATGGAGCGAGACGACCGCACTGCAGCCAGCCGACATCGACGTTAAGGCCGGGACGGTCCGGATAACCAAGGCGTGGAAGACCGGCTACGGCGGCTACCACCTCGGCCCGCCGAAGACGAAGAAGTCCGTGCGGACAGTCAACGTGCCCGCCCGTGTGCTCGGCCAGCTCGACCTGACCGGACAGTGGGTGTTCACCAATTCCGGCCGCGGCAAGGGCCAGTTCTCCGACAAGGTGGTGCGCGACGACGCCGGCCCAGTCCGTGTCCACAACTTCCACCCCAACGTGTGGGCGCCGGCCATCACCAAAGCCAAAGCCCAGGGCTTGACGAAATCGCCACGGATCCACGACCTTCGACACACGTGCGCGTCCTGGCTGTTGAAGACCAGGCCCATGCCGGCGGTCCAGCAGCACCTCGGCCACGAGAGCATCCAAACCACCGTCGACGTCTACGGCCACCTCGACCGCACCAGTGGACAGGGCAACGCCGACGCCATCGACGCCATGCTCGCGTAACGCCTGACTCCGACGAGACGTCATATTTTCGTCCGCCCGGCACGGGTACCCGACTAAGTAGCGCCGCCGCAAATACGCGTCGGCCACTCGAGAAATCTGGCACATCATGACAAACGCACAGGAAAACCCACCCCGCGACGACGGAACCGACCAGCCTTCCGGCGGCCCTGCCGACCGACCCGATGGCACCGTTGATCCCGACGCCAACCCACCACTGACCGATCCTGACGATGACACAACTGACGGAGACTCCGACGACGAAGATCCTTCCGACGTCGGTCGCACCTAAATCGACTGTCAGCGTTTCGGTTTCGGCCGCGCTGGCTATGTGATCATCGGGCGGCCGTTCGAAGGCTCACACCTCGAAATTAAGTAGCCGCTCAGCGAAGCCCCCGCACGGCGTTCAGAACCGAGCGTCACCGCCGATGAGTTATGCGGGGGCTTCGTCTCGCAACCATAGAACGACGGTCTGACAAAGCCGTGTTGCTCGCGTCGACGACACTTTGCGCCAGGGTTCTATTTGTCTCCGTATCCAGGCGTGTCGTCGGGCGCGGCTTGGGATCCTGCCGGCTTCCGGAAGTGCTGCGTCGGATATTGGGTGACTACGTGCGATGGCGCCGGGTTTTTCGGACGCACCGCCGGTGCCTGAGCGGAAAGGTCTGGCTGCCAAGCCTGTCGGCGCATCTGCTCGGCGTCGGGTAGTTCAATCAGGCCCAGTTGTGGCGGCTGGTACCTGCCGAAGGCACCGGCGTTGATGTCGCCTGGTGCATCATCGCTTGGTGCTCCTGCTTGGACCGGGAAGCCAACTCGGCTTCGTATTCGCGGCGATTCGCGCGATCGAGTCGTACATGTTTGACCCGTCGCAATGCCAGCATCACCAAAAATATCGGCACGCCGACAAGTACAGCCAGGATCACCACACCACCCACGGCCTTCCACTCGCCAGCTATGGAGAAGCCGGAGGCGAGTCCGCCAAACGCGAAGGCGAAAATCGCGGCCACGATCTTCTCGCTCGAGTTCCGTCGCACCACAGCATCATCGTGGCCCGGCGTGAGTGGACGCCCGACAGACTCAAGGGACGCAGTCGATGCCGCACTCTGCGGCACCGCGGTCTGCTGAGACGGTGCGGCCCAGGAGTGCACAGTTGGCCCCACGCGTGGCCATCCCAATACCGCAACCCCGGCATGCCTGACGGGTCCGGATACCAACCTGCGGAGGTCAACAGTTCTCTCCCCGCCCAATCTTCTGCTGACAGGCGTCCCATTGCGGGTACGTCATCGACCGCCAAGCCCACTGCCCGGACGCCGCGCAGACGAACGCGCCACCGTTGAGCCCGGAGAAGTCATCGATAGCCGGCTGGACACAGTTGCCGCTGGGAGGCTTTGAGCATTCCATCGCCTCGGGGACGTTGGGATTGCAGTCGGGCCAAACGCCCGGCTCGGCCCACGCGGTGGGCGCTACGGCCACCAACAACCCGACCGTCGCCGAGACCGCCCCCAGGTATCGCATCAGCGAATCCTAGCCGCGCAGCGGACAAGCCGATGCTGGTTCCGGCCAGCACGAATCCGGTACAAGAAGTGTGCCCCCTAGTGATTGGTTACTCGGTCGATGCCGGCGAACACGCGGGTGCCTGTCGCTGGCGGAGCTGGTGCCGTCCTTAAACCCAGCGCTGACCATTCCAAGACGCTGTGTGCTCGGTCCATGCGGTGCCATTCCAGTAGCGGATCAAGG
>CAMFLL010000560.1 GCA_945957405.1 uncultured Mycolicibacterium sp. | reverse complement strand
TTAGTCTCGTGGGCTCGGAGATGTGTATAAGAGACAGTGGTGGCACTGTGCACCAGAACGTTGACGGTACCGAAGCTGTCGTGCGCGATCCCGATGATGTTCTCGACGTCGGACTCGCATGCCACATCGCCGGGAGCGGCGACCGCCTGGCCGCCGCGTTCACGGATGCCGGCGGCAGCCTTCTCGATGTCCTCGTTGCCGCGCGCGTTGAGCACGACGCGAGCGCCGCACAACGCGAATGTCTCAGCCACGTGGCGGCCGATGTTGCGTCCGGCACCGGTCACCAGGACTGTCAAGGATCTCGCTGAGCCGGTCATATCGCTGGCTCCTCGATGCGCGGTGCGCCGAACAGCGGGGTCACGGTGTCGACGCGGGCCGTCGGTGTGATCTGCTGAAGTGACCGCAGCAACGTCACGGCAGCCGCATCACCCAAGGCACGCGTGGCGCAGCTGATGAACTTTCCGCTGATCTGTTCGTCGCTCAACGGCGTGTGGAAGCCGGTGAGCTTCTGCATCCGCTCGGTCACCACCGATCCGTCGGACAGCCGCACCGAGACCTCTGTCCAGGTGTCCGGGAAGTCGACCGGTATCGAGGAATCGAGCGTCATCGTGGTCCGGCCCAACATGTCCTGTACATCCGGTCGCCGCACCTGGTCGTCCATGAACGAGTCGACGGTGACCTTCCCGTCGAGAAGTGCCAGTGCGGCGGTGAACTGGACGCTGAACTTGCCGTCGAGCCCCGTTTTCGGCCGAGGACGGTCGACGTGATCGAATTCGGGGAACACGATGTTCACCGCCTCGATGGTCAGCCCCGGCGTTATCCGTTCCCTGATTGCCAACGCGGCATCGATCCCGCGTTGCGTGTAGTAGTTGCATGGATACTTCTTCAGTGCCACGCCCGGGTCGACCATCCGGTACGGTGCGCCGAATCCCTCGACCAGCAACCGTGGTTCGGCCTCGCCGCGCAAGAACGTGTCGAAATATCCACCGGGACCGAAGACGTCGCCGTTGGCGGTCCAACCGAGCTCGGCCAGCAGAGCGGACTCGACGCCCATTCTGGCTGCGTGGCCGGCATGGGACGGTTTGGTCATGGTGCCGGTGTTGATGCTCAGGCTCCCCGCCCGGGATGCGGCGATACCCAGCGCGTTGAGGGTCTGGCCGGGCGACAGCCCGAGGATGCTCGCGCATCCGGCAGCGGCACCGATCAAACCGGTGGTACCCGGCTTGTGGAAGCCCTTCCCGGGATGCTGCCCGGTCGACGCCAAGCGCAACCGGCCTTGCACCTCGAATGCCACCACCACAGCGGCGATCAGCTGCGCCCACGTCGCGCTCCTGAGTTCGGCTAGTGCCATGATGCCCGGGATCGTTGGCGACGCAGGATGATTCAGGGGAAACCACGTCGGATCAAAATCCAGAGCGTGGGACATCGTGCCGTTGGCGTACGCGGCGTGCAGGACCGAGGTGCGCCGGCCCGATCCGATCAGTGTCGCCTGCGGTTCACCACCGAGCGCGGTGACATATTCGGTGGCCAGTCGGCCGACCCCCGACGGCTCCGTGTAGCCGGCCAGAGCGACGCCCACCACGTCGATGACAGACTCGCGCGCCACCTCTCCGGACTGACAGCGCAAATGAGCTCTGCCAGTTCAGCAGTGAGCGTCATCGTTGTTCGTCCCTCACTCACTCGAAGTCTTTGAAGTCGGCGTCGTACTTGTCATGCAGCCAGGTGCGCAGCCAGTCGAGGGATTCCTCGGGGATGTTGAAGACACGCTCGACGAGATCTTGGAGCTCCTTCCCGCGATACAGCGCATAAGGACCGATCTCCTCGCCACGGTTCTTGTTGAATTCCTCGTCGTTCATCAGTGCCTCGACGCCCTTGCCGAGCGCACACTTCGCCCACTCGGGCGCGCTCTTGTGCAGCCACAGTGACTTGTTAAGCGTCAGCCCTGGCACTGTCAATGCATTGAAGGCATCCCATTCCACGCCGGACGGTTCCTTGCCGAATGCCTTTGTGTAGACCTCCTCCAAGGTCGGGTAATCGGGCATCATGGGATCGCGTGCCCACTTGCCGTTCTCCATGACTCCGAAGGTGAACAGCGGTGTGGCAGCGCCTTTCTCGATCTGACCATCGACGTATTCCAGGACGGAGGCCGACGTGTCGTAGTTGATGTTCACCTCGCCCTGCTCGAAAGCCACTCGCACGGGCCCGGATCCGTCATAGCCGAACACCGTCTTCGGATCGAGGCCGAGCAGTTCGAACGACAGCAGGGTCGGTGTGTTGCCACCTACGGGACTGGAGGCGCCATAGATCAGCTCGCCGCCGTATTTCGCCAGCCCCTCGCCATCCTTGATCCCGAGGTCGCTTCGCGAGTACGTCAGCGCCCCGGTCTGGAATCCGACGATCGGCGTCAGGTTGTCGAACCCGTACTCCACGCCTTCGAGGCCGAGGACGACCGGATACGTCGAGCTTCGGCTCAGTGCAAGGATGTTGGAGCCGTCATCGGGGGTGCGGAGGAACTGGTTGGCCGCGGTCACCTGCAGGGCGTCGGGGTAGTTCTTGATCTGGATGTTCGGGTGGCCCGGCGTCAACCGCGACAGGTGCGGTGCGAGGGTGCGCGCCGTGGTGTCGGAACCACCGCCGACACTGCCCGGGATGTGGATCTCGACAACCGAATCCGGTGGGTAGGCGCAATCGCCCGCCGCTTCGCTGTCGATCCCCTTCTCCTCTTTCGAGCAGCCGACGGCAGCCACCCCGATGGCGACCGCGAGGGTCGCGTGCAGTGCCTTGCGCCAAGGTCGTGCTGTTGTTTTCATTGCTCTTCCTCCCTCGCGGGCACCGCCCGCAGTCTCAACTCGCTGTCTGCGCTCGCCGCGGCCACGGCGTTCATGTGGCGTCGATTCCGGCCACCAGGCCTATCAGTTCGGACACGGTGTCCAGCTCCTCGAGGCGATCGGTGAGCGCAGCGATGGCCTCGGCCCGTTGTGCACCGATCACCGGCACCGTGCACGACATGAACTTCGCCAGCTGCTCCGTTTCGCTCAAGGGGATGCCGAGCATGCCGGGTATCCGTTGTTTCGAGCAGGTCAGTTCGGTTCCGTCGGTCAAGGTGACGTGGACGCGGGCCAGGGTTTTGAGGCTGCTCATCTCGATCGACGGGTCGTAGCTCACCGTCACCCTGGACAACATGTCGTCGACGTCCGCGGAGAAGCGCCGGGCGTCGCTGAACGAATCGATCGTGACGTCACCGTCGAGCAGGGACACCACTGCCGCATATTGAACGCTGTACTTGCCGTCAAGCCCGCTCGACGGCGCCGGTCTGTTGATGAAATCGAACGGCGGTATCTCGATCGCGATTGCCGCAACGTCCCGGGTCTCGATGGAATGCTCCCGGCGAAGTTCCAATGCCGCCTCGATGATGCGTTGCGTCCAGCCC
>CAMFLL010000559.1 GCA_945957405.1 uncultured Mycolicibacterium sp. | reverse complement strand
AGACCTGCCCAGCCAGGCTCCCAGCCGCCGGTCGCGTAGCACGCCAGATACAGCGCCCAGAACAGCCAGGCGGGCGCTCCCGCCAGCTGCGTCGCCAGACCGGGCAGGAACAGTGCGGTGGCTGCCAGCGCCCACCGCACCTCGGGCAGATCCCAGACGCTCGCCCGTGGGATCCGCTCCGGGTGAACGAGCTCGATGGCGGCGGGCTGCGCACGGGTGGATTCGACGGTCACCGGACCAGCGTAGCTGCGCATTCATGCACATTCGCAAGTGCGCTTGTAAGAAGCTACATATGCAGCTGATCACACGACTGCAGAGGTATCGTCGGCCGTATGCACACGTCGCTCTCGGATTTCCAGATGCCCACCGAGGAGCAGGTCCATCTGGCGGCCGAGTCATTCCGCATGCTCAGCGACCCGACCCGGATCAAGGTGTTGTGGGCCCTCCTGCAGGGCGAATCATCGGTGGCCTGCCTCGCCGAACTCGCCGACGTGGCGCCCACGGTCGTCAGTCAGCACCTGGCGAAGCTGCGGCTGGCCGGCCTGGTCAAGGGGCGGCGTGAGGGCACCTTCGTCTACTACTCAGCGGCCGACCAGCACGTCGGGGCACTCCTGAACCAGGCACTCTTCCACGCCGACCAACTCGACGGAGACCCCGCCTCGCATCAGTCGCTGTCGCGCTGAAGCGCAGGCTCCCGCGCGGCGTCCCCGTCGAGCTCGGCGTCGTCGGCGCGCTGAGGTCGTCGCAGCACCGGAGGCTGGAAACGCTGGGGCAGGGCGCGCACCGCCGCGGCGAGGGCGATGACGATCGCGATCGAGATGGCGCCGACCGCCAGGGCAGGCAGGGTGGGGAAGCCGTTCTCGAGCAGCATGAACGCGCCGAAGATCAAAAACAGTGCTGCAGCGGCGATCTGGATGGTGCGCTCCGGCAGGTGCTTGCCGGCGACGGCACCGACGATGATGGCGAGCCCGTCGGCGACCACCATGCCCAGTGTGGAGCCGATCCACACGCCCAGCCAGTTGTGGTCGGCGGCAAGGGTGATGGTTGCGAGCATCGTCTTGTCGCCGAGCTCGGCGAGGAAGAATGCCGAGGTGACCACGAAGAACGCGGCGCCGGTCGCGCGCTGGGCGCGGCTGGCTTCTTCGTCGGTGAGCTTGTCACCGCGCAGCGTCCACAGGCCGAAGAAGACGAACATCGCGCCGGCGAGCAGGCCCAGCAGGTGCGTGGGGAGCGCGGCGCCGAGGTAGTGGCCGATGGCGACCGACAGCACGTGCACCGCGGTGGTGGCGGCGGTGATCGCGGCCAGCACCACCCACCAGCGATAACGTAGTGCGAATGTCATCGCCACCAGTTGGGTCTTGTCGCCCAATTCGGCGACGAAGATGACGGCGAAGCTCAGCAGCAGAGCGGATAACACCAGCGACTCCTCGGTCGTGGTTGTCGATCGGGGCTCGTCATTGTGCCTCCGGCCGGCAACCGATAACGGTCTGTACGGCCGAAGGTCTCGCCCACCGGCTGATCAACAGCCGGTTCGGATAACCGGGCCCGTGGGCCAGTATGTCGACTATCCGATCGGGGGCTACTCCCCTTCGCTGAACCAAGCTTAGCCCCACCAAAGCTGGATGCGCAACTTGGGCATCGTGAAATCGCCTCAACCCCAACAAGTTTGGGCATCCACGCCGAAAGTTTCGGGTACCCGTAGACGGTCCGTCGGGATGCCGGATCGACTGCTCTCGTGACAGAAGCAGTTGCGGCGCAACCGATTTCGCCGGTGCAGACGTGATGCAGGTATCGCCGAATGTGCCGTGGCGGCGCGAAGAATCGCCTGCTCGCGCCGTGGCGGGACGCTCGGCGCGGGGGAGGGGAGGTCGGTCGGGGCTAGGTGCCCGTGTAGGTCTCGGGGTCGGGACGGAAGCGGGTGCCGTCGTCGAGAGTGCCGAGGGTATCCATATCGTCGGTGCTCAGTTCGAAGTCGAACACGTCGAAGTTCTGCGCGATGCGCTCAGGCGACGACGAGCGTGGAATCACTACGTTGCCCAGCTGCAGGCTCCAGCGGATCAACACCTGGGCCGGTGACTTGTCGTACGACGTCGCGATGGCCGCGATGGCCGGGTTCTCCAGCAGCCGTCCGACGCCCAGCGGGCCGTAACCTTCCGTGACGATGTCGTGCTCGGCGTTGAACGCCCGCAGCGCGGACTGGTTGAGCAGCGGATGCAGCTCGATCTGGTTCACCGCCGGCGTGACGAACGTCAGGTCGATGACATCGGAGAGGGTGTCGGGCGTGAAATTGCACACACCGATCGACCGGGTCAGGCCGTCCTCGCGAGCGCGCATCATGCCGCCGAAGCTGTCGATGTACAACCCGGCCTGGGCGTTGGGCCAGTGGATGAGGTACAGGTCGACGTAGTCGAGTCCGAGGCGCTCGAGACTGGCCTTGAGGGCGTTCTGCGAGGACTGGAAACCCTGGTCGTCGGTGGCCAGCTTGGTGGTCACGAAGATCTCGGCGCGGGGGATACCCGACTCACGGATCGCCTTGCCGACGGCGGCCTCGTTGCCGTACGCCGCCGCGGTGTCGATCAGCCGGTAGCCGACCTCGAGTGCGGCCGCCACCGAGTGCTCGGTCTCGGCGTCGCTGAGCTCGCCGACGCCCAGGCCAAGGGCCGGGATGGTGTTCTCGTCGTTGAGCCCGATTGATGGAACAGTCGCCCCCGACTGGCCGGTCGCCGTCATCTCACCCACCTGCTTCTGAAGGTATGAATTCGAGGCTCACCCTATTACTGAGCCGGTATGTCACCTAATTGCACGCGCCAGGAATTACCGTCGATCTCCGTGACCGACGAACGTTCTCGCCGCCGCAGACCACCGAAATTGGTGCTGCAAGCCGGAACCAGACTCACCCCGAAGCTGCTGCCGTCGCTTCCTGACGCCGCCAAACGGGTGCTGTCCGGTAAGGGGACGGTGATTCTCGACGGCAACACCCTGGACCCGACGCTTCAGCTGTTCCTCACCTCCCTGCATCTGGTCGGCGTACCCGAATTGGTGCTCGATCAGCACGATCTGGCTGCCAGTCGAGCGGCCTTTCACGATCTGTGCGTCTCCCTGGGCGGAGCGCCGGTCCCGGTTCGCGTCGACGAGATGTCATTACCAGGCGCGATCGGGGCCCGGCATTACCGGCCCGATGTGACGGGGCCGGCACCGCTGCTGGTCTTCTTCCACGGCGGCGGCTACGTCCTCGGTGATCTCGACTCCTCCGACGCGCTGTGCCGTTACATCTGCCGCGAGGGCGGCATCCACGTGCTGTCCGTCGACTACCGGTTGGCGCCCGAGCACAAGGCCCCGGCGGCTGTCGAGGACTGTCACGCCGCCTACCGCTGGGCGGTGGCGCACACCGAGCTCCTCGACGTCGATCCCACGAGGATTGCCGTCGGCGGCGACAGTGCCGGGGG
>CAMFLL010000558.1 GCA_945957405.1 uncultured Mycolicibacterium sp. | reverse complement strand
GTACTTCTCGTTGCCGAAACCCTGGTCATCATCGTGGTGTCGGTGGCGATCATCGCCCACGGCGGGGCAGCGGGCCTCAACGCCGAACCCATGTCACCGCTGCAACTCGGTGTCGGCACGCCGAGCCTCGGGATCATGTTCGCGATCTTCGGGTTCATCGGATTCGAGGCCACCGCCGTGTTCCGGCACGAGGCCAAGGCACCGGACCGGACAATTCCCCGCGCCACCTACATCGCGGTGTTCTTCATCGGCGGGTTCTACGCGGTCGCGTCCTGGTGCATGATCCTGGGGGTCGGCACCGCGGACGCGGTGACCCGAGCCACCGAGGATCCCGAGAACTTCACGCTCGATCTCGGGCAGATCTACGTCGCGACCATCGTCAAAGACGTCATGCAGGTCCTGCTGACCACCAGTTTGTTCGCCGTTGTCCTCGCGTTCCACAACGTGGTGACCCGATATCAGTTCACGCTGTCGAACCGCGGGCTGCTGCCGGCGTTTCTCGGTGAGGTCAGTCCGAAACACCGCGCGCCGTCTAAATCCTCGCTGACTGTCTCGGCCATCTCACTGGTCTGCACTGTGCTGGTCTGGGTGGTGGGGCTCGACCCGATCGCGCAGACCTACACCTGGCTGTCCGGGGCGTCGACCGCCGGTCTGATCATGCTGATGGTCCTCACCAGCCTGGCCGTGATCGCATTCTTCCGCCGCGAACCTGACGCACCGGGCCGCTGGCAGGCATTGATCGCGCCCGCGTTGGCCTTCATCGGCCTGGCGGCTGTCCTGGTGCTGGTCATCGTGAACTTCCCGCTGTTGGTCGGAGGCACCGTCAACGCCGTCGTCATCGGCGGCATCATCGTCCTCGCGTTCGTGGCCGGACTGGCCGGGGCCGAATTCATCCGCCGCCGTAGGCCCCAGCTCTACGCCGAACTGCACACCATTGCCAATGACGACGCACGGGGCGAACCGGACACCACGGTAGATCCCGCCACCGCGCCCACCCACCACTGAGGAACACCACCTATGAGCACACTCCATGGCGTTCTCGCCGCCCTGTCCACCCCATTCGACGAATACGGCGACATCGACGAGCCTGCCCTGCGCCAGCACGTCGACCGCATGATCGACGCGGGCATCCATGGGCTCGTGCCCTGTGGCAGCACCGGTGAATTCGCGGCGATGACCACCGAGGAACGCAAGCGGGTCAACCGGATAACTATCGGCCAGGCGGCCGGTCGGGTACCCGTGGTGCCGGGAACCGGTTCGACCAGCACCGCGGAGGCCCTCGAATTATCTTGTGACGCAGCTGAAGCCGGTGCGGACGCACTGCTGCTGGTGCAGCCCTACTACGAAGCTCCGACCCAGGCCGAGGTGATCGAATACTTCGCCACGGTCGGAGGGTCCGCGGGGTTGCCGGTGATCGTCTACAACCTGCCCGCGGTGACGGGGATGAACCTCGACCGGACGTTCTACGAGCGGCTGCTGGATCGCACCGACGCGGTGACCTATGTCAAGGACACCACCGGCAATCTCGAGCAGGCGCTGGACCTGATGCTGAATCTCGGCGATCGCCTGACCACCTTCGTGGGCTGGGACACCATCGTGTTACCGGGGCTGGTGGCCGGCGGTACCGGAACAATCTGGGGCACACCTAATTTCGCTCCTCGAGAGTGCGTACAGATCTACGAGAACGTACAGGCGGGAAAGTTCGCCGAAGCCGCCGTGACGTTCCAGCGGCTGTGGAACGTCATGCATTTCCTCGGCGCAGAAGGTTACGCGGCGTCGGTCAAGGCGGCAGCCGAGGCGGTCGGTGTCGATCTCGGTGTACCCAGGAGGCCGTACGGTCCTCTGCCCGACGACAAGGTGCGTCGACTGCGGCAGCTGATCGACGAAGCCGAGATCGCGGCGTGACCATGGACAGTCTGCAGAACTACATCGACGGCAAGCTGGTCGATCCCGTCGGCGGCCAGTACTCCCCAGTCATCGACCCCAGTACAGCCCAGCCCTATGTGATGGCTCCGTTGTCGCGCGAGGCAGACATCGACATGGCATGCCGCGCGGCGCTCAACGCGTTCGACACCTGGCGCATGACCACGCCTGCCGAACGTAGCATCGCGCTGTTTCGGGCCGCCGACGCGCTGCAGGAACGCAAGGACGACCTCGTCGACGCCGAATGCCGTAACACGGGCAAACCGCGCCGCGTGATGTCCGAGGACGAATTCCCGCCGATCGTCGATCATCTGAGGTTCTACGCCGCTGCCTGCCGTGACATGCGGGGGCTGGCCGGAGGGAGTTTCCTGTCCGGCTACGACTCGACGGTTCGGCGTGAACCCATCGGGGTGTGCGGTCAGGTGGCGCCGTGGAACTACCCGCTCAACATGGGGTTGTGGAAATTCGGGCCCGCTATCGCGGCGGGCAACACGGTCGTTCTCAAACCGTCTGATACCACCCCGTGTTCGACGGTGCTGGCGGCGGCCATCCTGGGTGAGATCTTGCCGCCCGGTGTGCTCAACGTCGTCGTCGGTGACCGTGACACCGGCAGGGCGCTGGTGGCCCATCCGATTCCACGCCTGATCTCGGTGACCGGCAGCGAACGTGCCGGCGTCGAGGTTTCGGCGTCTGCCGCGGCCGACCTCAAGCGCGTTCATCTCGAATTAGGAGGTAAGGCACCGGTACTGGTGTTCGATGACGTCGACCTGGCCACAGTGGCGCGGGAGATAGCCGCCGCGGCATTCTTCAACGCCGGGCAGGACTGCGAAGCCGCCTGCCGGGTCCTGGTCGCCGAAACCGTCCATGACCGGTTCGTCGCCGAACTGGTCAGGGCCGCCGGTGCAACCCGGCATGGCCCACCTGATGATCCCACCGCCGACTACGGCCCGTTGAACAGCAGGGCTCACCTCGACAAGGTCACGGGATTCTTCGACAGGCTGCCCCCACATGCCGACGTCCGGACCGGCGGCCGCCCCGATGAGTCCGGGGTCGGTTATTACTTCCCCCCGACCGTGGTGACGGGTGTCCGCCAGGACGACGAACTGGTGCAAGAGGAAGTGTTCGGTCCGGTCGTGACCGTGCAGTCATTTCGCGATGAAGCCGAGGCCGTCGCCCTTGCCAATGACGTGCGCTTCGGCTTGGCCGCCGGAATCTGGACACACGATCACGACCGCGTCGTGCGAGTCAGTGCCGCCCTGGATTTCGGAAAGGTCTGGGTCAACTGCCATCTGGTGATCGCCGCGGAAATGCCCAACAACGGGTACAAGCACTCCGGGAACGGCAATGACGTGTCCGCGTATGCGCTGGAGGAATACACCCGTCTCAAACACGTCATGACTCACGTGAGGTCCGCGTGACCGTGGTGTGCTGCCTGGCGCCACTGGAACCGGCGGTGGTGCGGTCCTGGCTGCCCGTAGATACGACCCTGCGGATGGTTGAACCGGGGAACGCGGTCCGAGATTGCGCCGGCGCCGATATCGACATCGGGGACACCCTGC
>CAMFLL010000557.1 GCA_945957405.1 uncultured Mycolicibacterium sp. | reverse complement strand
GGTAGTCCACCCCGCTGGCCGCCCACATCCGCGGGTACATCGAGATGGTGGTGAAACCGGGCATGGTGTTGATCTCGTTGACCACCGGCCCGTCCTCGGTCAGGAAGAAGTCGACGCGCGCCAGGCCCTGGCAGTCGATGGCGTCAAACGCTCGGATGGCCAGTTGGCGGATCTCGTCGGCCACGTCGTCGTCGATCTTGGCCGGCACATCGAGTTCGGCGGCGTCCTCGAGGTATTTGGTGGCGAAATCGTAGAAACCGTCCTCGCGCCCGCGCACCCCGGACACACGGATCTCGCCGATGGCGCTGGCCTCGATGCGGCCGTCGGGGAATTCCAACACCCCGCATTCGAGTTCCCGGCCGTTGATCGCGGCTTCGATGATCACCTTCGGGTCGTGCTGGCGGGCGGTCGCGATCGCGGCGGGCAGATCAGCCCACGACGTCACCCGGCTGACCCCGATCGAGGAGCCGGCGCGCGACGGTTTGACGAACACCGGCAGGCCGAGGCGCTCCTGCTGTTCGGGTTCCAGGGTGGTCTGCCGGGCCCGCAGCACGACATGGTCACCGATCGGCAGGCCCTCGGCCACCAGCAACTTCTTGGTGAATTCCTTGTCCATCCCGGTGGCACTGGCCAACACGCCAGCCCCGACATACGGCACCCCGGCCAACTCGAGCAGGCCCTGAATGGTGCCGTCCTCGCCGTACGGCCCGTGCAGGATGGGAAAGACCACGTCGACCGAGCCCAAGACCTCGCCGGCGCCGGTGGCGTCCAGCGACATCAACTCCCCACGCCGGTGCGGATCGGCGGTCAGCGCCAACGCGGTGCCCGATGCGTCGGTGACCTCCGGCAACCGGCCATCGGTGATGGCCAATGTTGCCGGTGTCGCGTTGGACAGCACCCACGCGCCGTCCTGGGTGATCCCGACGGGAGTGACCTCGAAACGCGCCGGATCGAGGTTGCGCAGGATGCTGCCCGCCGACACGCATGAGATGGCGTGCTCGCTGCTTCGGCCGCCGAAGACCACGGCGACACGGATACGGTCAGTCACAACCTAGAGAGGCTACCGTCCCGGCCCGTCGCGGCACGATTCGAATAATCACTGGGTGGGCCCGACCTCGATGACCTGACCCGTCACTCCGTGGCCGGCCCGCGACGCCAGGAACACCACGGTCTGGGCCACCATGTCGCGGCGCCGGTCGATCTCGTCGGCCGAGGCGCCGGGCGGGTTCATCTTGCCCGGCGAGACGGCATTGGCCGTGATGCCGTCGGCCGCACACGCTGCCGCCAGTGACTTCGTCAGACCGATCAGACCGTGCTTGGCGGCCGAGACGTGGACGCGCGCGGGGTCGCCGCGCAAGGCGTTGGCACCGATCATCGTGATCACCCGGCCGTCGCCGGCCGCGCGCAGCCGCGGGAGTGCGGCCAGCGTGCACTGCATCGCGCCGTCGAGCACCACCGCTCTCACCGTCTGCCACTGCGCCGGTGTCAGATCGTGCACGTCGACGCGCGTCCGCAGCGCGGCGTTGTTGACCAGCACCCGCACCGGACCCAGCGCGTCGGCGGTCGCGAACATCGCCTCCACCGCGGCGGGATCGGCGACGTCGGCCACGGCGACCGCCGCGGCAACGCCGTACGCGCGCGCCTCGGCCGCGACCTTCTCGGCCTGTTCGGCATCAGCGCGGGTGTTCACGACGACATCGCAACCGGCCCTGGCCAGCGCGAGCACCATGGAGCGGCCGAGGTTTCGGGCCCCGCCCGTCACCACCGCAACGCCCGTCATCGCGACATCCCCTCGGCGCCGGCCGGCCGCGCCAGGCGCGCGATGGTGGCAATGTCATCGGCGCCCGCGATCCCCCAGCACGCCGTCAGCAGGGCGTCCGCGGCAACCCGGCCCAGCCGGGGCGCGACGTTGTCGGTGAACTTCTCCGCCAGGTCACCATCGGTCAGCGGGTTCTCCGGAGTGCCCTTGTTGGCTTCGACGACGTGCGTCAGTGACGTCCCGTCGGTGAGATCCACCGTCACCGCCGCGGCGCGCTTGCCGACCGCGGCGTCGGAGATCACGTCGATGAGGTCGCGTACGGCGGCGATCTCGGGATCCACAGCGGCAGCATCGGTGAAATGCTCCAGGCGGGGCCGGGCGATCAACGCGGCGGCCACGCCGTGCGTCAAACTGAACTTGGCGTCCAGCCCTGTCCGCGGATCGACCTTGCCGGTGACAGTGGCGGCCTTCGAATTGACCGTCGCACGAACACGTTTGACATCCGTGACCGCGAAACCGTGTTCGGCGCGCAACGCCAGCACGGCATCGATGGCGGGGTGGATCAGCGATCCGCTCGGATAGGCCTTGTAGCCGTTGGCGAGCAGGTGCCATTGCTCACCGAGCTTCTCGGTGAGCTTGCCCGGCGTCGGATCGGGTGACAGCACCGCCAGGAAACCCCGTGCGCCCTCGACGATTTCGGTACTCGACGTGATGCCCTCCTCGGCCATCACGGCCGACAACAGCCCGTCCATCGCGGCTTTACCGGCGTGCAGCGGTTTACCGTCGGTGCCGTACACGGCTTTCAGACCGGCAGCCTGGGTGCCCGCATTGCCCATCGCCATGTTCAGGACATGCGGGGACAGCATCAGCAGCCGGCCCGCCGCGGCGGCAGCGCCGACATGGCCGACCGTTCCGGTGACGTGCCAGCCGATCTCGTAATGCGCATCGCCGGCGGCCCGGCCGAGCCGGCATTCGGCCTCGAACCCGGCGACGAACGCCGTCAGCGCTTCGGCGCCGGTGACCGGACGCTGCCCGGCAAGCGCGAAGAGCACCGGCCACACCGGCGCACTGCCGTGCACCGTCGTGTCGCCGGGGTTGAAGGTGTCGTCGTAGTCCAGCAGGTGCGCCGAGAAACCGTTGATCAGCGCCGCATACGGCATGCTGACGGTCTCGGCGCGCCCGATCAGCGCGTGCGTGCCGGGTCCGGTGGATCGGTGCGCGACCCGCACCAGCGCATCGACGGCGGGGTGATCCGCGGCCGCAACGGCGACACCGATGTGGTCGACCAGCGCGCGGGTGGCCTCGTGGGCCACTTCGTCGGGTAGGTCGCTGAACTGCAATCGCGCCGCGTAGTCGGCGAGGACGGCGGTCAATCCCGGTTCGCTCACAGTGCCGCCAGCCCCAGGTCGTCGATCAGAGTGGTCAGCGACGCGTTCTGCTTGGCCAGCATGGAGCCGAAGGCTCCCGCGTCGAGGAAGTTTGTCACAGAACCGTTCTCATCCACGAAATCCTGCCATCCCGGCGCCTTCACCAGTTTCGCGAACACGCCTTGGTAGTAGTCGACAGCCTCGGTGGGCATATCAGGGGGCCCGACGAAGCCGCGAAATTCCTCGGGCAGTTCACCGGCATCGATCCCCTGGGCCTTGATGGACGTCAGGTCCGGGAACGTCGCCACCTTGCGGTCGGCGACCGTCGCGATCACTCGCAGCGCACCCACCTTGACC
>CAMFLL010000556.1 GCA_945957405.1 uncultured Mycolicibacterium sp. | reverse complement strand
GCGCGCCTCAACTCCCGCGCGCCTCAACCCCCGCGCGCCTCAACTCCCGCGAGCAGACGCGAACTCGCACTGAACAGCGGTGATTCATGCGAGTTCGCGTCTGCTCGCGTCAAGAGATCGGGCGCACCATCACATAATCGTTTTCGATGTGATCGCCCAGTGTGAACGATTTGGTGCCGTTGACCGTGAACCCCTGCTTCGCGTAAAACCGTTGCGCGCGAACATTTTCCTGATTCACGCCGAGCCAGAGGCAGGCGGCGCCCTGACGCTCGGCGTAGGCTAGCGCGGCCGCCATCAACCCGGCCGCCACCGCGCCGCCATGGGAATCGGGCAGCACGTAGATCTTGGACAATTCGACCGCGGGCCGCACGGTGACGGCGCGCAGGACGTCGGGGTCATCTGGCACTCCGCGAATCAGCATGGCGTAACCCAGGATCGGCGTACCTTCGGCGGCGCGAGCGACCAGCACCTCGCGTTCGGGATCGGCCGAGTAGTCGGCGAAGCGGACCGCCGAGAGGTTTGCATCGATGAAGGCCGCTACGTTGTCCGCCGACACCGCTGGGGGACAGGCCAACGGAAAGGTCTGGGCCGCAACATCGGCCAGTTCGTCGAGCTCATCCGTCGAGACGGTGGTGATCCGGCACTCCAACGCTAGAGATTCCACTGCGCCAGACGGACACCGCTCTTCTTGTTCGTCAGCACCACATTCGACACCAGGTCGCGGTAGCAGTCCCAGTACACGAAACCACCGACGGTGGCTCCCTGCGGCGCGTTCTGCAGGCCGTACTGCAGCGCCTCGGGAGCATCGGAGTTACGGGGCTGATAGGCATCACCGGTGGGTGTCACACCGTTGAAGACAAATGTCATCGCCATGGCGTAGGGATTGGGCACCTGTACCGCCTGCACCGCCAATTTTGCCTTCCACACCTCCCGGCGTGGGGGCCGGGGCGGGTAACCGAAGCCCGGCGGGATCTCCGACGGCTCGACACTGAGCAGGGTGATGTCGGCGATCACGCCGGTCTCGTCGTCTTGAACCCGCAGGGTGTCACCGAGGTGACCGATCGGCATGTCGGCCGCGACCGCCGGCCCCGTGGCAAACCCACCGAGGATCAACGCGGAGACCATTGCCAGCAGGATCGAAAACCATCGGGGCATGCCTGGCATGATGGCACATCGGCTCGCGCGCATCGTTGGGTTGGCTGAACCCGGGCCGGTCACTGGTCGGTGGTGGCGCCCGCGTCAGTCAGCGACGCCAGCATCTCCAGCAGGTCGGCTTCGGCCTTCTCTTTATTGACGCCCGCGCGGTGCAATGTGCCCGAGGCAGGGTCGTCGGCCTCGCATTCCAGCAGCGCGAGAAGCATGTGCTCGGTACCGATGTAATTGTGCCCCAAGCGAAGTGCCTCGCGGAATGTCAGTTCCAGGGCCTTCTTCGCGGGCGCGTTGAACGGGATGAGCGCGCGGGTCTCGGCACCTGCCGGCGGCAGCGTGATCGCGTCGCGCAGAGCTTCGACGCTGACGTTCTGCGCCTGCAACAACGTGACCGAGAGCGCGTTGGGGTCGACGAGCAGGCCCAAGATCAGATGATCGGTGCCGATCTCGTCGTTGTGCGCGGCGCCCGCGGCGTTCTGTGCGGCCACCACTGCGTTGCGGGCCCGCGGGGTGAACCGGGCGAACCCCTGGGTGGTGTCCATGGTGTCGGCCTTGGGCACGAATCGCTTCTGCGCGGCCTGTTTGGTGACACCCATACTCTTGCCGATCTCCGTCCAAGATGCCCCCGACCGACGGGCCTGATCGACGAAGTGACCGATCAGGTGGTCGGCGACATCGCCGAGCGCCTCGGCGGTCAGCACCGCGTCGGTGAGTTGCTCCAGCGCGTCGGTGTGGGCGGTCTTGATGACCCGGATCAGCTCATCGAGGCTGACCGGGTTAGTGATCTTGGCGGGCGGGGACTGGCTTTCATCCATGCGTCAACCTTAAGTTGACGAATGGTGATCGTCAACCTTGAGTTGACGACCGTCAGCCGCGTGGGTACCCGCGGCGGACGGTGCGGTCGAGGATGCCGAGCGTGCCGCGCAGCGCGAGTTCGGAGATCACCGGGAAGATGCCGGCATCGCGCCAGGTCTGGGCGATACCGGACCAGTCGTAGAAGGACGTCACGACCGTTGAGTCGCCGTCGGGCTCGAGCCGGTAGCCGTAGACGTGGCCGATCTGCGGTTTGATCTGGCCGTCGATGGTCCAGGCGATGAGCCGATCCTGTTCGTACTCGGTGATCTTGACGGTGACGTCGTACTTGCCGAGTTGCGGGAAGTCATTGAGCGCTTCCCGGTCCATGTGGACGACGAACTGGTCGCCGACGGCGTGCACGGGTTCGCCGTCGGCGTCCTGCAGCATTCCGGACGAGTCGATGGCGACATGCCCCTGCGGATCGCACAGAACGGCGAAGATGTCGGCGGCGGGAGCGGCGATAGTTCGGGGCACTTCGATGCGGTCGGCCATGACCGTAGATACTGTCAGTTCGTGGCGGGTGGGCTGTCGGAGAGCCTGATCGACGAGGCGGCGCAGTCGCTCACGTCGGTGGTTCGGCTCACGCTTCCCGCCGAGCGCTGGCCTGCCGTCGGCGACGCGGTGAACCGCATGGATGACGCGGTCTGGGCCGGGGACGAGGGTGCGGTGCGCGCCGAATTGAAGAACTTGCGCGGCGCGGTGATCGGCACCGCACCGCGCGCCCGCCCGGGTGAAGGCCTGGCCCCGGCGATCAACCCGCTGTCGTACCGGACCACCGATTACGTCACCCGGACTCCCATTCGATGGATCGTCGCGATTCTCGTGGTGGGCGCCGGCGTGCTGGCGTCGCTGATCGTGGCGTTGCTGGTGGTGCTCGCTGTCGGCGCCGACGATGGCCCGGCTCCTGGGACGCCACCGGCCACCTCCGTTCCGCCGCAGATGTCGCCTGCGCCGCCAGGGCCGGTCGAATCATCCGGCGGCGGTGGCCGCGTCTACCTCGTCACCCTCGGGGTGGTCATGCTGCTCGGCATCGGGTTCTTCGCGCTGATGATCGCGCGGCGCCGGGCCCGCGCCGGACACGCCCAGGACACATCGCCATCAATGCCGAGGGCTCGCCTCGCGGACCGTGTACCGCCGCCCGACGATGTGGGTGCCGCTGTCGATCGCGTCCTCATGGTGCTCGCAGCACGCCGCGACGAGTCATGAGGTCGCAGATCGAAGAGGTGTCGGTCAGATCCCGACCGGCGGTGCGTCGGCAGGGGCCATGTCGGGAGCCGGCAGGGTTGCGTCGGCCGGGATGACGGCCGGAGCCTCGGGCGCCGGAGGCTCGGGAGCCGGCGGCAGCATCGCGTCGGCCGGCACCATCGCCGGATCGGGGAGCGGCGGCGGAGGCAGCGTCAGATCGGCTTGGACGATGGTCGCTTCCGGCGGGGGCGGCGGCAGCATCGGGTCTGCGGGCGGTTCGGCCGCAGCCGGGTCGAGC
>CAMFLL010000555.1 GCA_945957405.1 uncultured Mycolicibacterium sp. | reverse complement strand
CGTGTCGGCATCGTTGGCGGCGTCGATGAGTAGGGACTTGTCGGTGCGGGAACAGGTGACCAGATAGGCGTTGTTGTCCATCGGGCCCACCGACACCTTCACGATCGTGGCGCCGGGCAACGTCCGTCTGGCGCCATGACCTGCTTCGACGTGGCCGGTGTAGGTGTCGTCGATGACCGTCATACCGGCCACGTTACTGGTCGGCGATTTCTTGTCGGTAGGGAGACATAGCATGGACGACAGCCATGTGAAGGCGTGAGAGGCGCACTGTTGCGCCACGCGCCACAACGAGTAAAAACCGCTGAAAGGGGCCAGGTGGCTGACCGCCTGATTGTCAAGGGTGCGCGCGAGCACAACCTGCGCAGTATCGACCTTGACCTGCCTCGCGACGCACTGATCGTGTTCACCGGGTTATCCGGATCGGGCAAGTCGTCGCTGGCCTTTGACACCATCTTCGCCGAGGGGCAGCGCCGCTATGTCGAGTCGCTGTCGGCGTACGCCCGGCAGTTCCTCGGACAGATGGACAAACCCGACGTCGACTTCATCGAAGGCCTGTCGCCGGCGGTGTCGATCGACCAGAAATCCACCAACCGCAACCCCCGGTCCACGGTCGGCACCATCACCGAGGTCTACGACTATCTGCGTCTGCTCTACGCGCGCGCCGGGTCACCGCACTGCCCTGTGTGCGGCGAGAAGATCGCCCGCCAGACGCCGCAGCAGATCGTCGACCAGGTGCTGGCAATGGACGAGGGCACCCGCTTCCAGGTGCTGGCGCCGGTGGTACGCACCCGCAAGGGTGAGTTCGTCGACCTGTTCGACAAGCTCAACACGCAGGGGTACAGCCGCGTCCGGGTCGACGGTGTCGTCCACCCGCTGACCGATCCGCCGAAGCTCAAGAAACAGGAAAAGCACGACATCGAGGTGGTGGTCGACCGCCTGACCGTCAAGGCATCGGCCAAGCAGCGGCTCACCGACTCTGTGGAGACGGCGCTCAACCTCGCCGACGGCATCGTGGTGCTGGAATTCGTCGACCGTGACGACGACCATCCGCATCGCGAACAGCGGTTCTCTGAGAAACTGGCCTGCCCGAACGGGCACGCCCTGGCCGTGGACGACCTGGAGCCCCGGTCGTTCTCGTTCAACTCGCCGTACGGCGCGTGCCCGGAATGCACCGGACTCGGCATCCGCAAGGAGGTCGACCCCGAACTCGTGGTGCCCGACCCGGAGTTGACGTTGGCCGAAGGTGCCGTCGCGCCATGGTCGATCGGGCAGAGCGCCGAATACTTCACCCGCATGATGGCGGGCCTCGGCGACGCCCTCGGGTTCGACGTCGACACTCCCTGGAACAAGTTGCCCGCCAAGGCCCGTAAGGCCATCCTGGAGGGCTCCGACCAGCAGGTGCACGTCCGCTACAAGAACCGGTACGGCCGTACACGGTCCTACTACGCCGATTTCGAAGGCGTCATGGCGTTCCTGCAGCGTCGCATGGAGCAGACCGACTCCGAGCAGATGAAGGAACGCTACGAGGGCTTCATGCGGGATATCCCGTGCCCGGTCTGCAACGGCACGCGGCTCAAGCCGGAGATCCTCGCCGTCACGCTGGCGGCGGGTGATCGCGGCGCCAAATCCATCGCCGAGGTGTGCGCGTTGTCCATCTCGGACTGCGCCGACTTCCTGAACTCTCTGACTCTGGGGCACCGCGAACAGGCCATCGCAGGGCAGGTCCTCAAAGAGGTCCAGTCCCGGCTGGGGTTCCTGCTCGATGTCGGCTTGGAGTATCTGTCGCTCGAGCGCGCCGCCGGCACCCTGTCCGGAGGCGAGGCCCAGCGCATCCGGCTCGCCACCCAGATCGGTTCCGGTCTGGTGGGCGTCCTGTATGTGCTCGATGAACCGTCGATCGGTCTGCACCAGCGTGACAACCGTCGCCTCATCGAAACGCTCACGCGGCTCAAGAGTCTCGGCAACACATTGATCGTCGTCGAACACGACGAGGACACCATCGCGCACTCGGACTGGGTCGTCGACATCGGGCCGGCAGCGGGTGAGCACGGCGGCCGCGTCGTCCACAGCGGTCCGTATGCGGATCTGTTGAAGAATCCCGATTCGATCACCGGCGCCTATCTGTCGGGCAAGGAAAGCATCGAGATCCCCGCGATCCGCAGGCCGATCGACCGCAAGCGCCAGCTGACCGTCGTCGGTGCCCGCGAACACAACCTCAAGCAGATCGACGTCGCGTTCCCACTGGGCGTGCTGACCTCGGTCACCGGTGTGTCCGGATCGGGTAAGTCCACTCTGGTCAACGACATCCTGGCCGCGGTGCTGGCCAACAAACTCAACGGTGCCCGCAACGTGCCGGGGCGGCACACCAGGGTGACGGGCCTCGAGCACGTCGACAAGCTGGTGCGTGTCGACCAGTCGCCGATCGGGCGCACCCCGCGGTCCAATCCGGCCACCTACACCGGGGTGTTCGACAAGATCCGCACCCTGTTCGCCGCCACCACCGAGGCAAAGGTGCGCGGTTATCAGCCGGGCCGATTCTCGTTCAACGTCAAAGGTGGGCGCTGCGAGGCATGTTCGGGTGACGGCACCATCAAGATCGAGATGAACTTCCTGCCCGACGTCTATGTGCCCTGCGAGGTATGTCACGGTGCGCGCTACAACCGCGAGACGCTCGAGGTGCATTACAAGGGCAAGACCATCTCCGAAGTGCTCGACATGTCGATCGAGGAGGCGGCCGAGTTCTTCCAGCCGATCACCGGTATCCACCGCTACCTCAAGACGTTGGTGGACGTAGGCCTCGGCTATGTGCGGTTGGGGCAGCCCGCGCCGACGCTGTCCGGCGGTGAGGCGCAGCGCGTGAAGCTGGCCGCCGAACTGCAGAAGCGCTCGACCGGACGCACCGTCTACATCCTGGACGAGCCCACCACCGGCCTGCACTTCGAGGACATCCGCAAGCTCCTCAAGGTCATCAACGGCCTTGTGGACAAGGGTAATTCGGTGATCGTGATCGAGCACAACCTCGACGTGATCAAGACCTCCGACTGGATCGTCGACATGGGACCCGAGGGTGGCGCCGGCGGTGGCACCGTCGTCGCGGAGGGTGCGCCGGAAGATGTCGCGGCCATCCCGGAGAGCTACACCGGCAAGTTCCTGGCCGAGGTGCTGCAGAGCAGGCCCAAGGCGGCGCCGAAGCGGGCGACACGGAAACGCAGGGTGTCGGCCTGACGGCGGCGGGGACGGAGGAGCCGGGGTGAGGAGTCAGGCCTGACGGGGGAGCCGGGGGTCGCGTCGAGTTCGTCGTGAGGGTTGCTTCTCGGCCAGAATTGCAGCCTTCGGTGCAATCTCGTCGCGGCGGGGGGTCCGAGTCGGCGGCGGGGAGCTGGGGGTCGCGTCGAGTTCGTCGTGAGGGTTGCTTTCCGGCCAGAATCGCAGCCCTGGGTGCAATCTCGTCGCGGCGGGGGGTCCGAGTCGGCGGCGGGGAGCTGGGGGTCG
>CAMFLL010000554.1 GCA_945957405.1 uncultured Mycolicibacterium sp. | reverse complement strand
TGGACCGCGAGCGGGTTTCGTTGTCGCTCAAGGCGACTCAGGAAGATCCGTGGCGTCACTTCGCGCGTACCCACGCCATCGGTCAGATCGTGCCCGGCAAGGTCACCAAGCTGGTGCCGTTCGGTGCGTTCGTCCGCGTCGAGGAGGGCATCGAAGGTTTGGTGCACATCTCCGAGCTGGCTGAGCGCCACGTCGAGGTGCCCGATCAGGTCGTCGCTGTCGGTGACGACGCGATGGTCAAGGTCATCGACATCGACCTCGAGCGTCGCCGGATCTCGCTGAGCCTCAAGCAGGCCAACGAGGACTACACCGACGAGTTCGATCCGTCGAAGTACGGCATGGCCGACAGCTACGACGAGGCGGGCAACTACATCTTCCCCGAGGGCTTCGACGCCGAGACCAACGAATGGCTCGAAGGTTTCGACAAGCAGCGCCACGAGTGGGAGGCCCGCTACGCCGAGGCCGAGCGCCGGCACAAGATGCACACCGCGCAGATGGAGAAGTTCGCCGCGGCCGAAGCCGAAGAGGCTGCCCGCCCGACGTCTTCGTCGTCGAACGGTCGCTCGGAAGAGTCCGCCGGTGGATCGCTCGCGAGCGATGCCCAGCTGGCTGCTCTGCGCGAGAAGCTGGCCGGCGGCGGCGCCTGACCCGCTGACGTAAGCAATACGGAACTCCCCGGCTCGATTTCGAGCCGGGGAGTTTTCGTTCGACACGCCCTGCCAGACTGTCAGGCATGCTGCGTATCGGATTGACCGGAGGCATCGGCGCCGGCAAGTCGACGGTCTCGGCCACGTTCTCCGAATGCGGGGGCATCGTCGTGGACGGTGACGTGATCGCCCGCGAGGTCGTCGAACCGGGCACCGAGGGGCTGTCGAAACTCGTTGCGGCGTTCGGCGAGGAGATCCTGCGTCCCGACGGAGCGCTCAACCGGCCCGCCCTCGCCGCGGTCGCCTTCAGTGACGACGACAAGCGCGCCACCCTGAACGGCATCGTCCATCCGCTGGTGGCGCACCGCCGCTCCGAACTCATCGCCAGTGCGGTGGACGCGCACGAGAATCCGGTGATCATCGAGGACATCCCGCTGCTCGTCGAATCACACATGGCGCCGATGTTTCCGTTGGTGATCGTCGTCCACGCCGACGTCGAGACGCGAGTGTCGAGGCTGCTGGAGTACCGGGGTTTCACCGAGGACGACGCGCGCGCCCGCGTCGCCGCACAGGCCACCGAGGAGCAGCGCCGTGCCGCCGCCGACGTCTGGCTGGACAACTCGGGCAGCGCCGGCGACCTGAAAGAGCGGGCCCGCGACCTCTGGTACGGGCGAATCCTGCCGTTCGCGCACAACGTGAAGGAGCGGGAGCCTGCGCACCATGCGTCGAGGCTGGTCGACCATGACGCGTCCTGGCCCGATCAGGCCGGCCGGATCAAGGCCCGGTTGAACACGGCGTGCGGCCACCGCGCGATCCGGATCGATCACATCGGCTCGACAGCGGTTCCGGGCCTGCCGGCCAAGGACGTCGTCGACATGCAGATCACGGTCGACTCACTCGACACCGCCGACGATCTCAGCGAAGCCCTGCTGGCTGCCGGGTATCCGCGGATCCCACACATCACCGAGGATCTGGCCAAGCCCGACGGCCGGAGCACCGTGGCCGAGTTCGACCATACCGATGATGAGACGCTGTGGCACAAGCGGATTCACGCTTCGGCGGATCCGGGCCGCCCCACCAACGTGCACATCCGGGTGGCGGGGTGGCCCAACCAGCAATTCGCCCTGCTGTTCCGGGACTGGCTCATCGCCAACCCGCCGGTGCGGGCGGACTACCTGTCGGTCAAGCGGGCGGACGCCAAGGAGCCATGGTTTCTCGACTCCTACCGCCGCGCGTGGATGTGGGCAGATGGTACGGGCTGGGCGCCCTGAGAAGGTGTCAGCCGGCCGGGGCCGGCTCGGGGGCGGGGGCGGGGACCGAGGCGCCGGCGTCCACCGCCGCGTCGGACGGAGCCGTATCGCCGGGGGCGCCCCCATCGATACCTGCGGTCAGCGGCGCCCCGCACATCAGCCTGCCGTAGTCGGGATCGTCGTTGGCCGGGGTGAGGCGCGGGCGAATGAACTGATCGGCCTGGGCGACCGTTGCGTCGTCGACCAGGATCTCGCAGTGCAGGTTCGCCGAGTACGGCCACTGGATCGACACCTGCATACCGGCCAGTTGGGGATCGGTGAGCACTGTCTGAGCCTCGAAGGTACGGCCCGGCAGCATCGTCGGATCGACGCTCTGCACCTGGGTATCGCTGATCTTGTAGGTGATCAGGGCACCACGGGACACCCCGTCGACACGGGCGCGGTAGGTGACATTGTGCTGGTCCTGCGGTTGCGCAGGGGGTGGCTCGACCGGGGGGACCGGGTCGGCCAGCGCGATGGCGGGTGTCACCGCAGCGCAGCCGACCATGACCAACGCCGCGACGATCGCGGATCGGTAGATGGTCTTCATAATCGCAGACACTACGCCTTCACCTGTCCGAGATGTCACTCCATTACTGACATCGGCGTCAACATGCCTGGCAGTGGGGGTGCTGGCGTGAGCGGCAGCGCGCACCCGTCGGACAGATGCCGGAAAAGGGTCAGGCGCCGCGCCAGGTCACCGGCATGCCCTGGTCCGCCAGCCATCCGTTGAGGTCGTACTGATGCCTGCTGAGCCCTTCCACCGCCTCGACCGCGATGTGCACGGCGCGTTCACCCTCCTCCGGGGTGAGCAGACCGTGGCGGACGGCGTCCAGGAGTTCGTCGACATCGACCAGTTCGGCCCGCGATCCGGTGAGGACCACCAGATCGACATAGTGATCGATGGTGCGCCAGATGCCCTGCGCGTCGACATCGATCTGGCCGACGTCCAGGTAATAGTCCTGGTCACGTTCATATCCGGCATTCCAGTGGAAGATATTGGCGCGTAGACCCAGCGACGGCAGCAGCCAGGATTCCAGGTAGTGGAACTGCTGGCGGCCCGGGGTGGGCCGGGCCATGTAGAGCCCCCACGGTTTGAGGGTGTAGACATCCACCGCCCGGACGATGCCCTTGGGATCGGTGTTGGTGCGGCCGGTGACGTCGAAGATCTCGTGCTTTGGTGGGTGGATGACGTCAGCTTAGTGCTGGAACAGACGATGTCGGTGGCTGGTTCTAACCTGGTGAGATGGCATTCGCTACCGAACACCCCGTGCTTGCGCATTCCGAGTACCGGGCCGTCGAGGACGTCGTGCGGGCCGGCGGCCGGTTCGAGGTCGTCAGCCAGTACAACCCGGCCGGCGATCAGCCGGCGGCCATCGAGGAGCTGGAACGCAGGGTCAACGCGGGGGAGCGCGACATCGTCCTGCTGGGGGCCACCGGCACCGGCAAGTCCGCGACCACCGCATGGCTGATCGAGCGCCTGCAGCGGCCCACCCTGGTGATGGCACCCAACAAGACGCTGGCCGCCCAGCTCGCGAACGAGTTGCGAGAGATGTTGCCGC
>CAMFLL010000553.1 GCA_945957405.1 uncultured Mycolicibacterium sp. | reverse complement strand
ATCCCGGCGCTACCTCGGCCTCGACGTCCTGAGCAAATCACGCGCCGTCAACGACACCCCGACCGAACAGGAGGCCCCCCCGCGGCACTGGACCACGTGAACCAACACCATCGAAGAATCACACGACGACGTCGTACACCACGTCCCTGGACTTGACCCTCGTCGGCGCCCCGGAACGGAGGTCTGCAATCGCCGAATCGGGTGAAGAGCGAGGTGCCGACCGGCTAGCGTTTCCGGTGTGGACTGCTCGACCGTATTTCGACCGCTCCTCTGTGTAGCCATGGCTGCGACGCTGCTGTCGGGCTGCGAGTCCAGTCCGGTGCCTGATGGCTCGGCGTCTTCGTCGGCTACATCCCTGGCCCCGCTCCAGGAGCAATCGTCGAATCCTCTGCCCGAGAACGCGGTCGCCGCCGCGGTCGCCAAGGTCGACGGTCTGGCCGACGAACTGATGAAAAGGTCGGGCATACCCGGCATGGCGGTCGCCGTCGTGCATGGTGGAAAGACGATCTACGCCAGGGGGTTCGGCGTCAAAGACGTGCGGAAACCCGCCGACGACCCCGCCAACAAGATCGACCCGGACACCGTCTTCCAGCTCGCCTCACTGTCCAAGCCGCTGGGCGCCACAGTGGTCGCGCACCAGGTGAGCAGCAATGCCATCTCCTGGGACACTCCGATCACGTCGAAGCTGCCGTGGTTCGCGCTGTCGGACCCGGTGGTGACCAAGATGGTCACCGTCGGCGACATGTACTCGCACCGCTCCGGGCTGCCCGAGCTGGCGGGCGACCTGCTCGAGGACCTTGGCTACGATCGCCGCTACATTCTCGAACGCCTCCGCGCCTATCCGCTTCACCCATTCCGCACCACCTACGACTACACCAATTACGGCATGACGACGGGCGCCGAGGCGGTCGCGGCATCGGCCGGAGAGACGTGGGAGCAGCTCAGCCAGGACGTGCTCTACGGACCGCTGGGCATGACGTCGACCAGCTCGCGGTTCGCAGACTACATCGCGCGCCCCGACCGTGCCGTCGGCCACATCCAGCTCGGCGACGAGTTCGAGCCCGACTACGTCCGCGAACCGGATCCGCAGTCACCTGCGGGCGGGGCCAGCGCCTCGGCGAACGATATGACGCGGTGGCTCACGATGATGCTCTCCGACGGCAACTACGAGGGCAAGCAGATCGTCGACCCGAAGGTCCTGCTGTCGGCGCTGACCCCGCAGACTGTGATGCGTCCGCCGACCGACCCTGAGACGCTCGCCCAGTTCTACGGGTACGGGTTCGACCTGTCGACGACCGCGGCCGCGAGGGCGCAATTCAGCCACTCCGGAGCGTTCGAACTCGGCGCTGCAACGAATTTCGTGATCCTGCCATCGGCGGACGTGGCGATCGTCGCACTGACCAACGCTTCGCCCGTCGGCGCACCCGAGACGTTGACCGCCGAGTTCGCCGACATGGTCCAGTTCGGCGAGGTCCGCCGGGACTGGTGGGCGCTGTATAACGGCGCGTTCACCGAGATGAAGCGGCCGATCGGCTCGCTCGTCGGCAAGCAGCCACCCACAAATCCGGCGCCACCCGCCCCGCTGGCGAGCTACGCCGGCGAATACCGAAACGAGTTCTGGGGTCCTGCAAGGATCGCCGTGAAGGACGGTGGCCTCGTCCTCTCGCTCGGCTCTGAATTGACGGTGCCCTTGAAACACTGGAACGGCAACGTGTTCAGCGTCAGCTTCACCACCGAGAACTCCTACCCCGGCAGCGTTTCGACGGCGACGTTCGACGGGGACACGCTGACACTCGAGTACTGGAACGACTACGGCTTCGGCACTTTCACCCGGTGACCGGTGGGAGGCTCACCGCCCGGCTCATCGGATGCCGAGATGACGCTGCACAGCGCCGATGACGAGACTGACGACGCTCCGCGCCCGTCGCAACCCCCGAACAACCACGGTGTTGCGATGTTCACTCGAATCTGCCCACCGAGGATGCAAACTTGTTCGTTGTACAGCCGGCGACGCCGTTGCGCCGCTAGAGCGGGACGACCGCCATCGCGAAGACGACGGAGAGGATGACGGCGAATACGGCAACAGGCCCTAACGAACGCCGTCGAAGACGCCAGCCCTCATGCGTAAACTCGAGCGAGAACGTCGGTGGGACCGTGGAGCAGGTTGATCGGTATCCGATAGTGGAGGTTGGAAGCTGATGTCCGTTTCAGGCAGTATCACCTAGCCAGACGAGCTGTGGCAGACCGTGATCGACGATCAAGGCCTGGTGCAGGAGACTCCGGAACCTGAGGTCCGAAAGGATCAGGCGGGCCAAGTGGCGAGACCGTATTTGACCAGATCCACCATCGGCGATCCGGCGGCATACACGATACGAGTGGGATCGAGACCGTCCTTCTCCGATCCGCTGCACACGCCCACCACCGATGGTCCTTCGTTGGGCAGCCACAACGGGCCGCCAGACCAGCCGTGGGTGAGGTCATTCCGCAATGCGAACTCGAGTTCCTCACCGGGAGAATCGTTGTCGATATCACGGATGCCCATGTCGAGTTCAACCGCCGGCCGCCCACCGTACGTGCCGGGATATCCCGACGACACGTAGCGGCGGTTGTAATAGTCGTCGTCCCGGCCGAACGACCGCGCGCCCATCCACCCCAGTGCCTTCCCGAGAGGGTTGTAGAGCTGGCAGATCGCGTAGTCGTGTCCCGTGACTCCACCGTCGGAGTAGCCGCGGATGTTCTGGACGTAGGAGACACCCAACGGCTCATTGCCCAACCGATAGGCCGGCGCGAAGCGCATCCACCATCCGGATACTCCCCACGGCACCATATGTGCCGCGGTAAGAAGCAGATTCGGCCCGACCAGAACGCCACTGCCCTGAGAGTTGTTGCTGGTGGTGAGGTATCCGACCGTGCACATCGGGTACACCAGCGGATTGGGCTCCTCATGGACGAGTGGCTCGAGAAATGTCTGGGTGCCGACGGTGAACTCTGCGATCACCTTCGGCGTCTGCAAGCGGGCCCACGGTGGAATGTAGCCGTCGGTAGAGAGCGCCCGCTTCTTCGTCGTCAGGTGCGCCGAGCTGACCGACTCGACGGCGGTCACCGTCTGCACGGGGATCGCGGTGAGCAACTCCCGGATATCGTCCGGCATCTCAGGCACTATCGCGTGAGTGGTTGGTGTGGTGTCAGTCGTCATGAGAACGCCTTTCCGATAGCGCCTAGGGTGGTGTCCTCACTGTCGTCGGCTGGTCGGGGAGATGAATGCGTAGCGCACTACCCGAATCTGAGGGTGCGGCTCCGTCGCCACAGAAGACGTGCAGAAGGTCAATACACATCGAGCACCCAACCTGTCCTGTTCCGCTCCGAGAAGACCGAGCCACCACCGCCGAGGTCCGCGCCGCCGGCCTGCCAGTACCCGACTGGCCGGGTGCGCCCCAACATCTGGCAGGCCTGGCGCATGCCAACGACATGAACTGACCGCCCCTAGGTACACCCCGCACT
>CAMFLL010000552.1 GCA_945957405.1 uncultured Mycolicibacterium sp. | reverse complement strand
CCACTATCCTCTTCGTCGGCAGCGTCAGATGTGTATAAGAGACAGCTGCGTCGGCTGCAGACCGACTACATCGACCTGTTGTGGGTGCACTGGCCTGATTTCGTCACGCCGATCGAGGAGATCATGCACACATTCGACGATCTGGTGAGCGCCGGCAAGGTGCTCTACGCGGGGCTGTCGAACTTTCCGGCGTGGCTGTCGGCACGCGCGGCGACGTTGGCGGAACTGCGCGGCTGGGCACCGCTGTCTGCGGTGCAATTCGAATACAGCTTGGTCGAGCGCAGCGGCGACCGGGAGAACCTGCCGATGGCCGAGGCACTCGGTGTGGGAGCGGCGTTGTGGTCACCGCTGGGTGGCGGCCTGCTCAGTGGCAAGTACCGGTCGGGGGAGCAGGGCCGGCTCACGGGCTGGGGCCGGTTGACGCACACCGAGAACGACGATCGCAAGGTGGCCACCGTCGACGCAGTGCTGGCGGCGGGCGAGGATCTGGGGGTTCCACCCGCGCAGATCGCCGTGGCCTGGTTGTTGGAACGTGGCCGCCGGTCGACCACAGGCGTGGTGCCGATCATCGGGCCCCGCACCGTCGAGCAACTGGAGTCTTATCTCGCGGCATCGGATGTCGAGCTGGGCGACTGGTTCGAGAAGCTCGACGGCGTCAGCGGTATCGATCTGGGCCAGCCTCACGTGCAGGTGGCTGAGACGCTGCCCGTCGTGAAGGGCGGGGTGAATGGCGGGGTGAGGGTGCGCGGGGCTCGGGTCAGCTGAACGCGGCGCGCAGACTCGCACACTGGGTGGTGAAGAATGCCTTCGAGATGTGCTTCTGCGGGGCGATCTGGTCGAAACCGTGGAACGCCCCGCGGACCGTCTCGACGCTGCAGGGCACCCCGGCTTCGCGGAGCCGCTCGGCGTACGCCAGGTCCTCATCGTGGAACAGATCCAGGGTCCCGACGCCGATCCAGGCCGGCGGCAGCCCGGCCAGGTCTTGACGGCGGGCAGGCACAACGCTGTCCGGGTCGGCGTCGCCGAGGTAGGCCTGCCAGCCGAATTCGTTACTTCGCTTGTCCCACATGCGAAAGCCGGGGTTGTCGCGGTTCGGACCGAGGCTGCTGCGGTCGTCGAGCATCGGGTAGACGAGGTGCTGGGCCAGCACGGCGATCTCGCCGCGGTCCCTGGCCAGGAACGCCAGCTGCGCGGCCAGCCCGCCGCCGGCGCTGCCCCCGGCGATGATGATGCGGTCGGGGTCGACTGCCGGCAGGCCGGCCAGCCAGGTCAGCGCCGAATAACAGTGTTCCAGTGGCACCGGGTACTGGTGTTCGGGAGACAGGCCGTATTCGACTGCGGCGGCGGTGATTCCCAGCGCGCGGGTGAACTGCCGGCATAGGTAGTCGTCCTGGGCCGCCGTCCCGATCAGGTAACCGCCACCGTGGATCCACAGCATCGCCGGACCGGGGGCGTCGTCCGGATGGGGTGGCCGGTGCAGACGCACCTCGACGCCGTCGGTGGTGGTGAGGATGTCGACGCCCCGGGCGGGCAGGTTCTTCTGCACCCGTGAGCCCGCCCGGAAGATCGGCAGGGTGACCGGGCGGATCGGGGATCGCGGGATGATGCGCGCGGCCTTACGCAGTTCGGGATGGAACTCCGGGAAGACCTTGTCGACCGCCACACATCGACATTACTGCGCGTCAGCGATCGGTCAGCAGCGCCTCGAACGCCACGCGGTCGCCGCGGTACAGCGCACGGACCACCTCGATCGGTCGCTCATCGGCGTCGAGTGAGCGGCGGTTGAGCCGCAGCATGGGCATCGCGGTGGTGGACTCCAGCAACTCGGCCTCCCTGGGCGACGCCAGCACCGTCTCGATCCGCTCGACCGCCGAGCCGAACACCACGCCCAGCGCACGGATCGCCGCGTAGAGCGATGTCGTCGGGTCGAACGTCTGCCAGAGGTCGCCGAAGCGGTGCAGGGGCAGGTAGGTGCTCTCGAGCCCGATACGCTGACCGTCGGCCAGTAGAACCCGCTCGAGGTGCATCACCAGCGTCCGGGGGGCCACCTCGAGCGCCTCGGCCAGCTCGGGTGTCGCCGTGATACTTTCCCAGCTCACCAGCACACGGCCGGGTTTGCGGCCTCTCTGCAATGCGCCCTCGGTGTAGGATTTCAGCGAAAGCGGTTGCACGAGTTTTGGTTTGGCTACCACTGTGCCGCGGCCCCGACGTTCGATCCGGCCCTCCACAAGCAGTTCGTGCAACGCCTGGCGAACCGTCTCGCGCGCCACGCCGAACCGCGTGGCCAGTTCCCGCTCGGCGGGCACCGGATCACCCTCGACCAGGCCGGCGAGCATCTCGTCGAGTGCGGTGCGGATGACATAGGGCTTCGGTAGCGGTGTGTTCACGATGAGTTCGATTGTTGCAGAATGAGAATCCGTTCGGCGACGGCCAGTACATCGCCGATCGCGACGCCGCGGGCGGCGGGGTCTTTGGCCGCATCGTCATAGCGGCGCAGTCGGATGGCATCCGGCCACCAGGGGTGCGCGGTGTACTGTTCATCGACCACCGCGCCGCCCTGGGCGGCCAGCGAGATCTCCGAGGTCTCCGACAGTTGGTAGCCGGGATCGGTGGCCGCCAGAAAGCGTTTGGCGGCCACATGCGCGCCGGCGAGCCACCCGACACGGGCGCCGAAGCGTTCGGTGAGCCAGTCGTGTGCCGTGCGGTCGTGGTGGAGATAGGTGTCGGCGTCGGGTCCGGCGCTCAGCAGTGGGCTGTGTCCGACATCATGCAATGCCGCGGCCAGCACCAGTTCGTCGTCGGCCCCGTCGTCGATGGCCCGCGCCGCCGACTGCAGTGCGTGATCCAGTTCGTCGACCGCCTCTTCGTCCCACACACCGCGCAGCGACTGCAGTACCGCCGCCGTCTCATCGAGTTGCCGCATGCCGTAGACGATATCAGGATTGGTCTATACCAATTGTTCACCTTCTGTTCCTGCGCTTCACATCGAGGCGTTGAGACCGCGTAGGGAAACCTCGGAAAGCTTCCGCGGCATGCGTGTGACCATCGTCGGGGGCGGCATCCTCGGAACAGCGCACGCCTGGGAGGCCGTGCATCGCGGTCACGTCGTGACCCATCTCGAACGGGAAACCGAGGCGCGCGGTGCCACCGTGCGCAACTTCGGTCTGGTCTGGGTGTCGGGGCGGGCGCCGTTCGAACTCGAGGTGTCGCTGCGCTCGCGCGAACTCTGGGAGCGCATCGGGCAGCGCGTGCCCGGGGTGGGATTTCGACCGGCCGGCTCGCTGACCCTGTTGCGGACGCCCGCCGAGGTTGCCGTCGCCGAGCAGGTCGCCGTCCGTGACGACGCCGCCCGACGTGGATTCCACCTGCTCGAGCCGGACCGCGTCCGTGAGCTCAATCCCGCGCTTCGCGGGAAATTCCTTGCCGGCCTGTACTGTTCGCAGGACGCGGCAGTCGAATCCCGGCAGGCGTTGCCTGCCATCCGCCACTACCTGGGCGTCACCGGGC
>CAMFLL010000551.1 GCA_945957405.1 uncultured Mycolicibacterium sp. | reverse complement strand
TAGACCGACCGGGCGCCGACCCCGCCAGGAAGCGACGGGTCGTCCGGATAGCCTTGCGTATCAACGGCTTTGGAGACGACCGCACCGAGTCCGGCCAGCAGCAGCCCGCAATAGGCGGCACCCGGGTGATTGCCCAACTCGACAACGCGCAACGGTTCCAACGTCACTTCCTCCTGAATCGTCATCCGACCACGAATGGATCGCGGGTCTGGCCCTCGAGTTCCAACCACACGGTCTTGACCTCTAGATAGTCCCGAACCGCGTGCTGACCGCTCTCGCGGCCCCAGCCACTGGCGCCGTAGCCGCCGAACGGGGCATTGGGGGCGACCGTGCGGTAGGTGTTGATCCAGACGGTGCCCGCCCGGAGCCGATGTGCGACACGGTGCGCGCGCTGGACATCACGCGTCCAGATGCCCGCGGCCAGGCCGTATTGAGAGTCGTTGGCCAGCACCACCGCTTCGGCCTCGTCGTCGAAGCGGATCACCGAGAGCACCGGGCCGAAGATCTCCTCCCGGGCCGCCTCCATGTCGGGGCGCACCTCGGTGAGGATCGTCGGTGCGACGAAGAGCCCGCCCTGCGCCGGCAGGTCAGCGCCGAGGACCGCAGTGGCGCCGTCGTCGACGGCGCGCTCGACGAAGCCGCGGACGGTGGCGAACTGCGCCTCCGTGGCCATCGGTCCCATGTCGGTCTCCGGATCGAGCGGGTCGCCGAGCCGGATGTCGCGGGCGCGGGCGACGACCGCGTCGATCAGACGATCGTGGATCGAACTCTGTACCAGCAGCCGCGAACCCGCGATACAGGTCTGGCCACCGGCCGCGAAGATGCCGGCGATCACCCCGTTGACCGCGGCGGGCAGATCGGCGTCCTCGAACACCACCTGGGCCGACTTGCCGCCGAGCTCGAGCGTGCTGCGGGCCAGGTGTGCGGCGGCCGCCTGCGCGACCGCGATGCCGACGCGTGTCGAGCCGGTGAACGCCACCTTGTTGACGTCAGGGTGCGCGACGAGCGCCTGACTGGCTTCGGGTGACTTGGCGGTCACCACGTTGAGCACGCCCTTCGGGAAACCGGCCTCCTCGAACCGGCGCGCCAACTCCAGTGCGGTCGCCGGCGTGTAGTCGGACGGCTTGAGCACGAAGGTGCAGCCCGCCGCCAGGGCCGGCGCCAGCTTCCACATGGTCAGCAGCAGTGGGGAATTCCACGGCACGATGGCCGCCACCACGCCAACGGGTTCCAGCCGGGTGTAGATGAAGAAGTTGGGCTTGGTCGCCGGGATGGTCTCGCCCTCGATCTTGTCTGCGACGCCCGCGAAGTAGTACAGCCAATCGGCGAGGCTCTGCATCTGGGCGGTCGATTCGCGCACCAGCTTGCCGTTGCCCTTGGACTCGTAGACGGCGAGTTCGGCGCCGTCGCGTTCGAGCAGCGCGGCGAGCTTGCGCATCAGCCGAGCCCGGTCGAAGCCCGTCATCCTGCCCCACTCGCCGTCGAGCGCCGCCTTGGCGGCGGCCACCGCGCGGTCGACGTCGGCGCTGCCCCCGTCGGGGACCTGCGCCCACACGTCGCGGGAGTACGGGTTGACGCAGTCGAACATCACTCCCGAGGCGGCGGGCGCCCATTCGCCGCCGATGAACAGATCGTAGGTAATCACCGTCATGGGCGCTGTCTCGTTCCTTCCAACGTGGCTGAGTTCTCGGTGTCGACAATCGGTCCCGCCACCAGCCCCATACCGGCCAGTTCTTCGAGCCAGCGCACCAGCTCCATCTGGTCGGCGCCCTCGGGGGCCTGGCGCATCGCCAGCTCCCACACGCTGGTGGCGAGCGAGCCGACCAGGTAGGGCGACCCGGCCTCGCGGGCCAGTTCGCGGGCGATCCCGAGGTCCTTGACCATGAGGTCGATCGCGAACCCCGACGCGTAACTGCCGGATAGTACGAACGGTGCGATCTTGGTCTCGGTGGCGTGGTTGCGTCCGGTGGAGGCATTGAGCACGCTCAGCATCACCTCGGGTTCGAGCCCGTGCTTGCGACCGAGCAGCAGCGTCTCGGAGGCCAGCAGCAGGCCGGCCGCGGACATGACGTTGTTGAGCGCCTTCATCGTGTGGCCCGAGCCCACCGCACCGACCCGGAATGTCTGCTTGCCGAGGACGTCGAACACCGGCTGGGCGCGGTCGACGGCGGCGGCCGAACCGCCGGCCAGAATCGACAGCTCGCCGGTCTCGGCACGGGCGACCCCGCCGGAAACGGGTGCGTCGACGAGGTCCCAGCCGTGGTCGGCGACCAGCTTCGCAAGCGTGGCCGTGTCCGACGGCGCCGATGAGCTCATGTCGACGACCAGGCCGCTGCCGCCGGGGTGCGTAGCCAGCCCTTCGGTCACCACGGCGCGCACGATCGACCCGTTGGGCAGCATTGTGACGACCAGATCGGCCGCCGTGAACACCTCGGCGACGTCAGCGGCGGCGTTCGCGCCGTACGTGTCGGCGAACTCGCGGCTCACGTCGGCGCGGGCGTCGTACACGGTCAACGCAATGTCGGCGGCGGCCAGGTTGCGGGCCATCGGCATGCCCATCCGGCCCAGCCCGATGAACCCGACGCGCACCGCGCTCACGGCGCGGCCGGGGCCGGATCGGTCTCGGCCTGGAACTCCGCGATGGCCTTCGAGGCCACCCGGAACGCATCGACACCGGCCGGGATCCCGCAGTAGACGGCCGCCTGCAGCAGCACCTCTTTGATCTCGTCGACGGTGACGCCGTTGCGCAGGGCGCCCTTGGTGTGCAGGTCGAGTTCGTGTGGCCGGTTGAGCGCGACCATCATCGCGAGGTTCAGCAGGCTGCGCGTATGGCGCGGCAGGCCGTCCCGAGTCCAGATCGTGCCCCAGCACGACTCCGTGACGAGCGCTTGGAACTCGCGGTTGAATTCGGTTGCGTGAGTGACGGATGCCTCTACATACGCGTCCCCAAGCACCTCGCGCCGAACAGCCTGTCCGCCGGCGAACTTATCCGTGGTCACATCGCTACCTTTCCTTGATCAATTAACAGAGCGAGCGGTCCGAACAAGTCATCGAGGGTGCTCACGTCCGACCACGACGCGAGCACGGCGTCGGCCGTCGAAGGCCCGAGCAGATCGGTCACCTTCTCTGCCAGGCGGGCCGGGCTCATCGGGTTCGCCGGGTGCCCGCGGGGGTTGGCGAACGTGACGATGTGCTCGGTGCCGTTGCGGTCACGGGCGACGATCCGCGCCTCGATCTGCCCCGGGTAGACGGCCGTCGCATGGTCGTCGACATGCGCAGTGATCCGGGCCAACAGCGGGCGCAGCGCCGGGTCCTCATAGCGCTCGCGCGTGAACGAGTCGGATGTCACCGTGCCGTCGACCAGGGCCCGTGCCACCAGGAACGGCAGGCTGTGGTCGGCGGTCTCCCTCGATTGGGGATCCCACTTCTCGGGTTCGCTCGCGATGCTGCGATGAGCTTCGGCGTAGGTGCCGACGTCGATCGACACGAGGTCTTCGACCGGTACCCGCTTGCGT
>CAMFLL010000550.1 GCA_945957405.1 uncultured Mycolicibacterium sp. | reverse complement strand
GATTCGCCTTAGTCTCGTGGGCTCGGAGATGTGTATAAGAGACAGGAGCAGCTGCACGCCGATACCAGACAGATCGAGATCCAACCACTGATCGAGAGTGCAAAGGGCATCGCCGCAGTGCGGGATCTGTTGAGATGCCCGGGTGTACAGCGCGTTGCGCTGGGCGAAGTCGACCTGTGCGCCGACCTCAACTTGGCCGATGCGAACTGGCTCGATCCGATCCGGCTCGAACTCGTGATCCGGTCCCGCGAGGCCGACAGGGAGCCTCCTGTGTCCACCGTTCACACGCGCCTCGACGATGAGGAGGCGCTACGCAACTCCACCCTGCGATTCCGCTCGATGGGGTTCGTCGGGCGATCCGCCATCCATCCGAGGCAGATACCTGTGATCAATGACGCGTTCACCCCGACAGACGATGAGATCAGGGCCGCACTGAAATTGGTCACGGCAATCGAGGAGAGCTCCGCCCGTGGAAACGCGGCGATCGCGCTCGACGGCGCGCTCGTGGACCGTGCGCACGAACGCACCGCACGACGCACGCTGCAATTGGCCGGTGTTACGAAAGGGGTTTCATGAACGTCGCGATGCCGAACCACCGGACACAGCTGTACGACCTCGCGCAGCCCATGTTCACGGGAATGCCTTCCTCTGCAAACCATCCGGGATTCAGGATGGCCCTGCTTCGCCGGCACGGCGACCACGTTCGATCAGACGGCACGTCGGCAAGTAACGAGCTGATCATCACCGGGGGCCATGTCGGCACCCACATGGACGCGCTGGCCCACATGTCCCACCACGGCCGCCTGCATGGGGGCGTCGACGCCGCCGAGGCGCAGGCGGGCGGCAGATTCTCCAGTCTCGGCATCGACGATGTGCCCCTCATGTGTGGCCGGGGCGTCCTGCTCGATGTCGCCGGCGCGAAGGACGTCCGTGTATTGCCGGCCGGGTACGAGATCACCGAGGATGATCTGGTCGACGCCGCGCGAAAATTCGACGTCAGCTTCGATGGTGCTGATTTCATCCTGGTGCGCAGTGGCTGGACCGCGCATTTCGACAACCCGGATGCGTTCCGCGGCCAAGAATCCGGGGTTCCGGGCCCCAATGAAGCGGCGGGCAAGTGGCTTGCAAGCCGACATATCCGAGCGACCGGGGCGGACACCATCGCCTACGAACACATTCCGGCGAAGTTGGGGCACGCCGTTCTTCCGGTGCACAGGACACTGCTTGTCGAACACGGTATCCACATTGTCGAGGTCATGAATCTGGATCCGTTGGCAGAGGCGGGTGTCTATGAATTCGGGCTACTACTGGCACCGCTCAAGATCGTGGGCGCGACCGGGTCGCCACTTCGACCCGTCGCCTGGGCGCTGTGATACCGAGATGACGGACCACGGAACACAACCTCATGCATTGACTTTTGCGGTGTTCGCCCACACCGCATACGCCTCGGGAGTGCCAGCCGATACAGCCGCCGCCGCACGGCGTCAACTGATCGACTCCACCGGCGTCGCCCTCGCTGCGCGTGGCGAATCCACCGTTCGCGCAGTTCATTCCGCGGTGATGGAATGGGGTGGGACAGGCCCAGCACGGGTCTTGGGTCACCCGGAGCAGCTACCTGCCGCGCACGCCGCCTTGATCGGTGGAGTCATGGCGCACGCTCTCGACTTCGACGATGTTCATTTTCCGTCGGTGCTGCACCCCAGCGCGAGTGTGGTGCAGGCGGGACTGGCGGTGGCATCCGCGTGCGGCGCATCGATCGGCCAATTGGTCAATGCCGTCGCCATCGGGAACGAGCTCGCCGTCAGGGCGGGGATGGCCGGTTACGACGACGAGGCGCGCAATTCCATATTCTTCGCTCGCGGATTCCACGCCACCTCGATTTGCGGCGCCATCGGTTCTGCTGTGACAGCAGGTCTCCTGCTCGGGCTCGACGAAGCGCAGCTCGCACACGCGATCGCGGTGGCCTGCAGTTTCGGCTCAGGTCTGATCGAGGCCAATCGGACGGGCGGCACCGTGAAGCAGGTTCATTGCGGATGGGGCGCATTCGGCGGGGTCACCGCCGCACAGTTCGTGCGCAATGGAATCACTGGACCGGCAACGATTTTCGAGGGCGGATTCGGGTTCGTCCAGGCCTTCTGTGGTGAGCGGGGCCGCCCGGAATGGATCGTCGACCGGCTCGGCGATCACTGGGAGATGGCGAACACGAGTTTCAAGCCCTACCCCACCAATGGTTTCGTGACCGGCGTGGTGGATGCTGCAGTCGAGCTGCGGGGACGCGGTGGCCGACCCGAGAATGTGATCAACGTGGAGATTCACCTGCCGGCACCCGTGCTGCGCACCGTAGCTCAGCCGTGGCAGGAGAAGGTCCGCCCCCGCACTCCCTATCACGGCCGCTTTTCCGCTCCTTTCGTCTTCTCGCTGGCCCTCGCCGGCGGCGGTGGCCTGGGCCTCGCCCTCGACGACTTCACTGATGCGGCGCTGGCCGATCCGCGGCTGCTGGCACTGCGCGAGCACACGACGGTCACCTCGGACAGCGTGCGCGACAATGCCTTCCCGGAGGAATTGTCGACCTTGGTGCGGGCCACGATGGCCGATCAGACCGTGCAGATCATCGACGTGCCCCACATGCGTGGCGGCCCGAGCCGACCGCTGACCGACGCCGAGGTACGGCGCAAATTCACCGCCAACTGCCTACGTACCATCGACGGCGACTCGGCCGATGAGATCTACCATATGCTGTCGAAGGCATCTGAGGAGCCTGCGCGGCTGGTGCTCGAGCGCACAACCGACACGGCGGAGCCTGCGCTGACGTGAACTGCCCGACGGATCGTCACATGGCGGGAACGCGAAGCAGGGGCTGCAGGTCAGCGATCACCGAACGAGAGCCGAGGGTCTGCACAATCGCCACGAGCTCGTCGGCGAAGTCGCTTCCGTGCGAACCGTCGAGCACCATGTGTGCCTTCTCGGCCAGATGATTCCAGCCGAAAGGGCGAAATCTGGTGCCCAGCGGACCGTCGACCCGTTCACGCAGTTCCGTACCGTCGGTCAGACGAATCCTGAGGTCGGCGATGCGGGTGCGACGAGTCTCGGGGGATGCGACGTCGGGCGGTTCCAGTGAGTCGTCGGCGACCAAGTTAATGCGCTCCATCAACCGTTGAGTGGCTGGATCAGAGATGCGTTCGTAGTCGTGAGCCGACTCAAATGTCAGCCTGCCGTCGAGGACCTGGACCGCCAACACGTACTGCAGATTGATGTCGGGGATCGTGCGATCACCCACGATCCGTGCTCCGTGACTGGGCAGCCGGCACTCGATGTCGACGATCTGGTCTGGTGTCGGCCGGTGGCGTCCCAGGATGAGTTCCATCGCTTCGGCGGCCGCTTGGATGGGCATCCCCACCGGGTAACGCTTCTGATCGGTGGTCGCCACGTGGTTCGCCTGCGCGAGTTCGGTCAACAAGTGCTCGGGCTCTTGACGGTCTGTCTCTTATACACATCTGACGCTGCCGACGAAGAGGATGGTGGGGTGGTGGG
>CAMFLL010000549.1 GCA_945957405.1 uncultured Mycolicibacterium sp. | reverse complement strand
ACCAACATGACGGTTCGGACTCAGCCTCCTCTGTGCGCACAAATGACCTCCAGAACCTGGTCAACTTGTAAGAATCTTCGTTAACATATTGGTGCCGCCGCTGGCGGCAGTCGGACCGAGAGGGGGCCCGTTGCTCGACAAGCTCCGCCAGGTACTGAGCTACCAGTTCACGGTCGCCGAATTGATCGGACTGGGCATCATCCTCGGCACGCCGTACCTGGTCGTCGGCGTCATCTGGTCCACCACCCACACCGAACACCTCGCGACCATGCAGGGCGCCGACCTGGTGGTGTCCTTCCTCGGTTCGATCGTGTCGTGGCCGGTCCTGCTGTTCTCGAATGTGTGCATGACATGAGCCGTGCCATCGGAAGCACACCCGCGCCGCCCTACACCACCGCCGACACCCGCATCACCATCAGCCGCCGGACGCCGCGCTGGCACGACCGCGAGGTCACCGTCGCCGACGCACTCGACTTCTGGTCGTTCGCCGCGGGTGCCGCCAACGTCGTCATGCAACTGGCGCGGCCCGGCGTCGGCCACGGCGTCGTCGAGAGCACGGTGACCTCCGGCAGCCTCCTGCACCATCCGTGGAAACGCGCCAGGACCACGTTCAGCTACATCGCGGTCGCCGTGCTCGGCACCGAGGCGGACCGCGCCGCCTACCGCGAGGCCGTCAACGGCGCACACCGCCAGGTTCGCTCGACGCCCGACAGCCCGGTCAAGTACCACGCTTTCGACCGGGAGCTGCAGATGTGGGTGGCCGCATGCCTTTTCGTCGGACTGGAAGACACCTTCCAGCTCCTGCACGGTGAGCTCAGCCCCGCCAACGCCGAAATCTTCTATCGGTCCGCCTTTCCGCTGGGCACCACGCTGCAGGTCACCGAGGACCAGTGGCCACCCACCCGCGCCGCGTTCGACGACTACTGGAACACCGCCTGTGAGAGCGCCGCGATGGATCCGGTCGTGCGTGGGTACCTGACCGATCTCATCGGGCTTCGGATGGTGCGGCCGATCCTGCGACCGGGCAACGTGCTGCTGCTGCGATTCCTCACCACCGGCTTCCTGGCCCCGGTGTTCCGCGACGCCCTCCAGGTCCCGTGGTCGGCCCGCAGACAGCGATGGTTCGAGCGGCTGTTCCTGTTCGTCGCATTCGTGAACAGGTTTCTGCCGCAGTTCATCCGCCAGGGCGGCAGCCAGGTACTGCTGGCCGACATCCGCCGGCGGGTCCGACGGGGGAAGAACGTGATCTGATGAGCGGTGAACTCACCACGCGCAGGCTGCTGGCGATGGTCGCGGCAGGTTTCATCGTGGTCGTCGGATTCCTCGGCATGTGGCAACCGGTGCACCTGTCCGACTATGACCGGTACGGGATTAAAATCCGTTGCGGGACAGGGTTTGTCACTGATCTGTCGCAAGCCCAGATCGCCAACGACGGCGCGGGCACGCGCACCGACCAGTGCGATACCGCGTTGTCGGTGCGGCGGGCCTGGGCCATCCCGATGATGCTGGCCGGATCCGGGGTGTTGCTCACCCTGGCCCTGCGCGGCACGCGCGTGGTCAGCCCGCAATCGCGCCGATGATCCGGTCGCACACCGCGTACATCTCTTCTTTGGCTCGCTGTTGATCCTCGGCGCGCGACACATACAGCGCCGCCTCGTCGAGCGCCCCGAGCAGAATGTGCGCCGTCGGCCGTAGCGGCTGCTCCGGGATGGCCCCGTCGGCCACCGCCTGACCCAGCATGGCCTCGATGACACCGAGGCCGTATTTCACGCCGACGGCGCGCCACCGGTCCCAGCCCAGCACCGACGGCGCGTCGACCAGGACGATCCGCTGCACGTCGGGAGCCGCACAGAGATCAAGGAACAGATGCGCGCCGGTGCGCATCGCCGCGAGATGATCAGCGGGCGCCGCGCCGGCGATGCGCGTGGCGATCTCCGTGACCAGTTCGGCTTCGACTTCCTCGTACACCGCCGCGAACAGTTCGGTCTTGTCGGCGAACTGGTGGTACAGCGCCCCGCGCGTGACGCCCGCCGCCTCGACTATCGCCTGTGTCGAGACCTCGACGAAACCCCTGGTGGAGAAGAGTTCTCGGGCAGCGGCCAGCAGCGCCGCACGGGTGGCGGCGGTGCGCTCCGCCTGCGTGCGGCGGGTCGGCGGGTTGACTTTCATACAGTCTGTACGTAACTTTCATACTCAGTGTTCGTAAGTTGTCGTCGGAAGGATATCCCGAAAATGCCTCACGTCACCCTGCCTGCGGCCACCATCGAGTACCGCGAGTCGGGACCCGCCGATTCCGCCCATCCCCCGGTTGTCTTCGTCCACGGCGCGCTCGTCGACTCCCGCCTCTGGGACGCGGTCGCGACGCAACTCGCCGACCAGGGATTTCGCTGTATCCAGCCGAATCTCCCGCTGGGCTCACACACCATCCCGGTGACGGATCGCGCAGTGCTGTCCCCCGCCGGCGTCGCCGGGCTTCTCGACGAGTTCCTGGCCGCTCTCGACCTGCAGGACGTGACTCTGGTGGGCAACGACACCGGTGGCGGCGTGTGCCAGTTCCTCATCGATGCGCGCCCCGACCGGATCGGCCGCCTGGTGCTGACCAACTGTGACGGCTTCGACGAGTTCCCGCCGTTCCCCTTCAATGCGATCTTCGCGTTGATGCGCACCCGTGTGTCGGTGACAGTCCTGATGGCAACCATGGTGCCCACGGCTTTGCGGCATTCGCCCCTGGGATTCGGGCTGCTGGCCAAGCATCTCGATCCGGCACTGACTGCATCGTTTCTCGAACCCTCACGCACCGACCGCCGGATCGCCGGGGATTTCGCCGCACTGGCCCGCGCCATCGGTCGCACCGATTTGACCGATGTCGCCCCGCGATTGCACCGTTTCACCAGGCCGGTGACGGTGGTGTGGGGCCTCGACGACCGCTGCTTCACCCCGGCGCTGGGCCGTCGTATCGCCGCGCTGTTCCCGGCTTCGACGGTGATCGAAGTTCCGGACGCGTCGACCTTTGTGCCGCTGGACAATCCAGCCGCGGTCACTGCTGCGATCGCACAGACCGCAGGAGCCCGCACCTGAACGATCGCTGTCAATAGACAGTCAAAACTGGACAGTTTCAACTGTCGAATCTAAGTTGGAACCCGTGCAGGGGATCAGCGATTCTTCGGTACGCGCGGCCCGGGAACTCCGGGCGGTGTTCGGCAGGTTGCGTCGCCGGCTTCGCGAACTCGCGACCAGTGACGATCTCACCCCGTCACAGACGTCGGTGCTGATCCGGCTGTCGAAAGAGGGGCCTGCGTCGGCCAGTGAGCTGGCCGGGGCCGAACGCGTGCGTCCGCAGTCGATGGCGACCACCGTCGCCGCGCTGGCCCGGCACGCCCTGGTCACCCGCAGTCCCGATCCCGATGACGGCCGGCGTCAGCTCATCTCACTGACCACCGAAGGCCGCAGGCGCGCCGAGAACGACCGGCACGTCCGCGAGGAGTGGTTGGTGCGGGCCCTGCAGGACCACTACACCGAGCGCGAACGTCGCACCATACTCGA
>CAMFLL010000548.1 GCA_945957405.1 uncultured Mycolicibacterium sp. | reverse complement strand
CGCTGCCCGCGATTCACATCGCCGGCGTCCAGGTGCTGGTGCGCAGTGTGCTGGCCGGGACAGTGCCGGTGGAGATGGACGTGTCACAGGGTTTCGATCTCGCCGACGTCCCGGCTGCGGTGGCCGCCATGGGCGCCGGGCGGCGCTACGCGTCACTGGTCTCCACGCAGTTGGCGAAGGCACTCACCGACGCCGCCGCCACCGCCGCCCTCGCCGAGCTGGACGCGGTCCTCCTCGGCGGCGGCCCCGCCCCCCGGCCCGTGCTCGACGGCGCCGCGGCAGCGGGGATCACGGTGGCGCGCACCTACGGCATGAGCGAGACTGCGGGCGGATGCGTCTACGACGGCGTCGCACTGGATGGCGTCGAGGTCCGCATCGACGCCCCGCAGGGCCCCGGCCGAATCGTGCTCGGCGGCGCCACACTGGCGAAGGGCTACCGCAACCGGTCCGATCCGGATCCGTTCGCCGAGGCGGGCTGGTTCCGCACCGACGACGTGGGAGTGCTCGACGACGCCGGCGTCCTGTCGGTCCTCGGCCGCATCGACGACGGCATCACCACCGGCGGGCTGACCGTTCTCCCCCAGGTGGTCGAAACCGTGTTGGCGACCCATCCGTCGATCATCGACTGCGCGGTGTTCGGCCTGCCCGACGACCGGCTCGGGCAGCGGGTGGCGGCGGCGATCACCGTCGCCCTCGGCACCGCAGCACCCACCCTGGCCGAGGTGCGTGATCATGTCAGCGTCAGCCTGGATCCCACCGCCGCCCCTCGCGAACTGCATGTCGTCGACGACCTGCCGCGCCGCGGTATCGGCAAGCTCGACCGCCGCGCCCTGGTGCGCCAGTTCAGTCGAACGCCCAAGTGTCCTTGACCAATTGAGTCGGATGCATCAGGCAACCCGCTCGTGCCACCAGGTCGAAGTTGGGGTTGTCGGCCAGGTCGGTGCGCCCGAGTTCGAGCGCGATCTCCCGCGCGATGCGCTGCTGCTCGGATTCACCAAGAGCGACGAAGTCCTCGCAGGTGGTGGCCAGCACGCCGGTGGGAGCGGGGGTCTCCGCGGTGGTCGACGGCGGCACGATCGTCCGGGTGATCCGCGTCGGAGTCGTGGTCGTCGTCGGTGCGACCACGGTGCCCACCGCGGCAACCGGGGCGCCGGCGACGGTCGACGAGCACGCCCCGACCACCGCGGCTACCGCACAGACCACCGCCAAGCCAGCCAAACGCCTCATCGGGCCAACCTATCCCGCACCGGACCACCAGACGGACACCAAAATCGACGGCACCCGAAGCGCATGATGGGTTCATGCGCCGTGAAGTGAACACCGTCGAGGAACTCCGTGATGTCGTGGGCCACCCCAGCCAAGCCGTCGCCGACAAGGTCGAGACCAAGCTGGCGCCCATCCACCGGGACTGGCTGGCGCACTCGCCGCTGGCCTTGGTGGCGACCACCGACACCGACGGCCGCCTGGACGTCTCACCCAAGGGCGATCCGCCTGGATTCGTCCACGTCATCGACGACACCACGATCGCCATCCCCGAACGGCCCGGCAACAAGCGGGTCGACGGGTATCTCAACGTGCTGCAGCGGCCGACAGTCGGCACGCTGTTTGTGGTCCCCGGCCGCGGCGACACGCTGCGCATCAACGGCCGCGCCACGGTGCTGTCCGACGCCGACTACTTCGACGCGATGACCGTGGCGGGCAAGCGGCCGATCCTGGCCCTGGAAATTGCGGTCGAAGAGGTTTTCTTCCACTGTCCCAAGGCTTTTCTGCGATCAGACACGTGGAAGCCCGAGACGTGGGAGCCCACCGCGTTGCCCAGCGTCGCCCAGATGGTGCATGCGGTCGTGACCGGCATGAGCCTCGCCGAACTGGAGAAGAAGTTCAGCGAGGACGCCATGCGCACCCAGCTGTACTAACCGGCCGGTGGCACGGGCGGCGGCAGTGCGCCTGGGTCGACCGGCGGGAGCACCTCGGGCAGATTCTGTTCCGGCCCAACGGGTAACGCGGTTCCCGGCGGCGGCGCCGTGCCGGCCAACGGCTCGCTGAGCTGATCCGCGGGCATGCGCCCCAGGGCCCCGTGAACCATGGCGTGCAGACCCTTGAGGCCGTCCACCCGGGCGAACGGCCCGGGCACACCGGGCGTCAGCTGATAAGGCGAATCCTGCGAATCCTGATCAGGGGCGGGCACACGGTAGTTGTTGGGGATCAGAAAACTGCTGCCCTGCAACACATCCGTCGACGGCGGTGCAGCGGGCGCACCACCCACCGACGGTGCCTGGTACTGGCTCAGCAGCAGGTCCTGACCCCCACCGCCGCCCGGCACGGCACCCAGCGGGCCGAGCAGCGTGACCGACGGATCGACCGGTGGCGGTGCTGCGGTGATCGCGGCGGGATCGATGGGCCCGGCCAGTAGACCGGCGCCCGGCGGAAGCGGTGCCGGCGGCGGTGGTTCGGGGATGGCAACGGGGTCCGCTGGGGGTGGCGGAGGCGGCTCGGCGGCAGCAGCCCCCGCGGCTGCCATTGCCGCCCCCGCCATGACCGCCCCGGCGAGCGCGCACTTCAAGCCGAGGCGGCCGGCCCCGGCCTCACGATGTCGGCCGGCCACTGTCAGAAGACCTTGGTCACACCGTAGTACGCGACGATATCGTCGGCGTCGGTACCCGAGCTGGTCAGCACCGCGTACGACCGCAGCGATGACGCCCCCACGCAGTTGTCGACCTTGATGTGGATGTCCTTCACGGTCACGCGGGTCGAGTTGCCCTTGAAGGACTTCTTGTCGACGACGACGTTGGTGACCGTGCCGGGGCGTGGCTCGACCTCGACCTGCCCCTGGATCGGAATGGTGATCGAGCCGAGGCCCAGCGGGGTGGCCGACGTGGGGTTCACGCTCAACGTGCCCGCACCGATACCGATCGAGCCGTTGAGCTTGACCTTGTCCATCTCGATACCGCAACCGATCTGGTAGCCGACCTCGAGCGAGCCGCCGCTCACGTCCGCCATGCCGCCGCCCGTGAAGGTCGCTCCGACAAGCCATTCCCGCGATGAGAGCGACGTGGTCAACGGCGCCACCGGCAGCTGGGTCTCGTCCTTGGCCGCCACGGTCAAGGTCCGGCCGTCCGGGGTGTGCGCGATGCCGGGGACCTCGGAGGCCACCACCCCGTTGTCCGGCGGCGGTCCGGCGTCGGCCACCGGCACCGCCGGCGGGTCGGCCGGCGGGTCCGCCAGCGCGAGCGGGGCTGCTCCCAGCGGAGTCAGCGTGCAGACGGTAGCCACGATGGCCAAACGATGCAACATGTTGTTCTGGTGCCCTTCGCTTTTCGATTTCGCTGTGGATGGCTTCAGGTGGCCGGTCAGACGACCTTGGTGACGCCGAGGTAGGTGACGACGTCGTCGGTGTTGTCCGTCGAGCTGGTCAGGGTGGCATACGACCGGATGAAGGACTGGCCGGCGCAGCCGTCGATCTTGATCCGGAAGCCGGTGATCGAGACGCGTGGGTTGGCGCCCTTGAACGATTTCTTGCCCACCGGAACGATGTTCACGGTGCCGGGCTTGAGGTCGATCTTGAT
>CAMFLL010000547.1 GCA_945957405.1 uncultured Mycolicibacterium sp. | reverse complement strand
CTCACCGAGCAGCTGCAACCCGCATAGCAGCGGCAAAGAACCTGGGGCGGTTCAACCCTGACGGGTCTGACCGACACGCAGCTGGCGGCGAAGCTCGGTGCGACCTATGACGGGCTCGATGAGTCGCCACAAGCCGACACTCTCGGCCTCGTACGCACTGCGACGACGACGCTTGCGGACACTCTGAAGTCACTCGCCACACAAGCCCAGGCGGCGATCACGGCTGCGGAGACCGCAGTAGCCTCGGCCGCGACTGATTGGACGAACGCCGTCCGTGAGCAGCGTGAAGACCATGCGCAGGTCCTGCGCAAGCTCGTCGAGGATGGCCTTGAGCCCGACAAGTATCTAGCGACAACGAAGGCGCTTGAAGGCCTCAAGGCCAAGGAACCGCGGCTGACCAGCGTCGACGCAAACATTAAGGAACTGGTCGCTGCCCGCAAGACGCTCCTCCAAGAACTCACCGAGCACGAGAACAAGCGGGTGGAAGCTCTGCACGACGCGATCCGAACTGCGAACGCGGCAACAGGCGGTGTCGTCATCGTCAAGCCGATCGCGGCTCGGGACCGCCGACACATCAAGACGCTCATCGAAAGCGCGATCAGCGGGCAGCGGACGCAGATCATGGCTGCCGTCGACAGTGATGGCTTCTCGACGCGGGCGTTTGTTGAGGCTGCTCGCAAGGGTCAGGCCGAGCTTGCGGACAAGTTCTCCGTCCGGGGCGCACAAGCCCGCGGCGTGGTCGATGCCGGCGAGGCCCTCTTGCGCCAGCTCGAAGAGCTTTCGGTCGGAAACGCTGTAGAGGTTCAGCTCGACATCGGGGCAGGAACAGGAACTCGCGAGTTCAAGAAGATGGACGACCTGTCGAAGGGGCAACGCGCCACTGCACTGTTGTTGCTTCTCCTCGGGGCGTCGCGAGCGCCACTCGTCATCGACCAGCCGGAGGATGACCTAGACAACCGCTTCGTCTACGACGGCGTTGTCAAGAATCTCCGCGAGCTCAAGGGTAAGCGCCAGATCATCGCAAGCACTCACAATGCCAACGTGCCTGTGCTCGGCGATGCTGAGCTGATCGTCGCATTGGAAGGCAGCGGTAGTAACGGCAAGCCGGCGGATGGTGGCATCGGGTCGCTTGACGACGCGCTCATCCGTGCCCTCGCTGAGTCGATCCTCGAAGGTGGACCTGCGGCGTTCAACGCAAGGCAGCACCTCTACGGGTTCTGACGATCGTTCAGTCCTCATGGCAGAAGCGCGATGACGGCGGCATCGGCGTGGAGCGGCGGCACCCCATTCCCGAGTGCTGTGATCTGCTGGTTCTGCGTCAAGTCGTCGGTGCCGGTGACCCATCCAGTCGGTAGGCCCATCAGCCACTCTACGAACGCGGGTGCTGGACGGGGGCCGTCGGCGTCGTTCAGGAGGGCTGGCGCGGGCGCGGGTCGCCCGGTGATGTGCTCCCAGTGGGTGATGGCGTCGGCGTAGCGTCCCCAGCGCTGAACAGTCCGTCGATCAGGGACCACAGCGTCTCCGACTCGGCTCTCCTGTTCGGTGAGCCAGCGGGGCCGTGGAGCGCGAAGTCGATGATCTGGTGCGAGAGCGCGATCGTCCCTCGTCTCGCTCGCACCTGGTCGAGAGTCTCCCCGCCGCGCGATGAGTCCGTCGCCAGTGGGGTGCGGAACAGCGCGCCGGGCGAGGGCGAAGATGCGGAAGCGTTGGTGCGGAGCGCCGACAAGGGAAGCCGGTAGGCCGATCCATCGTGCATCCAGCCGCAGGTCGGCCAGATCGCCGAGAACGGCGCCCAGTGCCCGTAGAGGTCGAGTTGCGTTGTCTCCCAGATGCCACGGGTCGAGTTCCAGGCCGCGAAGGGTTGCGCCGTCGGGGGTTGCATCGCCGGGGTTGGGTCGGTCATGGTCGTCTCCTTGTGCGGGTGGCCGCGTTGCGGGTGAGGACAGCAGTCCGCGGACGTTTTCGATGACGACCCATTCGGGCTGGAGCGCGTCGATGGCTGCGGCCATGTGTGCCCACGGGCCGGAGCGGGTGCCGGGTGCGAGGCCGGCGCGCTTGCCGACGGTGGACACGTCCTGGCACGGGAACCCGCCGATGAGGATGTCCACGGGCTCGACCTGGCTCCAGTCGATGGTCGTAATGTCGCCAAGGTTCGGAGCGTAGGGCCAGTGGTGGGCGGAGACGCGGGCGACGGGCTCGTTGAGCTCGGAGAACCACACGGTCTTGGCGCTGAAGACGTGCTCAACGGCGAGGTCGAGGCCACCATAGCCGCTGAACAGCGACCCGATCCTGAGTTCTGAGTCGCCGCTGGCGTCGAGGTCGTGCATGAAGTCCGCTCCGGTGACGGTCGTCCCCGGCATCGCCTCATCACGAAGCTGATGTCGAGCTGGTCACCTGTCAGGTGCACGACTCACCACGCGCCCGATGCTCGACAGAGCCCCCCGCTTGTCGCCGCCCGCGGCCCGCCATCTCCGGCCTCACCTCGGACCGCCATCCGAGGTCACACGCGTCTTGCAGATCGAGGTAGCCGGGCATTACCGCGGCAGAGGTCACCGGGTGAGGGTGCTCACCTGCCCGGCAGGAGCGGAGGTGAGCATGACGGTTTCGATGCGCGTGATGTCGGCAGGTGACGGCTATAAGTACCTGCTCAAGACCGTCGCGGCAGCCGACGGCAACAGGCCGCTCTCGACGCCACTCACTCGCTACTACATGGAAGTAGGCACCCCGCCCGGCCGCTGGGTCGGCGCGGGCGTAGCGGCCCTCGGCAAGGGCGAGATTCAGTTGGGCGACCGAGTATCAGAACACCAACTCCAGCTACTGATGGGGACTGGCCATGATCCGATCACCGACCAGCCGCTCGGTCGTTCCTTCCCGACCTACAGGAGCCAGGCGGAGCGGATCGAGGCGCGCATCGCCGACCTCGAACCGACGATGACGCCTGGCGCCAAGGGCGAGGCCGTCGCGCAGATCGTTGCCGAGGAGACTGCCCGGAGCACACGACGCGCGGTAGCTGGCTTCGACTTCACCTTCTCGATCCCGAAGTCCGCGTCAGTGTTGTGGGCGGTCGCAGACGCCGGGGTCCAAGCGCTGATCGCGGAGGCGCATCATCGAGCGGTTGCGGAGGTGGCTGCGTTCATGGAACGCGAGGTTGCAGCCACCCGCACGGGCGCAACCGCCGGAGATGGCGCGGTTGCGCAGGTCGATGTCACCGGACTCATCGCGACCGCATTCGATCACTTCGACTCCCGCGCCGGCGACCCCCACCTCCACACGCACGTCGTCATCAGCAACAAGGCCAAGACCGTCCTCGACGGGAAGTGGCGCTCGCTTGACGGCAGACCGATGCACGCCGCCGTCGTGGCGCTCTCCGAACTACACGAAGCCGTGTTCGCCGACCACATGACGCGCACCTTCGGCCTCTCCTGGGAAGCGCGCGAGATGGGCCGTGACCGGAACCCAGCATGGGCGATCACGGGAGTCCCAGAAGAACTGGTCACAGAGTTCTCTACCCGCGCCCGCCACATCGATGAACCGCCCCAGGTTTGATGCCGCATCTTTTCGAGTTGGAAGGATGTCATCAT
>CAMFLL010000546.1 GCA_945957405.1 uncultured Mycolicibacterium sp. | reverse complement strand
CGTTGTCGAATTTCGCGTGGCCGGGTACGTCGACCTCGATCAACTGGTCCGGCAGTCCGTCGACCGACAACACCAGCCGGGTACTGGCACCACGCCACACCGACGCCTTGACGTAGGCGCGCAACGCATCCCGGTTACCGAGCCCGACGATCTGCAGCGCGTGCGGTCGGACGCACAGCAACGCTTTCGACCCGGGCGCCCAGTCGATCGAACCCACGGCGGGTTGCGGCGCTTCGGCGTTGACGGTCTTGTGTGCAATGCTGACCAACGCCGATCGCCCGATGACGCGTCCGACGGTGCACTGAATCAGGTTGGCACCGCCCAGGAACGACGCCGTGAAGCTCGTAGGTGGCCGCCGCCACAGATTCTCGGCGGTGTCGACGTCCATCAACCGGGCGTTGTTCATCACCACGATGCGATCGGCCAGCGCCAACGCCTCCGCCTGATCGTGGGTGACGTAGAGCATCGCGGTGTCGGGCAACGCCTCCTTGAGTCGCTGCAGCTCAGCCAGCATGGACTGCCGCAACTTGGCATCCAATGCCGCGAGCGGCTCGTCGAGCAGAAGCACCTTGGGTCGGATCGCGAGCGCTCGGGCGATGGCGATCCGCTGCTGCTGACCACCGGAAAGCTCACGCGGCAGCCGCTTTCCGTAGGCCGCCATCCCCACCATGTCGAGCGCCTCGGTGACCCGCGCGGCGATCTCGCCGCGCGGCACCCGGTTCGCCTTCAGCCCGAACGCGACGTTGTCGGACACCCGCATGTGCGGGAACAGTGCATAGGACTGCAACACCACACCGATACCGCGTTTGGCCGGCGGTAGGTCGGTGACATCGCGACCACCGAGCCGAACGGTACCCGTGGTGGGCCGGACGAACCCCGCCAAAGCGTTCAGCGCCGTCGACTTACCCGATCCGCTGGGCCCGAGCAGCGCCACGGTCTCACCGGTGGCCACCTTGAGGTTGAAGTCGACCAACGCATGCGTCGTCTTCTTACCGCTGCCGTACGCCACCCCGACCCGATCGAATGTGATCGCGGGAGAGGCGATTTCCTCGGCAGGTACGCGCGTGCCCGCAGGTTTCGACGTGTCGGTGAGGTCGGTACGCCCGGTGCCGATTTCGGTCATGTCAGCTACCGGTGGCCTTCTGGTAGGCAGCCACGTCGGCGTCGAGATCGGTGAGGACGGCATTCCAATCCGGCACCCACACGGTCACACCCTTGAGCACCGCGGCCGGGGTGTTCGGCTCGGCCGCACCTTCGGCGGCCTGAACCAGGTTCTCGCGCACCGGGATACCCAGGGCGTCCGGGCCGACAGTCTTCTGGACGTCCTCCGACACCAGGAAGGTCAGCAGCTTCTTGGCGCCGTCGGCGTGCGGGGCGCCCTTGGTGACACCACCGACGTAGGGCACCGACACGGTGGTCTTCGTGCCGTCCGCGGTCGCCGGGATGAAGATGTTGAACTTCGACCCGTCATCCTTGATCGAGCCGAGGTTCATCTGGACGTCGCCGTTGGCCACCAGCAGCTCGCCGTTGCTGACCTTGGGCTGCAACTTGCCGGTCGATGAGGATGGACCGACGTTGTTGGCCTGCAGGCGGCCCAGGTAGTCCAGCGCCTGCTCCTTGCCCATCAGGTGCTGCAGCAGCACCAGGACCGCGGTGCCGTCGCCGGCCTGACCCGGGGTCGAGTACTGCAGCTTGCCTTTGTATTCCGGCTTCAGCAGGTCGTCCCAGGTGGCCGGCTGTGGGTTGGCCCCGGGGTTGGCGATGAAGCTCAGCGCGTTGTCGACGATCGGGATGTAGCTGGCGTCAGGGCCCACCTGATCCGCGGGAATACCATTGGTGTCGATACCGCTCGGTGCGAGCAGCCCCGATTTGTCGGCCTTCTGGATGAAGGGCGGCAGGGTGACCAGCAGGTCCGCCTGCGGGTTGGACTGTTCCTTCTCGACACGTGACACCACTTCGCCGGAGCCGGCTTCGACGAGGTTGACGTTGATTCCGGTGTCCTTGGTGAACTTGTCGAACTGAGCCTTGTACCAGGTGGCCAGGCCGTCAGCGGAGTAGACGGTGACGGTCTCGCCGCCGCCCGAGCCCGACGTCCCGGTTCCGCCGCACGCCGCGGTCACCGTGGTCAGGGCCGCGACGGCGACAGCGGCGAGTGTGGTACTCAGTTTTCTTGTCGATTTCATTGCAGGCCTTTCAGATTCAGTGGTCAGACAAGATGAGGTCGGCGAAGTCGGTGACCGTGCCCACAACATGGGTGGCACCGGCTGCGCGCAGGTGCTCTTCTTCGTGGGCCCCGGTCAGGGTGCCCGCCGCGATGGCACAACCTGCGCGCAGTGCACTCTCGATGTCATTGCTGGTGTCGCCGAGCGAGGCGACGTTGTGCACGCCGTCGGCCTGCAGCCGGATCAGTGCCGTCAGGATGAGGTCGGGATAGGGACGGCCGCGCACACCGTCGCCGGGGGCCAGCACCAGATCTGCCATCGACTGCCAGCCGAGCGCAGCGAGCAGCTTGTGCTGGGTGACACCGCTGAAACCTGTTGTCAGAGCGACCTTCACACCGCCCTCCCGCAGGCGTGTGATGGCGTCGGCGGCACCGTCGATGGCGCGGGCGTTGCCACCGTCGATCAGGTCGGCGTAGGCACCTTCGAACGCGGTGTTGGCGCGCTGGGCATCCTGCTCGCTGCCGAACAACGCGCGAAAAACCTCGATCTTCGACTGTCCCATGGTGTCCAGCACATACTTGCGGGCCTGCTCGCGCTCCTCGCCCTCTTCGGGCACACCGACCGCGCTGGCGGCGGCTTCGAAGGCGTTCACCACCAGGCCGTCATCGGCAACGGTGGTGCCGGCCATGTCGATCACGGCCACGTGAATCTCGTTCACTGTCACGGTTTCCTCTCACAGCTCGATCAGTTCGGCGGTCTGCTCGGCGATCGCGGGGCCCAGCGTCATACCGCGCCCACCCGGACCGGTGATCACCCACACACCGTCACCGGCGAAGGTGCGACTCACCAGCTGGCCAGGGTCGACACACTGGCTGTAGACCCCGGCCCACCGTTGCCGCGCCGGAGGCAGGGGCCGACCCAGGAACTCTTCGACGACGTCGACCAGGTAGGCGTACGGGGCCTCGTGCACGTCGAACGCAAACGGTTCGTCGTACTCGTGGGTGTCGCCGATGGTCAGGCCGCCATGCAGGCGCTGCACGCACAGCAGCTGCATCCGGTGCTCCTCGGCGACGGGCTCCTGCGGTTCCCGCTCACGCAGTTCGTCGAGTGCCGAACCGGCGAATCCCGAGTAGTACCGGAAGCTGTCACCGTCGGCGATCGCGGTGGTCAGCGGCTCACCCAGCGGTTCTGTCTGCATCATCTGCAACCGCACCCGCCGCACCGGCAGGTCACCGGCGATTTCGCGCGTCAGCCCACCGTGCGCTGCTCCGGGACACAGGAGCACGAGGTCGCTCTCATAACGGCGGCCGTAGTCGTCGCGGACCACCAGGCCGTCCACCGATCGAGCCTCGACACCGGTTTCGAAGGTGTATCGCCCGGTGACGCCCAGGTAGTGGCGGATGGCGGGCAACGCCTGCCGGGATTCGACTGCCGCGTCCTGCGAACAGTACAGGCCGGCA
>CAMFLL010000545.1 GCA_945957405.1 uncultured Mycolicibacterium sp. | reverse complement strand
GCTCGGTCTGCGCAGAATTTGCCTCCAATGGCGCGGCGCGCAAGCCACATAAAAATGGCCGCTGGTAGTGGCCATGTCGGTGGTCCCGGCTGGTATCGAACCAGCGATTCAGGCGACTTTCCGTGTCGCTACCACCTGCGCGGAGTGAGCAGATTATGGTGTTCTAGCTGCAGATACACGGGTGCGAAACCCGGCCACTCTGTTGGGTTCTGTAGCAATTTGTGAGGACCACTATTGCACGTATATTGCACGGAACCGGAGGGCTCAGCATGGCTGCGAAGGCACTACAGCCTCGGACACGTCGGGCGTTTGGCCGGCTTCGCCAGCTGCCCTCGGGGCGGTGGCAAGCCAGCTACCCGCACCAAGGAGCGGTGCACAAGGCGCCGGCCACATTTCCGACCAAGGACGCGGCCCTGGCGTGGCTCAAGACCGAAGAGGACATGATCGACATCGACCGCCGCCATCCGGGAACTTGGTCTTCCCCCGCGGAGCGGTCGGCGAAGGCCGCTGCCAAGCAGACCGCCACGACGGTGCTGCAGTATGCGAAGGCCTGGGCGAAGAACAAGCCAATGGCCCGGCGCACGCGCGACAACTACGGGTGGTTGATCTCCAGCCGCCTCGACGGGACCGCGCTCGCAGATATGCCTGTCGCCGACGTCACCGTGGCCGACATCCGTGAATGGTTCGGCGCCCTCGATGCCTCGACTCCCACCGCCCGCGCTCGGGCTTACGAGATGGTCAGCTCAATGTTCAGCGCGGCGGTCGACGACGGCCTGTTGTCTCAGACGCCGTGCCGGGTGAAGGGTGCGACAAAGGTGCGCCGCGCGCGCTCTGTGGTTCATATCGAGTCGCACGAGGTGGACGCCCTGGCGCAGAAGATGCCCGATCACTTGCGCGCCGCTGTGCTGATCGCTGCCTGGTGCGGGCTGCGATTCGGCGAACTGGTCGCCCTCAATCGCGACGACGTCGCCGACGACGGGTCAGCGGTGACTGTCAGCAAGGGCTACACCCGCCGTAACGGTATCTCCGAGATCACGGCGCCGAAGTCGGAGACCTCGGTGCGCTCCGTAGCGGTACCGTCACACATCCGCAACGCCCTGGTCGTGCACCTCACCGACCACGTCGCGCCCGAGCCGGACTCCCCCGTGTTCGCAGACGCGAGCGGGCAGCGGATCACCGAGGGCAAGTTCCGGCCGCACTGGCACGCTGCCCGCGCTACCGCCGGCCGGCCGACCCTGCGGGTCCATGACCTTCGCCACCACGCCGGCATGGTTGCCGCCTACGCCGGGGCGACCATTAGCGAAAGCATGGCCCGGTTGGGCCACAGCTCACCCAAAATGGCGCTGCACTATGCAGAGCGTGCGGCTGACCGCGACGCCTTTCTCGCCGAACGGATCGCGGCGCTGGCGACCGCCCCGAAGGCTGAGTAGACGAGTCTGCCGTCTGGCACGGCTGAATCATACTGCGACACATTGGAATTGATTGCACCTAGTAGGGATAGCCGGTAATGTGCCGTGATGCGCCCGGCAATGGCGGACTCAGCCCGTGGCCTGGCGCTCTCGTCGCACCGTCGGATGCGGAGGCTGCGAGAACCGCACTGTCGCCTTCACGTTGACGCCCGGGGCCTGCGCTGAGATGGCCGCACCTTGCCGGTTCTGGCACGTGGAATCCCTGACTGACATGGAGATTCCGCGATGCCTGCCTTCGAACCTCTGCCTGCCGGCGTCAGCGCTGTGCATGCCCGCGCGACGTCCCCGCAGCCCGAGTACGAATCACTGAAAACCGCTGCGGCGCGGACCGAAATCTCGGTTTGGACCTTGCGCGCCAAAATTGCGGCCGGCGAGCTGCGCGCCTACCGATTCAGCCAAAAGCCCGGTTCAGCGATCCGGTTAAAGCGATCCGAGGTAGACGCCCTCTTTCAGCCCGTCATCCCAGACGTCGTGTACGCCGACCGCTAGGGCTGAACACACCCGGAAACGACACACCGGCCCGGAGATGGCCTCTGGCCGGGCCGGTGCTGTCACCGATCACATCCCCCGCGAAAGGAATGCTTGTGTCCAATGTAGGCGATTGCAGAGGCACTCGCGCAGAACAGATCACCGTCGCGCTGCACGAGGCGCCCGACAACCGTAACCACACGGATGTGCGCGCCTATCTGCACCGGCTATGCGATCTCGATCTCGCGGTGCTGTTCGTCTACCCGGGCTCCAAGAGGCCCGCCGACCTGCGGTCGCACCAGGAGCGCACCGCTGACGACAAGGCGGCGCAGAAGGCAGCGAAAGCGGCCGGGCGCCCCGACTGGAGGAAAGCCACGAGCCCGTCAGGTTTCATGCTGGCGACCACCGACGTCGCCACGCTCGAGCGTTATCTCGCGGAGTACGTCAGGGCGTTCTCGACGTGGCACGACGCCGAGGGCAGCGAGCTGACCTCGGTCACGGTCGAAGATGTCGAGACCGGGACGGCGGTGCTGGTCGAGCCCGCCGCGGTCAACATCGGCATCGAGCTCGGCGCCAGCGGCCTGGTCGTCATCGACGCCGACACACCGGACCAGGTCTCGGCTTTCGAGTCCGCGTGCGGCGGGGCATGCCCGGACGCGACGGTGAGCACGCCGGGTGCGCGCGACGAGGCCGGCGAGATGGTGCACCACGACGGCGGGCACTGGTACTTCACTGTGCCCGAGGGCGTCGAGCTGACCAAGGCTACGGGGTCGCTGAAGTCGAGCGCCGACGATGGCTACACCGCGCTGTGGGACCGGTGTCAGGTGCTCATCCCGCCGTCGACCCGCCAGGAGGGCGCCTACAAGGCACTGGGGGCGGTCACGGAGCTGCCTGGCTGGCTCCACGAGCAGATCGATGAGCACGGCCGTCTGCGCGACGAGCGGGCCGCTCGCAGCCGTGGTGCAGCTGCACAGGGCGACCGGGTGACCGCGTGGGGTGCGTCGATTAGATGGGCCGAGATCCTTGCACCGACCGGCTGGACGAACACCGGCAAGCCGGACAGTTGCAGCTGCGCCATCTGGACCGCGCCAGGGCCCCACAGCTCCCCGAAGTCGGCCACCGCCCACGAGCACGGCTGTGCCGTCATGCATTCCAACGACCCGGTCCTAGTGGTGTGGACGAACGGCGAGATCGCACCATTCGACGCCGTAGCAGTGCCCACCGGCAGCGGCCAGCGGGCGGTCACACGGCTGCGTGCTGTCGCAGCCATTCACTACGACAACGACACCGGAGCCGCCATGACTGCTTTGGACCTGCACGACGACGAGCCGCAGACGCTCGACGCCGGGATGCTCGGTGACGGTGGCGCGTCCACCGCAACCGAGGTCGATGACGGAGACGACCAGGGCGCGGGGCCAGGTGGGTTGTTCGTCAACATCGCCGCTGTGCTCGACGGCGGCGGTACGCCGAAAGCCGCGCCCACGGTGCTCACTCGCAGCGACGGGAAGTGCCTGTTCTACCCCGGCAAGGCCAATCTCTTGTTCGGTGACCCTGAGACGGCGAAGACGTGGATTGCGCTCGCCGCAGGGGCCGAGACCATGCTGGCAGGAGGTCGGTTCGTGTTCGTCGACATGGACCACAACGGCGTGGACACCACGCTGGAGCGCCTGCACATGATGGGTGTGGAACGGGTGGTGCTC
>CAMFLL010000544.1 GCA_945957405.1 uncultured Mycolicibacterium sp. | reverse complement strand
GGTGTGCACCGCGCCACGCACGACCTGGTCTTCGCCCGCACGTCGGGTACTCCCGGCCAGGCCACCGGCATCACGGCATTCCTGGTACCCACCGACACCCCCGGGTTCGAAGTCCCCTATTACTGGTGGACGTTCAACATGCCGAGCGACCATGGCGAGGTCGTCCTCACCGACGTCCGGGTCCCCCACGACGCCGTCCTCGGCGAGGTCGACCACGGCTTGGAGGTCGGCCAGACTTTCCTGCACGAGAACAGGATTCGTCAGGCCGCGAGCAGCCTCGGTGCGGCCCAGTACTGTATCGACCGCGCCGCCGACCATGCCGGGCAACGCGTCGTCTTCGGCAAGCCGCTGTCGGTGAACCAGGCCGTGCAGTGGCCGCTGGCCGAGTTGCAGACCGAGGCACAGATGGTTCGCCTGCTCGTGTACTACGCCGCCTGGCATCTGGATCGCGATCACCACATGGAGGTGTCCGACAAGGTGTCGATGGCCAACTATCGCGCCAACCGGCTGGTGTGCGAGGCCGCCGACCGCGCGATGCAGATCCACGGCGGAATCGGTTACAGCCGTCACGAATCGTTCGAGCACATCTACCGCCACCACCGGCGATACCGCATCACCGAGGGCGCCGAGGAGATCCAGATCCGCAGGGTCGCCCAGCGCATGCTGAAGTTCGGCACGAAGTGAACACCGGCCACCTGGCGGCCGTGCTGGCCGACGCGCTCGGCTCGTCGGTCGAGATCGAGGACCTGCACCGGCTCACCGGCGGCGCCAGCCGTACCACCTGGGCGTTCACCGCGCGCACGGAGCAGGGCGCCCAGCTCCTGATCCTGCGGACCGGGCCCCCCGACGAGGTGCACGCAGGCATGGAGTTGGAGGCGCGCGTCCAGTCGCTGGCGGCGGCGCAAGGCGCCCCGGTGCCGCGGATCATCGCGGCCTCGAATTCGGCCGATCCACTGGGCAACCCCTTTCTGATCTGCACGGCGATCGACGGCGAGACGATCGTGCGCCGTATCCAGCGCGCCCTCGACGACGCGGGGCGGTCGCGCCTTCTCACGCAATGCGCCGAGGCGCTGGCGGCGATCCACCGCGCCGACCCTTCGGCCGCCGGCTTGACCACCGAGGATCAGCTCGACCAGTGGCGCGCCGAGCTCGACGAAATGGGCGACACCACTGCGACATTCGAGTGGGTGTTCCGCTGGCTGGCCCAGCATCGGCCACCGGCAGCGGCCCCGACTCTGGTGCACGGCGACTTCAGGATGGGCAATCTGATCGTCGACGACGGCGGGCTGGCGGCCGTACTCGACTGGGAATTGGTACACGCCGGTGATCCGCGGGAAGACCTGGCCTGGTTCTGCATTCGGGCATGGCGGTTCGGCGCCCCGAAGAGCCTCGCGGCGGGCGGTATCGGCAGTGTCGAGGACCTGCTCCACGCCTACGAGCGGGCGGGTGGCGTGGCCATCGACCCGATCGGATTCCGGTGGTGGCTCGTGCTGGCGACCCTGCGCTGGGGTGTCATCTGCCGGTACCAGGCGCAGCGGCATCTTTCCGGCCAGACCCCGTCGGTGGAGTTGGCTACCATCGGTCGCCGGGTCTGCGAAACGGAGTGGGACCTGCTCAACCTGCTGGAGGGCGCATGACCGACTGGCACGGCCGGCCCACCGCGGCCGAACTGGTCGGGGCCGTGGCCGACTTCCTCGATGCCGACGTGCGCGAGGCCACCGGCGGGCAGGTGAACTTCCATGCCCGCGTGGCGGCCAATGCGCTGCGGATGGTCGCGCGGGAGCTCACCGCCACCGACACCGGTGAGGTGGAGGCGGTACCGGGACTCTTCGGAGCCACCGACGAGGCAGATCTCGCCGCAGCCATCCGCCGGGGCGATCTCGACCACCGTGGGGCTGAATTGCTCGCCGGCCTGCGCACCATCGTGGGTCATCGGTTGGCCGCCGCGCACCCTGGATACGAACGGGAGGAATAAGTCATGCCCACCACCGACGGTGACGCGATCACCGACGTCGCGGACACCCTGTTCCGGGCCATCGAGAACACCGACATCGCCCTCATCGAAGAGCTGTGGAACGACGACATCGCGGTGTGGCACACCGGCGACTCGAAGGACAACGACCGGGACAGGGCGCTACGCGTGATCGCGTGGTTCATCAACCGGACCACGACGCGACGCTACGAGATACTCGACAGACGACTGTTCGAATCCGGTTTCGTCCAGCAGCACATCCTCCACGCCACCGGGACCAACGGCCAGACGATGGCGATGCGCGTGTGCATCGTCGTCGAACTGGCACCCAACGGCCTGATCAGCCGAATCGACGAGTACTTCGACCCCAAGGACATGGCGGTGCTGTGATGACCACACTCGAGGCAGCCCTGGCCGATCCTCGCTACGCCGGTGCGTGGGCGCTGGATGCCGGCCGATCGACGGTCGGCTTTCGCAGCCGTTCTTTCTGGGGCCTGTTGCCGGTCAACGGCAGCTTCGGCGACGTGACGGGCGACGGTCAGCTCTTGCCGTCCGGCTCGGTTCTCGGCCGCGTGGACGTCGCGGCGGCATCACTGAGCACCGGCATCGGAAAACGTGACGAACACTTACGGTCTCCTGACTTTTTCGACGTCGAGCGGTTCCCGCGAATCAGCGTCGAAGTGTCGTCGTTGGCACCGGGAACCGGAGATGCGGCCGAACTGCGCGCCACCCTGACCGTGAAAGGCACGCAGAAGGCGCTGGCAATTCCGGCCACGATTCGTCTGGCCGACAGCGGAACGGTGCGAATCTCCGCGCGCGCCAAGATCGATCGCACCGATTGGGACGTCACCGGCAACCTGCTCGGCATGGTCGCCAAACCCACGCAACTGACCGCCGACCTGGTCTTCACGAAAAACGCGTAGCCGGAACGGAAGTCGACGTAGCATCGGCGGGTGCCCCGAGATGCCGAGACTGTCCGTGTGCTGGTCTACTCAGACAACGCCCGCACTCGCGAACAGGTCATGCTGGCGCTGGGCAAACGTATCCACCCCGAATTGCCCGATCTGAGCTATCTCGAGGTCGCCACCGCTCCGGTGGTCATCCAGCATCTGGACAACGGCGGGATCGACTTGGCAATCCTCGACGGTGAAGCCACCCCGGCCGGCGGAATGGGTATCGCCAAGCAACTCAAGGACGAAATCGACAACTGTCCACCGATCCTGGTGCTGACCGGACGCCCTGACGACGCCTGGCTGGCCACCTGGTCGCGCGCGGAGGCAGCGGTGCCACATCCGATCGACCCGATGCGGCTCGGCGAGGCCGTGGTCAACCTACTTCGCTGAGCTGCCGGCTGCAGCATCCCACAACGTGGGATGCTGCGAAAACGCTGTGACACCCGTTTCGAAACAGGGTTCATCGGCCCATTGCAACCCGGATTCAGAACCGCGTGCGTCAGCGCGAATTGCGCTGGGGCGCTTGGTGTGTCGCAATCAGCGAATACCTCTGCAACACGTATCTCGATACTAACGAAAAAGCGGCGGCCCAACGGACAAGATCGCTAGGCTGTGCCTTAGCTCACATCGGCAGCCCAAGCGAGGAGCGACAGCAATGAACCTGTACACGCCCATCCTGGTTCTCGGAGCGATCGCGGCAGCGTTTGCGATTGGTTCGGTGGGGATTG
>CAMFLL010000543.1 GCA_945957405.1 uncultured Mycolicibacterium sp. | reverse complement strand
GCGAGGCCTACCTTCTGGAACTCCTTGAGGTCGCAATACCCGGCCTTGGCCATGGAGCGGCGCAGCCCACCGACCAGATTCAGCGAGCCGAACGGGTCATCCGACGGCCCGTTGAGCACCTGATCCAACGAGGGGCGCTCCCCGACCGCGGTCTGCAGCAGCGCGCCACGCGGCAACGACGGGTGGGCCGCCGCGGCGGGCCAGAACCAGCCGTCGCCCATCGCCTCGGCGGTCTCGGCCAGCGGCGTGCCCAACACCACGGCGTCGGCGCCGCATGCGATGGCCTTCGCCAACTCGCCCGAGGTATGGATGTCACCGTCGGCGAGCACGTGCACATACCGGCCACCGGTCTCGTCGAGGTATTCACGGCGCGCGGCGGCGGCGTCGGCGATGGCGGTGGCCATCGGCACGCTGATGCCGAGCACCTCGTCGCTGGTGGTCACACCCATCGTGGATCCGTAGCCGACGATGACGCCGGCCGCACCGGTGCGCATCAGGTGCAGCGCGGTGCGGTGGTCGAGCACGCCGCCGGCCACCACCGGGACGTCGAGTTCGGCGATGAACTTCTTGAGGTTGAGCGGCTCACCGTCCTGCGCCACACGCTCCGCGGAGATGATGCTGCCCTGGATCACCAGCAAATCGATCCCCGCCGCGATCAGCGACGGTGTGAGCGCCTGCGCATTCTGCGGGCTGACCCGTACGGCGGTGGTGACGCCGGCATCACGGATACGAGCCACGGCGGCACCGAGCAGATCGGGATCCAGCGGCGCCGCGTGCAGTTGCTGCAGCAGTCGGATGGCTGTCGAAGGTTCCGGCTCTTTGGCGGCGGCCTCGATCACCTGCGCGATCTTGGCCTCGACGTCGGCGTGGCGGCCGATCAGGCCTTCGCCGTTGAGCACACCCAGACCGCCGAGCCGGCCGAGTTCGATGGCGAACTCCGGTGACACCAGCGCATCGGTGGGATGGCTGATGACCGGGATCTCGAACCGGTAGGCGTCCAGCTGCCAGGCCGTCGAGACATCCTTCGACGAACGGGTGCGCCGGGACGGCACGATGTTGATGTCAGACAGTTCATAGGTACGGCGGGCGGTCCGGCCCATGCCGATTTCAACCATGTCGCGCACTGAAAGGCTCCCCCTAGCGCGAGTAGTAGTTCGGTGCTTCGACGGTCATGGTGATGTCGTGCGGGTGGCTCTCCTTGAGGCCGGCCGCCGTGATGCGCACGAATTGTGCCTTCTGTAACCCCTCGATGGTGGCGGCCCCGGTATAACCCATGGCCGCCCGCAGGCCGCCGGTGAGCTGGTGGATCACCGTCGACAGCGGTCCGCGGAACGGCACTCGGCCCTCGATGCCCTCTGGCACCAGCTTGTCCTCGGAGAGCACGTCGTCCTGGAAGTAGCGGTCCTTGGAGAAGCTGCCCCTGGACGGTCCGGTCGCGCCGGCGGCGCCACGGCCCTGCATGGCCCCCAGCGACCCCATACCCCGGTAGCTCTTGAACTGCTTGCCGTTGACGAAGATCAGGTCGCCCGGCGCTTCGGCGGTGCCGGCCAGCAGGGAGCCCAGCATCGCGGTGGAGGCCCCGGCGGCCAGCGCCTTGGCGATGTCACCCGAATACTGCAGGCCGCCGTCGGCGATCACCGGTACACCGGCGCGCGCGCAGACGGCGACAGCCTCGAGGATGGCGGTGATCTGTGGCGCCCCGACCCCGGCGACGACGCGCGTCGTGCAGATGGAGCCCGGCCCGACACCGACTTTCACCGCGTCGGCGCCTGCCTCGACCAGCGCGGCGGCGGCACTGCGCGTCGCGACATTGCCGCCGACGATCTCGACGCGGTCACCGATCTCGGCCTTGAGCTTGCCGACCATGTCCAGGACTCGACGGTTGTGGGCGTGCGCGGTGTCGACGATCAGCACGTCGACGCCGGCGTCGGCCAGCGCCATCGACCGTTCCCAGGCGTCATCGCCGACGCCGACGGCGGCACCGACCAGGAGCCGACCGTCGCTGTCCTTGGTGGCGTTGGGGTGCTGTTCGGTTTTGACGAAGTCCTTGACCGTGATGAGGCCGGTGAGTTTGCCGTGCCCGTCGACGATGGGGAGCTTCTCGATCTTGTTGCGGCGCAACAGCCCCAGCGCGGCATCCGCGGTGACACCCTCGCGCGCGGTGATCAACGGCGACTTGGTCATGACCTCGGCGACCGGCTTGTTCTGGTCCACCTCGAACCGCATGTCGCGGTTGGTGATGATGCCCACCAGCGCGCCCTGCGCGTCCACGACCGGCAGCCCCGAGATGCGGAACCGCGCACACATGGCGTCGACCTCCGCCAACGTGTTCTCCGGCGAGCAGGTGACGGGATCGGTCACCATGCCGGCCTCGGACCGCTTGACGGTCTCGACCTGGCCGGCCTGTTCGGCCAACGGCAGATTGCGGTGCAGCACGCCCATACCGCCGGCGCGGGCCATCGCGATCGCCATCCGCGCCTCGGTGACGGTGTCCATCGCTGAGCTGACCAGCGGCACCTTGAGCCGGATCTTGCGCGTGAGTTGGCTCGACGTGTCGGCCGTGGCGGGGATCACGTCGGACGCTGCGGGCAGCAGCAACACATCATCGAAGGTGAGACCCAGCATCGCAATCTTGTGCGGGTCATCACCGCCGGTCGGAACCGCACCCTCGGTGCGGATCTCGATGTCGGATGCGGGGTGTGCCATCGGCGAGGCCTCCAATAGGCATGCGGAGAGAGAGACCCATCCTATCGGCTCGTCACCACGATGCGGACCCGCCATCACCCGCTGGCCTAGCCCAGCCCTGCTGCGTACTGTAGAGGCGTGCGCGACCACCTACCTCCGGGTTTGCCGCCCGATCCGTTCGCCGACGATCCCTGTGACCCCTCTGCGGCGCTGGACGCCATCGAGCCCGGACAACCCCTGGATCCGCAGGAGCGGTCCGCGGTCGAGGCCGACCTCGCCGATCTGGCGATCTACGAATCGCTGTTGGCGCACAAGGGAATTCGCGGTCTGGTCGTGTGCTGCGACGAATGCCAGCAGGATCACTACCACGACTGGGACATGTTGCGCGCCAACCTGCTGCAGCTGCTCGTCGACGGCACGGTACGCCCCCACGAGCCCGCCTATGACCCCGAACCCGATGCGTACGTCACCTGGGATTATTGCCGCGGCTACGCCGACGCCTCTCTCAACGAAGCCGCCTCGGAGAGTGACGGGTATCGCTGAGAGCTGACTTTCTCAGGTCAGTTGAAGCCCGGTATCGGCAGCTGGATGATCGGCCGGCCGACGGTGGTCGTCACGACATTTCCGCCGTTGTTGCCGTGGCTCGGTGCTGCCGGGGCAGGGGTGTCCTGCGGCTCTTCGACGATCGCGGGCGCCTGACTGCGCGGTGCGGGTGCGTTTGTGGTGGTGACGACCGCCGGGGGCGCCTCTGAAAGCTCGGTGATGGCCGATGACGGCACCGCCGACGATGCGACCGACGTGGGCACTTGCGCGGCGGGTGCCGGTGCCACCGTGGTGGTTGTCGTCGTAGTCGTCGTGATGACGGGTGCCGTCGTGGTCGTGGTGGCCGATTCGGACGCCGGCGCCGGCGGAACCTGGCTGCTCGGCACCGATGTCACCGTCGGGGGAACCGAGGTCGGCGATCCCGCGCCCGGCACCGGC
>CAMFLL010000542.1 GCA_945957405.1 uncultured Mycolicibacterium sp. | reverse complement strand
CCCCCACTATCCTCTTCGTCGGCAGCGTCAGATGTGTATAAGAGACAGGTTCATGCAGTGGTTCCTCAAGGAACAGGTCGAGGAGGTCTCGTCGATGACGACGCTGCTGCGCATTGCCGACCGTGCCGGGGCCAACCTGTTCGACCTCGAGGATTTCGTCGCCCGCGAGATGTCCGCGCCCGCAGCCGATCCCACCGCGCCCGCCGCGGCGGGTGGCGCCCTCTAACGCCCGGCGCCCGTCAAACCGTTCTCCAGCCAGTCCTTGGTTCGGCCGGGATGGTTGGTGGCCAGCCACGCCACTCCCTGATCCCGGCAGAACCGCACGTCCTCGTAGTGGTCGACGGTCCAGCAGTACAGCGCGCGGCCCTGCGCGGCGGCGCGGTCCACCAACTCCGGGTGTTCGCGCAGGGTCGCGATGGAGGGACCGACGGCCGTTGCACCTACCGTGGTGGCCGCGCTACCGCCCAGATACCGTGACGTCTCGCCCAGCAGCACCGTCGGCAGCAGCGGCGCGGCCCGCCTGATCCGCCAGACCGCCGCCGCCGAGAACGACATCACCACCGCACGCGAGAGATCCGCCGAGGCCGGCGAGGCAATGCCGTAGCGGTGCAGCAGCGCCAGCACCTTGCTCTCCACCAACCCGCCGTAGCGCACTGGGTGCTTGGTTTCGATGAAGAGCTTGACCGGCCGGCTCCAGTCCAGCACCAGCGACACCAGCGCGTCGAGCGTCAACAGCCCGGTGTCACCCTGCTCGCCGTCGGCGGTGCGGCTCGCGTGCCACCCGCCATAGTCGAGCTGACGTAACTGCGCCAACGTCATCTCGCTGACCAGACCGCTGCCGTTGGACGTCCGATCCACCCGGCGGTCGTGCACGCACACCAGGTGCCCGTCCCGGGTCAGTCGCACATCGCATTCGACGCCGTCGGCACCCTCCTGCAGCGCCAGCTCGTAGGCCGCGAGCGTGTGCTCGGGCCGCTCGGCCGACGCGCCGCGGTGGGCGACGACGAACGGGTGCCCGTCGCTCAGCTCGGCCGGATCCATAGCGCCTATGCTGCCGGTTCCTGGCCGTTGCGCTCAACCGCTACAGCAGATTCGGGTGCATCACCCCTGCTCTCGGCCTCCGCCGGAGCAACCGATCGGCCGTCCCCGGCGGCCACCATGACCCAGCGGTGCGTCGGCCGCGTGACCGGTTTGCTCTCGAATCCCCGGTACACCCGGGTCAGGCACAGCACGGTCGCGAGGGCCATCAGGCAGGCGAAGATGGTCGTCACGTGATTGTCGGCGATCCCCTGCGGCTCCTGGGTGAAGCTGGTGAACAGTGCGAACAACGACACCGCGGCGCTGAGCACCCAGAACGCCGACCAGACAATGATCGGTTTGCGCTGCCGATAGTAGATGTCTTCGAGGGTGGCGGTGTCCACGACGAAGACCGGCGCCCAGACGAGGTTGAGGCCGGGGACCAGGCAACCGACCCACAACGCCCACTGGGGACGGGGATCCGGGATGCCCCGATGCGCGAACACCGCGGCGCGACGCGCCACCAGCCACCACGTCAGCACCACCCAGCACACGATCGCGATGACGAACGCGACCGCCCCCGCCAGGATCCCGAACCACTCCGCGCTGATGGCCAGGGGCGGATTGAGCAGTGTGGTCCGGTTGATGATCAGCAGGATGTAGCGCACCAGGTAGGCCAGCGCGGCGACGCCGAAAGCGATCGCCGTGGCCTTCAGCACCCGCTGCACAGTCCGCGACGACGGACCGCGACGCTCGGGCTCGGGCGGCGGCGGTGGCTGATAGCCGATGTGGTCACCGAGCCCCCACCGCGGGATCACCTCGTAACGAGGCGTCGGCCCCAGCGGTCGGCGCTGGTGGCGCGGCGGCGGCGCCCCGCCCGGCCGGACAGCGATCCATCGGTAGCCCGGCGGTGCCGGGCTGGGCCCGGACGATGTCTGGGCTGGACGAGGGGCCCCCGACGGCGCGGGCGGCCTGTTCCAGTGCCCACCCGCGGGCGGCGCAGTCGGCTGGTGTTGATCGGTCGGCGGCAGCAGTGTGCCCTGGCAGCGCGGGCACCACACGCGCTGCTTGTCGCGCACGTTCCATCTCGTGCCGCACGACGAACAGACCTGAATCACCTGACCAGCCTAACGACGCACCTGGACAGGGTGCGCTACGTCGCGGTTCAGATCTCTCCGGGTGCGCCCGAGTCGGTGACGATGGGCCGGCCGGCCTGCGCCCACGCGCGCATACCGCCGTCGATGTTGACCGGTTCGTATCCGTTGCGTTGCAGATACTGCGACACCCGCTGAGACCGCCCGCCGGCCAGGCAGATCACGTACAGCTCTTTCTCGGGGTCGATCTCCGCCATCCGGGCCGGCACGTCACCCATCGGGATGTGCTGGGCGCCCGGGGCGTGCCCGCGCTGCCACTCGTCGTCCTCCCGGACATCGAGTAGCACCACCGACTCGCCGAACTCCGCGGGAAGGTCGGACACCTGTGTCTGCGGAACCGCTGAGTCGTCCATACATCGATCCTGTCATGCCCCGACGCCGCCGATGCCGGCGTCGGCGCAGAAAACGGCGCCGTGCAATCTCAGCAATTCACGCCTATCCACAGTTTCCACAGGGTTATCCACAGCGATGCTGGCAACGCTGCCAGCATTTCGCCTAGCCGCCGGCCATCGTGATCCACGCCCCTGTGCACAAGGGTGGCGACGTCGGGCCTGCCATCAACAGGTTCTGATGGCGCCGAGCGAAATTCGGTGCGACGCCGGTAATCCTGCGGCGGACCGCCCTTCAGGCGCTTCAATTTTCGTACCGCCACAGGATGGGGTTATGATCGCCGCCACAAGATATCGTCTGTGACTCATCTCACCTGGGGGCGGATTTTGATCGTGCAGGTCAGGGACTGATGGCAGCGCAACCTATAGGACCTCATCCGGCTGCTCAGCCGTCGCACTGGTACACGTCGTCGGCGACGTGTAACCGCTCGTACCTCATGGCGCTGCTCCGGGGCGGCATCATCGCCGCGGTGCTGCTGGGCGTGCTGGCACTGATCGTCCTGTTCTGAGGACGCGGCTCAACCGCTCTTGGCCCGGAGGGTCCACAGCACTCGGTAGGACCCGGCCGCGCGTACCCGGCCGAACTGACGGGAATCCACGACGCCCGGTGCGCCCGGGTTGTCGGAGATCGCCTCGAACGTCGCCTCACGACCCGAGGCGGTCACCTCGCCGACGCGTTTGACCAACCAGCGAGACGGCCTCCGCGGGTCCGGGAACACCCGCACCTGACCCGCGCGGAGCCGCCCGAAGCGCACCGCCACCAGACCATCTCCGGGCTGCAACCCCGGCCGCATCGAGTCCTCGACGACAACGAACCGGCGCATCGGCCAAGGCCGGTTCGAATGGTCTCGCGTCACGTGCGGAGTCTAGGTTTTCGCGTCACCCCGGCGGGGGTAGGTTTAACACCATGCTGCATCGACTGTTCTCCAACGCCACCCCCGCTCATGCCCATTGCGACCTGTACTGCGGCGTCTACGACCCCGCGCAGGCCAAGATCGAGGCGCTCTCGTGCCTGAAGACGCTGCAGAAGTACCACGACTCGGATGACGACCATTTCAAGGCCCGCGCGATCATCATCAAGGAACAGCGCGCCGAAGAGGTCAAGCACC
>CAMFLL010000541.1 GCA_945957405.1 uncultured Mycolicibacterium sp. | reverse complement strand
TTCGTCGGCAGCGTCAGATGTGTATAAGAGACAGGTACACCGGTGACGGGGTGATGGCGATCTTCGGCGCTCCGGTCGCCTTGGAGGATCACGCCTTCCGGGCATGCATTGCCGCGCTCGAAATCCAAGAAGAAGCCAAGAGGTTGGCCGCCGAGGTGGCCCGGCGTGACGAAGTTACCCTTCGGCTGCGAGTAGGCCTGAGTTCGGGGCGGGTGATTGTGGGTGAAATGGGTTCGAGCACAGTCGGTTACGCCGCGACAGGTGAGCCGCTGGGATTTGCACAACGGATGGAATCAGTTGCTCCGCCCGGCGCGGTGATGCTGTCGGAGTCGACCGCGCGGCTCGTCGAGCACACCGTGCGCCTGGCCGAGCCGGAGTGGGTGCGGATCAAGGGTGTTGACGCACCTGTGCGCGCCTGGCGACTGGAGGCTGTCGGCTCCCGGGAGGGACGGGTTGGGCGCGCCGACGCGAGCCTGGTCGGTCGAGGTTGGGAGATGGCAAGCCTCGAGGCCATGGTGGATCGGGTGGCCGGTGGCAGAGGCGGGGTCGTCGATGTGGTGGGCCCGCCTGGTATCGGCAAATCCCGGGTGGCCCGAGAGACGGCAGCGCTGGCGGCGAGTCGCGGTTTCGAGGTGTACTGGGCGTTCTGCGAATCACACGCCAACGACATTCCGTTCGGCCTGGTGACACGGCTGCTGCGGGCGACGGGCGGACTTGTCGACCTCGGCGGCGAAGCCGCCCGCAGACAGGTGCGCGAGCGGGTTCCGGACGCAGATCCCCAGGACCTGTTACTACTCGATGACTTGCTCGGCATCGCCGATCCCGACATCCCCCTGCCGCCCATAGATCCCGATGCACGCAGGCATCGGTTGACAGCGCTGATCAACACCGCGCAACTGGCGCGCACCGAGCCGGCACTCTACGTCATCGAGGATGCGCAATGGATCGATGAGGCCAGTGAATCGATGATTGCCGACCTGTTGGCCGTCATCGCACATACGCCGTCCATGGCATTGATCACGGCCCGACCCGAATACCAAGGGGCACTGACCCGGTTGCACGGCGCACAGATGATCGCGCTGGCCCCCTTGACCGATACGGATACCGCCGCGCTGATCGGCGAGCTGCTGGGCTCGGATCCGTCGGTCGGCGAATTGGCGGGCATCATTGCCGAGCAGGCCACTGGTAACCCGTTCTTTGCCGAGGAGATGGTCCGCGAGTTGGTGCAACGCGGGGTGCTGACCGGTGAACGCGGGGGCTACGTCTGTGGCGCGGATGTATCCGACGTCGCGGTCCCGGCGACAGTGCAGGCGGCCATCGAGGCGCGTATCGACCGACTGGGCGCGCCAGCCAAGCGAACGTTGAATGCGGCGTCGGTGATCGGAGCTCGCTTCGAGGCGGAGCTGCTGGCCGCGCTGGAGCTCGATGTGGTCATCGATGAATTGCTGGGAGCAGACCTCATTGATCAGGTGCGGTACATCCCGAGCGCCGAGTACGCCTTCCGGCATCCGCTGATCCGCGCCGTGGTATACGAATCACAGCTGAAATCGGATCGCGCCGAATGGCACCGACGGGTCGCCAACGTGGTCGAAAAAGGCAGTGCCGACGGCGCCGACCAGAATGCCGCGCTGATCGCCGAACACCTGGAATCGGCAGGCGAATCGCATGCAGCCTACGGCTGGCGTATGCGGGCCGGCGCATGGTCCACCAACCGTGATGTCGGCGCCGCCCGGGTCAGCTGGGAGCGCGCTCGGCGGATCGCCGATCACCTCCCTGACGACGATGCCGACAAACTGTCGATGCGCATCGCCCCCCGGACCATGCTGTGCGCCACCGACTGGCAGGCGATGAAGGAAAGCCGGGGTCGCTTCGAGGAGCTTCGGGTGCTGTGCGACGCAGCCGGAGACAAGGTGTCGCTGGCCATCGCCATGAACGGCCTGGAAGCCGAGCTGCTCAGTACCGGCCGTTCCCGTGCGGGCGCACGGTTGGCGTCCGAACAGATGGGTCTCCTCGAATCCATCGACGACCCCGCACTGACCATCGGATTGGCATTCATGGCTTTCAACAATTGGTGGGATGCCGGGGCGATCGACACACTTCTGAGGTGGACGGATACCGCCGTCGAGCTCGCCGGGGGCGACCCCGCCAAAGGTGGCACCTTTGGTTTCGGCTCGCCGTTGGCGGGCGCGCTGGCTTGGCGTGGCGTTGCGCGTTGGTGGCTGGGACGACCCGGATGGCAGCAAGATCTCGACGAAGCCATGGCGACGGTCCGTCCCGGCGATCCGACGAGCCTCGCGATGATCCTCGGCTGGACTCGCTGCCCCGAAATCCACTACGGGGTGGTCGGGACCGACGACGCCACCGTCCAGGCAATCGAGGAAACCTTTCGTGCTGCCCGCGGAGCGAGCGATGCCGCTTTCAGCATCGCCCAGTGGACGCTGGCCGCAGCCCTGCTGAACCGCGAGGCAGCCGCGGACCGGGATCGCGGGCTGGAACTGATTGTCCAGGTCCGCGATATGTGGGCGCGCGACTACTTCCCCTTCCTGGTTCCGATCGGCGATGTGTTCGAGGCCCGCGAACACGCCCGGCGCGGCGACCGAGATGTCTCGATCCCGGTGATTCGTCGCGCCGTCCACGGGTTGCACGAGGCAGGGCGGTTCGGGTGGAGCGTATGGGGCATCGTCGTCCTGGTGGAGACACTGCTCGAACGTGGCACCGAGAGTGACCACGCCGAGGCTCAACGGGCAATCGATCAGGTGGCGGACGTGCTGGCCGACCAGCCCTCCACGATGCTCGAGATCACGCTGCTGCGACTGCGCACCTTGATGGCACGCGCGCGGGATGACGAGAACTACCACGATTTGCTGGCGCAATATCAAACGATGTCGAAATCGCTTGGCTACGAAAGTCATATGGCGTGGGCCGAGGCCCTCGCCTGAGGCGGTCCGCCGCGGAAATGTGACGCGTTGATGACGGGTCGCCTGCTACAGCGATCCGGGGCGCTCGCGGATTCGAACCACGTCATGTAGCGCAACCACATCGGAGGTTGCTCAACGATCGACGCCATCCGATGTCCCTTTGAGCCAATTCGGCGGACAGATGAGGAAAGTCATGAATATCACCAGAAATCAGTACGTAACAGGGTCGTTCGTTGCCGCCGCGGCAACAGGCCTGCTGTTGAGTTCGGGGGCGGTGGCCCACGCTCAGCCGATGTCTCCGGTGGGCGCCGGATGTGCTGCCTACGCCGCGCAGAACCCGACCGGTCCAGGTTCGGTGACGGGGATGGCGCAGGATCCCGTTGCGGTGGCGGCGTCCAACAACCCGATGCTCAAGACGCTCACGCAGGCGGTTTCAGGCCAGCTCAATCCGGACGTCAACCTCGTCGACACCCTCAACAGCGGTGACTTCACCGTGTTCGCGCCCACCGATCAGGCCTTCGCGAAGATTCCGGCTGACACGATCAACGGGCTCAAGACCGATGCGCCGATGCTGACCAGCATTCTCACCTATCACGTGGTGCCGGGCCGCCTGAGCCCCGACCAGGTCGACGGCACCCACAAGACTGTGCAGGGCGCTGATCTGACCGTGACCGGCATGGGCGACAACATCAAGGCCGCCAACGCCTCCGTGGTATGCGGCGGCGTGCAAACCGCCAACGCGACGGTGTACATGATCGACACCGT
>CAMFLL010000540.1 GCA_945957405.1 uncultured Mycolicibacterium sp. | reverse complement strand
CCCTTACACAGCGCGGCCGCCGTGATGAAGGGCAGGCTGTACTGCGCGGCCATGATCGAACGCGGTCGCGTGCTCTCGTGCTCGTCGACCAGGTAGTTCGATCCACCGACACGGATCCACTCGATGTCGCCGGGTTTGATGCCGTGTTCAGCCATCAGTTGCCCGGCCGTCTCGATGACGGTGTGGGAACCACCCCACGCCGAATACGCCTTGATCTCCCGTTCGACGATGCTGAAGTAGGACCCCAGCCGGTCGGTCAGAGCCTCGAAATGCAGATCGGACTTGTCCGGCGTGAAGATGTTCCCGTACCCATTCATACCCTCCAGCACCGTCGCCGGTCCGGTGAAACCCTTCTGCGCCAACAGCGCGGCCAGCACGCCGTGGTGTGATGACAAGCCCATGTGCAGACGCTTGACCATCGTGCCCTCCGGATCCTGGGTGAACTCGGCGAGCGCGGAGGTCGCCATGGACCCGGCAAGCCCCATGGCGTTGGTGAACTGTCTCGCATCCAAGGAGAGGCCGTTGGCCGCCCCGCCGACACCGACCCACACGCCGATATGGCCCGCGGCGTGGATGCCTGGCATCACGCGCACCGCGTGCCCGACGCGGTAGCCCAGTTCATATGCACTGACCACCGAGGTGAGATAGTCACGCCCGCTGGCACCCACCTTCTCCGCGACGGCGAACGTCGACGGGATGGCGATGCACCCGGCGTGGACCCGGACGAACGGTCGCCGGTCATCCATCTCGATACCGTGCACCGCAGTGGAATTGGCCAACGCCGCCTGTTGTGGTGACGTCTTGAACGGATGCCCCCAGACCGAACTGAAGTCGCCCCCGCCGCTTTCCTGTGCGACCGCGGCGGTGATCTGCGACCACGGACGACGGCTCGCGATCAACCCGACACCGATCGCATCGAGCACCGAGAGCTTGGCTTCCTGGATGATCTCGGCTGGCACATCCCCGTATCGTAAGTTGCTGAGATACTCTGCCAGTGTTCGTGTTTCATTCAATACGGTTCTCCTTCAACGGGCGCCTCTCATGACTGGGCGACAAGGCTCTGGAATTTCTTCAACCAGGCATCGAGATCAGATTTGGCCGGCTCGGGTTGCAGGATCTTGGTGTCGCCGAGCGCGCTTGGGAGCATGATCCGCGCCGCCGTGCCATCCGTGGCCGGCTGCATGTGGACGTTCGCCGGAGTCCAGCCGCCGTCCTGGTAGAAGCGCTGTTGGGCTGGAAGGTCGATGAGCCAGTTGATCAACATGTTGGCAGCCTTGGGATGCGGCGCATCCTTGACGACTTCCAGGCGGTTCGTCAGAAACGCCGTGCCCTCATCGGGGATCGTGAAATCCAGGGGCGCACCGTTGTTGATCGAGTCGAGTACCTTGCCCTGGTTGACCGAGCCGATACATCCCTTGCCTGCCGCGACCTCGTCGGCGACGTTCTGTGCGGACTCGACGACCGACGTGATCTCCCCGCGGTTCTCTACCTCGGTCAGCTTGGCGAGGGTGGCGTCGATATCGTAGAGATCGCCGCCGGAGGCCACGTAGTTCATCATGTTCCACTCTTTGGCGGCTCCATGCGGTTCCGCGAGCACCAGGCCGCATTTGGTGTAGTCCGCGTTCCACATGTCGGCCCACGATTTCGGCGGTTCGAGCCCCGCCTGTTTGAGCAGATCGGTGTTGTAGATCATCACTTGCAGCGTCTGGTACAGGGTCACGCCGGTCTTGTTGTCCGGCAGGGACCCTGGAGCCAGCTGCGAGATGTTCGGGATCAGCGATTCGTCGACCGGCTGATAGACGCCCTGCGCCTCGCCGGTGTAAGTGCTGGCGTCGTTGGCGTAGTAGACGTCGATATCTGGACGGTTGGTCTGCGTGCCCGCCAGCACCTTGGAGTACACCTCCTGTATGGAGCCTTCCTGGTAGGTCACCTTGATACCGGTCTGTTTCTCGAAGTCCGCAATCGCGGCCTTGAACAGGTCACCGGTGGCACCTCCCGGTCCACCGAACGTAACCGCGGTATCCGCGTTGCCGCCGGCGGCGGCAGGGTCCGACTGGCCGCCGCCTCCGCCGCCACAGCCGACCGTCAGACCGAGCACGGCCACCATCGTCGCCGCACGTTTGAATAATCTCATTGGCGCATCCCTTCGTTGGGGTCGACGATGGCCCCGGTCGCTTACCTCGCGACCATGTCCTGGAACTGTTTCAGCCAGCCGTCGAGATCCGACTTTTCGGGGTCGGGTACCAGGAGCTTCGTGTCACCCATGTCGCTGAACAGCGTGATCCGTGCGGCGGGGCCGCTGGTGGCCTTGGTGACGTCCTTGTTCACTGGGGTCTCGCCGCCCTTCTCGTAAAACCGCTGCTGGGCCGAAGTTCCGAGGAAGTAGTTGATCAACTTGTTGCCCGCATCCGCGTGTGGGGCATCGGACACCAGCTGCAAATAGAGATACAGCGCGGCAGTGCCCTCCTTGGGAATCGCGAAATCGATCGGTGCGCCGTTGCTTATCGAGTCGAGCACCTTGCCCTGGTTCACCGCCCCGATGCAACCCTTACCGGCGGCCACGTCATCGGATACGTTCTGGGCAGATTCCACGATGGAGGTGATCTCACCGCGCTTCTCCACTTCGGCAATCTTGGCCAGGGTGGTCTCGAAGTTATACATGTCGCCGTTGGACGACACGTCGTTCATCATGTACCACTCACGTGCCGAACCGTGTGGTTCGGCCAGCACCAGACCACATTTCGTGTACGCCGGATTCCACATGTCGGACCACGATGTGGGCGGATCCAGATTGTTCTGCTTGAGCAGGTCGGTGTTGTAAACCAGAACCTCGAGGGTGCCATAGATCGTGACGCCGATTTTGTCCGACGGCAGCGAATCGGGGGCCAGCTTGTCGGCGTTGGTCAGCGCCGCGGTGTCCAAGGCCTGGTAAAGCCCTTGCGACTTACCGGTATAAGAGGTCGCATCGTTGGCGTAGTAGACATCGATGTCGGGGCGGTGTGCCTGTGCGCCCGCCAGTACCTTGGAGTACACCTCCTGGACCGCGCCCTCCTGATAGGTGACGTTGATACCCGTCTCCTTCTGGAAGTCCGCGATCGCTGCCCGGAAAAGTTCACCGGTGGCACCGCCGGGGCCGCCGAAAACCACAGTGTCGCCCGAACCACCTGCGGCACTTCCGGATTGGCCGCCGTCGCTGCACCCGGTCACCACCAGCCCAAGCACCACCGCCAACGCTGCCACGCGCTTGACAAACCTCACCTGTGATACCCCTTCTCGAGCACCGCCGCGGGCAGTGCCATGTGTGTTCTGATTAGCCCTTGCCTGTCGAGACTCCGAACGCCCGGCCCAGACCGATGGTCTTGATGATCACCGCTGCGGCTATGAGGCTGACTACCAGCAGCAGCGTGCCGCCAGCCGCGATCAGCGGGCCGGGTTCGCTCTCCCGGTAGATCAGCAGTCGCACCGGTACTGTCACGGTGTCCGCGTCGCTGACGAACAGCGCGATCGATGTCTCCTCCAGGACACGGACGAACACCACCAGAAGTGCCGTCAGCAACGCCCCTTTGGTCAGCGGCATCACGACGCGCATGAAGGCGCGCGACGGTGACGCGCCCAGGTTCTGTGCGGCACGCTCCAGGTTGGGACTGATACCCACGAGGCTGACCGACATCAGCCGAATGGCAAAGGGC
>CAMFLL010000539.1 GCA_945957405.1 uncultured Mycolicibacterium sp. | reverse complement strand
CAGGGCCAGGACGTGCTGCTGTTCATCGACAACATCTTCCGGTTCACGCAGGCCGGGTCCGAGGTGTCCACGCTGCTCGGTCGTATGCCGTCCGCCGTGGGTTACCAGCCCACGCTGGCCGACGAGATGGGTGAGCTGCAGGAGCGCATCACGTCGACGCGTGGCCGTTCGATCACGTCGATGCAGGCCGTGTACGTGCCCGCCGACGACTACACCGACCCGGCGCCCGCGACCACATTCGCGCACCTCGACGCCACCACGGAGCTCTCGCGTGCGGTGTTCTCGAAGGGCATCTTCCCGGCGGTGGATCCGCTGGCGTCGAGCTCGACGATTCTGCACCCGAGCGTCGTCGGCGACGAGCACTACCGCGTCGCACAGGAAGTCATCCGAATCCTGCAGCGCTACAAGGATCTCCAGGACATCATCGCGATTCTCGGTATCGACGAGCTCTCCGAAGAGGACAAGGTGCTGGTGTACCGCGCCCGTAAGGTCGAGCGCTTCCTGAGCCAGAACATGATGGCGGCCGAGCAGTTCACCGGCCAGCCGGGTTCGACCGTCCCGATGAAGGAGACCATCGAGGCGTTCGACAAGTTGGCCAAGGGCGAGTTCGACCACCTGCCCGAGCAGGCGTTCTTCCTCATCGGCGGGCTCGACGACCTGGCGAAGAAGGCCGAGAGCCTCGGCGCCAAGCTGTGACGGTCGTACTGATGCGAAAGGTGGTGTGGCATGGCTGAATTGGACGTCGACATCGTCGCCGTCGAACGCAAGATCTGGTCAGGTAAGGCCACCTTCGTCTTCACCCGCACCACCGCGGGTGAGATCGGTATCTTGCCGCGACACATCCCGCTGGTGGCTCAGCTTGTGGACGACGCCATGGTTCGGGTCGAACGCGAAGGCGAGGACGATCTCCGCGTCGCCGTGGATGGCGGATTCCTGTCGGTCACCGACGAAGGCGTGATCATTCTCGCCGAGTCGGCGGCCTTCGAATCCGAGATCGACGCCGACCAGGCGCGGGAGGATTCCCAGTCGGACGACCCGGCGACGGCGGCGAGGGGGCGGGCGCGCCTGCGCGCCGTCGGCCAACTGGACTGAGGTTGCCATGAGCGCGTCCATGTTCATCATGGTCGTGCTCGTGTGCGTGCTCTTACTGCTCGTGGTGGCGCTGAGCTACCGGTTGTGGAAGCTACGGCAAGGCGGTACCGCGGCGATCCTGCGCGATATCCCGGCTGTCGGTGGACACGGCTGGCGGCACGGCGTGATCCGCTACCGCGGTGGCGAAGCGGTCTTCTACCGGTTGTCGAGTTTGCGATGGTGGCCCGACCGCAGGTTGAGTCGGCGGGGCACCGAGATCGTCAGCCGTCGAGCGCCGCGCGGCGATGAGTTCGACATCATGACCGAGGCGATCGTCGTACTGGAGTTGCGGGACACCACAACTGAGCGTCAAGACCGTCGATCAGGTTACGAGATCGCCCTGGACAGAGGGGCGCTCACCGCGTTTCTGTCATGGCTGGAATCCCGGCCCAACCCTCGCGCGCGCCGCCGCAGTATGTGATGTGCCTCAGGAATCCTGGTGTTTGTCTGCACCGGGACCGCCGGGTTGCCACAACACGTCTCCGTCGGGATTGGCGACGCGGGACAAGATGAACAACAGATCCGAAAGCCTGTTGAGGTACTTGGCGGGCAGCACGCTGATTGTCTCGGCGTGGGCTTCGACGGCGCTCCAGGCTGACCGCTCGGCGCGACGGGCGATGGTACGTGCCACGTGCAGCAGCGCCGACAGCGCCGTACCGCCAGGCAGCACAAAGGAATTCAGTGCCGGCAACGGTTCGTTGAACTCATCGCACCATTTCTCGAGTCGGTCGATGTAGCTCTGGTTGATGCGCAGTGGGGGATACTCCGGATTCTCGATTACGGGGGTCGACAGGTCTGCGCCCGCGTCGAACAGATCGTTTTGGATCTGACGCAACACCGCAAGGATTTGCTGGCTGGGTGCGCCCAGTGCAATGGCCACCCCGATGGCGGCGTTGGTTTCATCACAGTCGGCGTACGCGGACAACCGCGGGTCGTTCTTCGAGACCCTCGAGAAATCGCTGAGGCCGGTGGTGCCGTCGTCGCCGGTGCGCGTATAGATGCGGGTCAAATGAACGGCCATGGGGAAACGGTACCGGCTGAGTGACGCAGCAGACTGACACCGATGTGGTGCGCTGTTTAAACTGGCCCGCGTGAGCGACCGATTCGTGGTGACCGGCGGCTCCCGGTTGACTGGCGAAGTTGCTGTTGGGGGAGCCAAGAACAGTGTGCTGAAGTTGATGGCTGCCAGCCTGTTGGCCGAGGGCACCACAACCATCACCAACTGTCCCGACATCCTGGATGTCCCGCTGATGGCCGAAGTGCTGCGTGGCCTGGGCGCGAATGTCGAGCTCGACGGCGATATCGTCCGCATCACCTCGCCAGACGAACCGAAGTACGACGCCGATTTCGCTGCCGTACGGCAGTTTCGGGCGTCGGTGTGTGTCCTCGGGCCGCTGGTCGGCCGCTGTAAACGCGCCAAAGTCGCGCTTCCGGGTGGCGACGCCATCGGGTCGCGGCCGCTCGACATGCATCAGTCCGGCCTGCGCCAGCTCGGCGCCACCTGCAACATCGAGCACGGCTGCGTGGTCGCCGAAGCCGATCACCTGCGTGGTGCGGAGATCCAGCTCGAATTCCCGTCGGTGGGCGCCACCGAGAACATCCTGATGGCTGCGGTGGTCGCCGAAGGTGTCACCACCATTCACAACGCTGCACGCGAACCCGACGTCGTCGACCTCTGCACGATGCTCAACCAGATGGGTGCGCAGATCACCGGGGCGGGCTCACCCGTGCTGACGATCACAGGTGTGCCAAAACTCCACCCCACCGAACACCGTGTCATCGGCGATCGCATCGTGGCCGCGACGTGGGGTATCGCGGCGGCGATGACCCGGGGTGACATCTCGATCACCGGCGTCGACCCGGCGCATCTGCAGTTGGTGTTGCACAAGCTGCATGACGTCGGCGCGACCGTGACCCAGAGCGACAACGGATTTCGGGTGGTGCAGTACGAGCGGCCGAAGGCCGTCAACGTGGCGACGCTGCCGTTCCCCGGCTTTCCGACAGACTTGCAGCCGATGGCAATCGGGCTCGCGGCGATTGCCGACGGGACCTCGATGATCACCGAGAACGTCTTTGAAGCCCGGTTCCGGTTTGTCGAGGAGATGATCCGGCTCGGGGCTGATGCGCGCACGGACGGGCACCACGCCGTTGTCCGCGGAATACCGCAGTTGTCGAGCGCTCCAGTGTGGTCGTCGGACATCCGAGCCGGCGCCGGCCTGGTGCTCGCCGGTCTGGTCGCCGACGGGGACACCGAGGTTCACGACGTTTTTCACATCGACCGGGGCTACCCGCTGTTCGTCGAGAACCTGCTGAGTTTGGGTGCGGAGATCGAGCGGGTAAGCTAGGCCAGGTCCGGTTGCAGTTCGACCGAAACCTCCCTGACCAGGGAATTTGACTTCAGAAGCTGACAAGTTCTAGTCTGGTGAAGTTGCCCCGGAGACGGGGGGACGAGAAAGTTTGACTCGCTGGCTTCGATAGTTTAAGCTGGCAGGGTTGCCCTGAAACGGGCTTATCTACGCAATCTGGTCTGTTGTTTGAGAACTCAATAGTGTGTTTGGTGGTTTTTGTTTGTTGTTGTTT
>CAMFLL010000538.1 GCA_945957405.1 uncultured Mycolicibacterium sp. | reverse complement strand
GTGTACAAGGTGGGCGCGGTCCGCGCGAATCCAAGTACGCCCAGCTGCCGATCGCGCCGATGGGTGTCATCCCCACGCGTTACTACGTCAGCCTCGACGTCGACGATCGGCCCGGCGTGTTGTCGTCGGTCGCAGCTGAATTCGCCAATCGCGAGGTCAGCATCGCCGAGGTGCGCCAGGAGGGTGTGGTGGACCAGGGTGGTCAGCGGGTCGGTGCGCGGATCGCCGTCCTGACCCACCAGGCCACCGACGCGGCACTGAGTGAGACTGTCGATGCGCTGGCCGATCTGGACGCGGTGTCGAAGGTCAACAGCGTGCTGCGCATGGAAGGAGCGGGCGAATGAGCGCCAAAGCGGCTGTCCACCAGGCGTGGCCGGGCCTGATTGCGGCTTACCGGGACCGGCTGCCGGTCGGCGACGACTGGACGCCCGTCACTCTGCTCGAGGGCGGCACCCCGCTGATCCACGCCAAGCGCCTGTCGGAATACACCGGCTGCACGGTGCATCTCAAGGTGGAGGGTCTCAACCCGACGGGATCCTTCAAGGACCGCGGGATGACCATGGCCGTCACCGACGCGCTGGCCCGCGGACAGCAGGCCGTGCTGTGTGCGTCGACCGGGAACACCTCGGCGTCCGCTGCCGCCTATGCCGCCCGGGCGGGTATCACCTGCGCGGTGTTGGTGCCGCAGGGCAAGATCGCGATGGGCAAGCTCGCGCAGGCGGTCATGCACGGCGCCAAGATCATCCAGATCGACGGTAACTTCGACGACTGCCTGGAACTGGCGCGCAAGCTGACCGCCGACTTCCCGACCATCGCGCTGGTCAACAGCGTGAACCCGGTCCGTATCGAGGGACAGAAGACCGCCGCCTTCGAGATCGTCGACGCGCTGGGCTACGCGCCCGACGTGCACGCCCTGCCCGTCGGCAACGCCGGCAACATCACCGCCTACTGGCGCGGCTACACCGAGTACCACCACGACGGCCTGGTCGACAAGCTGCCTCGCATGCTCGGTACCCAGGCCGCCGGCGCGGCGCCGCTGGTGTATGGCGAGCCGGTGAAGGAACCCGAGACCATTGCGACGGCAATCCGGATCGGATCGCCGGCGTCCTGGTCGCAGGCCGTCCAGGCGCAACAGGAATCGAAGGGGCGTTTCATCGCCGCCACCGACGAGGAGATCCTCGCGGCGTATCACCTGGTGGCGCGCACTGAGGGCGTGTTCGTCGAACCCGCTTCGGCGGCCAGCATCGCTGGCCTGCTCAAGTCGGTCGAGGACGGCTGGGTACCCCAGGGTTCGACGGTGGTGTGCACGGTGACCGGTAACGGCCTCAAGGACCCCGACACCGCGCTCAAGGGAATGCCGGCGGTGACGCCGCTTCCGGTCGATCCGCTCGCGGTGGTCGCGAAGCTCGGCTTGGTCTAGCGTGGCCCTTCGATGACCCAGATTCTGCCCGCCGGGCTGACGTCCCATGCCTTCGTCGCGGCGTCGAGCGCCAATCTCGGACCCGGATTCGACAGCCTCGGCATTGCGCTCGATCTGTATGACGAAATCCTGGTCGAGTCAACCGAATCCGGACTGATCGTGGAGGTCGAGGGAGAAGGCGCCGGTCAGGTGCCACTCGGCCCGGAACATCTGGTGATCCGGGCCATCGAGCGCGGGCTGGCGGCTGCCGGTATGTCGGCGCGGGGATTGATCGTGCGTTGCCGCAACGCAATTCCCCACTCCCGCGGCCTGGGCTCATCGGCGGCTGCGGTGGTCGGCGGCCTGGCCGCAGCCAACGGCCTAGTCGCGCAGACGGATTGCGCACCGTGCACCGAAGAGGAGCTCATCCAGCTCTCCTCGGAATTCGAAGGTCATCCCGACAACGCGGCCGCGGCGGTGCTCGGTGGTGCGGTCGTGTCGTTCACGCAGGGTGTCGAGAGCGGTTACCCAGCACCTCGCTACGCTGCGGCGCCGCTGCGCCTGCATCCGGACATCCGCCTGTTCTCGGCGATCCCCGAGGTGCGATCATCGACCGCGGAGACGCGTGTGTTGCTGTCCGAACTGGTGACCCATGCCGATGCGCGGTTCAACCTCAGCCGCGCCGCACTGTTGGTGGTCGCGCTGACGGAACGTCCCGACCTGTTGATGGTCGCCACCGAAGATGTCCTGCACCAACCCCAGCGGGCGCCGGCCATGCCCGCCACCGCGGAATATGTGCAGCTGCTGCGGCGTTGCGGAGTATCAGCGGTGCTTTCGGGGGCGGGGCCTGCGGTTTTGGCGTTCAGTACGCAACCGGAACTGCCTTTTGAAGCCCTCGAGTTCGGTGCCGCAAACGGATTCACCGTCAGGCAGATGAGCGTCGGGCACGCAGTTCGCTGGAGTTCTGGCGTCCCGAGCAGGGCTTGAGGCACGTCACACGCCGAGGGGATGTTCTTGCTTCCCGCAACGATGAGGGTTATCCTCGGTCGCGTCCCGGCAATTCGCAGCGTCTTCTGCGCCGACCCTAGGACGACTACTCACTCTCGCGTCTTGCTCAGTGCCACTGGCGGTTCGCCTCAGCCGCGAATCCCGGCGTTCACCGTTGCAGAGTCGACGGTGAAATCATGCACTCAGCGGTTGCTGGGTGCACAGAACCCTCGCATGACCAACTGCGGGGGAAGAAAGGAAATCCGTGACTGATACGGACCTGATCACGGCCAACGACACCCAGGCTGATCTGCAAGCCAAGGTGGTCGCGCCCGACGCCGTGACTTCTGACAAATCCGTGTCCGCTCCGAGCGCACGTGGCACATCTTTGACCACCATGGTGTTGCCGGAGCTGCGCGCGCTGGCCACCAGCGTCGGTGTGAAGGGCACGTCAGGTATGCGCAAGGGCGATCTGATTGCCGCGATCCGCGAGCGTCAGAACGCCGGCGCCGCCGAGACCGCCTCCAAGAGCAACGCCGGCCCCGAGCAGGCCACCTTGCCGGTCGACACCGAGACCCCCGCAGCTGCAGAACCCCGTCGCCGCGAGCGTCGCGGATCGTCGCGTAATGCCGGTGCGCCGCGCAATGACGAGCAGGGCGATACCGCCGCCGTCGAAACAGCACCCGATCGTGGTGCACCGGCCAAGGACGAGGCCCAGCCCAAGGACGAGGCGCAGTCGGCCCCGGCCAAGGTCGAGGAGCCCAAGGGCGGCCGTGACGACAACCGTCGCGAGGCTCGTGAGCCGCGCGAACCGCGTCAGGCCCGCGAACCCAAGGATGACGACGCCAGGGGCGAGTCCAGGAACGACACGAGGAACGAATCCAGGAACGACTCGAGGTCCGATGACGGCCGCGGTGATTCCAGGGCCGGCGGTGATCAGCAGGGCAACCAGCAGAACCGCAATAACAACAACAACAACGCCGGCGATGACGACGGTGACGGCCGCGGGGGCCGCCGCGGCCGCCGGTTCCGCGATCGCCGTCGCCGCGGCGACCGCCCCGGTGGCGAGGGCGGCGACCGCCCCGCCAACGACACCGAACTGCGTGACGACGACGTCGTCCAGCCGGTGGCCGGCATTCTCGACGTCCTCGACAACTACGCGTTCGTGCGTACTTCCGGTTATCTGGCGGGCCCCAACGACGTGTACGTCTCCATGAACATGGTCCGCAAGAACGGCCTGCGCCGCGGTGACGCGGTCACCGGTGCGGTGCGTGTACCCAAGGAAGGCGAGCAGCCGAACCAGCGGCAGAAGTTCAACCCGCTGGTGCGTCTGGACAGCGTCAACGGCGGT
>CAMFLL010000537.1 GCA_945957405.1 uncultured Mycolicibacterium sp. | reverse complement strand
CTGTTCGCCCGAATCAACCCCGCGATCGTCGAGGCCTACCTGGATCGCCTGTCGGCAGCGGCTGTGCTGCAGGCAGCGCCCACCGCGGCCGGACCCGGATTCCGGCGACTGTCGCTGGCTGGGCAGAAGCTGCCCGCCTCACTTGGCGGGGGCACCGATGCCCATATCGCCACCAGCGGCGAGGCCGTGCGCGCCGCCGAGGAAAGCATCGACGTCGGTGACACCGTGACCCTGGGGCCGGGGGAGCCGGCGTTCACCGATTTGATCGCGCTGGCCGACCGCGCTCTTGCTGAAGATCTTTACCGGTCGGGTGCGGCGGCTGACCCCAGCAGTCTGACGCCCTATGACCTGTACGCCTACGAGGCCACCATGACCGAGAGCGACGGTAAGCGCGCCAGTGTGTGGGCGACGTTGGTGAAGGTCGATGACAGCGGCAACGCGCGCGCGGTGCGGTGGGAGACGCTGGCCAACCTGGTGCCCACCGACCTCGCGGGCACCGCGGCGCATCCGGCACGGGAGGGCCGCGCCCAGGAGGTGGCGCGAGAGGTCGCTGACACCACGGTGAGCGAGCACCGCAAGGTGCGTACTGATTGGTTCGGCCAGGCGCGGAGGGACTTGAACAACCTCCCGTTGAATCTGACCGAGGGCATCGAGGACCGCGACACCCGGGTAGCGCTGCGACGCCAGTTCCAGGTCCAGACCTCAGCCCGGATCGCGGAGTTGGAGCGCCTGACCAATGTGCAGCTGACCGAACCGAAGCTGGTGGGTCGCATTCGGGTCCTGGCGGCCGCGGACGCGGGGACGCAGGCCGAGATCGACGCGGAGATGGTGTCGATGAGTCACGTCCGTCAGCTGTTGGTCGACGATGGTTGGGTCGTCGAGGACGTGCACACCGAAGGTCGCGGGTACGACTTGGAGGCCCGCCGCAACAGCCAGATCCGCCACATCGAGGTCAAGGGTGTGCTCGACAGCGCGGCCAGCAACGGGATCCGGATGACCGGCAATGAGGTTCTCATCGCCACCCAGCACCGCCGCAGCTACTGGCTGTATGTGATCGACCAGTGCGCCGATGGGGTCGGCCGGTTCTTCGGCGCCTACGAAGACCCCGCCACCCTATTTTCCACCGACATGACCGGAGATGCGATCTTCCGCGTTCCCGGCAGCAGCCTGAAGAACGCGCCGGGAAGCAACCTATGACCTGGATGATCGAACGCTGGTTTCCCTGCGCCGAAGTCAGCGCCAACAGTCAGTCCGGTTGGGGCAGCGGCAATTCCGAAGTCGGCATCATGACGTGGTTCGCTAAGCGGCCCACCGCGCAGGCCAAGGCCGCGACAATCTGCTCGCTGCTGCCGTGGCCGGATGACCCTGCAGAGCAGCAAGAGTTGCAGCAGCTGGTCCGCGACGCGATGAGCGGCCGGTTCGCCGCCGTCGACGAGGTGAAGAAGAAGATCGTCGCCAGCCACCCCTCGCCGGTCTCGACGCTGGATCCGTTCAGCGGTCGCGGAATGCTCCCCTTGGAGACGGCCCGCCTGGGTCTGCCGGCGCACGCGATCGACTACAGCCCGGTCGCCGTGCTGGCGTCGCGACTGCTCACGGATTTCCCGTTCCGCAACTGGGAGGACGAACCGGCCCTTCCCTTCGATCAAACCCTGCTGGGAACCCGAGCGCGGCTTGTCGGCGACGTCGACGCGGTGTTTCGTGAAGTGTCAGCGCGCCACCAGCAGGCGCTGGCGGAGTTCTACCCCGAAGTGGGTGGCCGGCAGGCGTGGGGCTACCTCTGGGCGGTCACCATCCCGTGCCAGGAATGCTCTCGCCCCTTCCCGCTGATTGGGCGGCTCAATTTGCGCCAGCCGAGCACTCGACGAAATCGTAAGACCAAGACCACGTTTGACGATCCCGGGCAGGCCTACTACATCGAGGCCGACGCCGCTTCGGGCACCTGGTCAGTCGTTGTTCACGACGGCGAGCCCCAACGTGCACCCACCCGGCAGGTACCGCCGGGGCGCAGCAAGTACGACAGCAACGGCCGCCTGGCCGTCTGCCCGTTCTGCGGCACCGCGCACGACCGCCACCTGCAGATGCGCATTCTCGCCGACGGCCATGGTGACGATGCGCCGCTGCTGGCCGCCGACCTCGACGATGTAGTGGGCAAGTCCTACCGGGCGTTGGAGCCGGTCGAACTGGAAGCGATCACCGCCGCCGGCGCCGCCGTCGGCGACCAGCCGCGGTTCGGCCCGTTCCTGTCGGCAGTACCCGACGAGCAGATCCCCGACGGCAACACCTGGACCGTGCAAGCAACGGTGTACGGCACACGCACCTACGGCGAAATGATGAATGCGCGCCAATCGTTGTCGTTCGTGACGCTGGCGCGCGTCATCGGTGACATCGGTCGCGAGCTGGCCGGCAACGGCAACAGCGACGACTATGTGCGCGCACTGACTGGATACTGTGCGGCCGCGATGGCCCGCAAGATCCGCCGCGCGACCCGCGGCTGCACGCTGGACCCGAAACTGAACAAGGTCAACGACGTGTTCGCCACCGAATCGAGTCTGAACTTCTCGTTCGACTACTTCGAGGTCGGCTTGGCAGACGGGCCCGGCAGTTGGGACTCCGTGGCCGGCGGCACGCTGAGCGCGCTGGAGGCGACGATGCCGCCGTCGACCGGTCAGCCCTGCGATGTGCGGCGGGGGTCGGCGGTGAGCCTGCCTTTCCGTGACCGCAGCATCTCTGCAGTGGTCACCGACCCGCCCTATGACGCGATGATCGACTACAGCGATGCCAGTGACCTGTTCTATGTGTGGATCAAGCGGGCATTGGCGGGGTCGTGGCCTGAGATCGGTTTCACCGCACACGAACTGGGGGTGCAGGAGAAGCAGGAAGAGATCATCGTCAAGAAGGGTGGCACCAGCAACAACGATCACCGGAACCGTCAGCACTACGACACGTTGATCACCAAGGCGTTCGCTGAGGCTCAGCGCGTCGTGGCCGAGGACGGCATCGTGACGATTGTGTTCGGGCACGGTGAGCCCGAGGTGTGGCAGCGACTGTTGACCGCCATCCGCGATGCCGGATTGGTGCTGACCGGCGCGTGGCCGGCCAAGACAGAGCCCGGCGGCAAGGTGGGCTTCACCAACATTGTGACCACGTTGACGATGACGTGCCGGCCCGCGCCGGCGGGACGCACAGCAGGGCGCAAAGGCGCCGTCGAAGCTGAACTGAAAGCCGAGATCCGCCGCCGGTACCCCGACTGGGAGCGCTGGGGTCTCGCGCCGGCGGACATGTTGATGGCTGCTGCCGGGCCTGCGATGGAAGTTGTCGGCCGCTACAGCGAGGTGCTCGACGCCCGCGGCAACCCGGTCGACATCTACACGTTCCTGCCGTTGGCGCGCGCTGCCGTGCAGGAGGCGATGGCCGTCGAGATCAATCACCAGCCGCTGGATAGCTTCGATGCCCGCACCCGGTTCGCGTTGTGGTGGGTTCGACTGTATGGCCGCGGTGTTCAGGCCAAATCCGAGTTGCGTTGGCAGACTTTGGCGTCCGCGTTGGAAATCACGCAGATTCGTGACCTGATCCGCGACTCGGGTAACGGTGTTCAGTTCGTCGACGCCGCCCGCTTCGCCACCAGGATCGACGCCGACTCGGCGGCAATCGACGTGGCCCTCGCCCTGGCGCGGGTGTCGGAGGAGGGCCTCGACGCGATGGGTCAGGTGTTGGCCGACGCCGGGCGCGACGCCGAGGACGTGCA
>CAMFLL010000536.1 GCA_945957405.1 uncultured Mycolicibacterium sp. | reverse complement strand
CAGGTGAGAAGACCCAACCACCGCAACAGCGGCCCGTCCAACATGACACTGAGTGTTTGTACGTAACACGCCGAGTGTGGACGTACAAACACGTGCGCTCGCCCAGACCACACTCTTACGAGAACTCCGCGTGGAGCCGTGGGAGGAAACCCGCGAGGTGGTTCATCTCCTGCGCGCAGTGCACCAGCAGGTCGCGCGGGTCAGGTAGCAGCCGGGCCGCGACCGGACGCACCATCCGGTCGGCAACCCGGAAACCGTTGCGCACGTTGACGTGACGCCCGCCCATCCAGAATCGGGAACGCATCTCGGCACCGCCTGCGGTGGGACGGATGTGGTGGACCAGCCAGCCCACGTCCAAGGGCAGCTCGCCGGAGCCCAACCGCGCGCAGACGGCCACCTCGTCGGCGGGCACGCCGAGTCCTAGCGTCGACGGCTCGACGAACCGGATCGCCACCTTGGCGAACGCCGAGCCAAGATACTCATGCACCAACGAGGTCCGGCCGATGTAGTGGCCGTCGCCGAGGTTGTCTCGCCACTGCGCGCTGACATGCGCCCGCGGGTGCCACAACTTGTACCGGCGTGCGTCGCTACCGTGCCAGCCGAACCACCAGGACCACATCTGGGGTGTCACTCCGGGCATGTCGGTACGGACCGACACCTGTACCCCACCGTCGGCAAGAATCCCGTACCCATCCTCGGTCTGTTGATAACCGGCATCGAGAAGTGCTGCGATGTCATCGAATCCGGGCAGTACCGGCGCCGCCTGTGGCCCATGCTCGAGCGCCTCGACGACATGCCTGGGCAGTGGCGCCATCTCGGGTGAAAAGAATGACCCGAACGGTGTCTCGGCGTCGCTACCGCGGTAACCCAGGTACCTCATGCTTGGCGTCCCATCCAGCTGTGAAACCTGTTGTCGGGGTCATAATGTGCCCGCACACGGTCGAGCCGTGCCAGCGCTTCGTCGGAGACGAACTTCGCCGGTCGCTCCCCCAGGTTCTCGTCAGCCAGTTGGACGCCGGTGGCCAACCCAGACATCGCTGCCATGTTGGATCGTGCCCAGTCACCGTACTTTTCGTCATCGACGGGGTCGGGCCATGCCGTGTACAACGCAAGATAGACGTCGGCTTCGAGGCTGTAGGCCATGTCCTGCCGCAGCGGAGACGGCCCCCAGTTCAGCCACAGGAAGTGTGCAGGGTGCGGCGGCATGGTCTCGATGATGCGGCGGATCCCGGGCAGCAGGTCATCCGCCGACGCCGACGTCCACATGTTGTCGGTGGCGTAGCGGTAGCCAGTCGGGTAGTTGGTCATGACGGCGTCGAACCAGGCAGGCAGCGCCATCGGGGCGAATGGCACTGCGACCAGCGCTTTCTCGCGCACCGGGCAGGTTTCCAACAGGGCGAGTGCGCCAACGGCGTCGGCCTGGCTGTCGGCGAACACTGGCGACGCCAGGACGATACCCGGCGTGTCCATTCCGACCCCGGGCACGCTGCGCGAGGTCACGATCTGCAGTTCGACGCGACGGTCCACGTCGGCGCTGATTCCGCGAGCCCAGCTGAAGATGTCGTCGGCGTACTCGACGGGATAGACGTAGAGGCTGCTGCCGGTCACCGCGGGTGCGGGGTACAGCCGCAGATAAAACGATGTCACCACCGCGAAGAAGCCTGGGCCAGAGCCCCTTGCCGCCCAGTAGAGTTCGGGATTGTTCTGCGCATCGCAGTAGAGCTGTTCGCCGTGGGCGGTCACCACATCCAGGCCGATGACACTCTCGCATGCCGGTCCGAGCACCCGGCTGTTCCAGCCATATCCTCCCTGCAACAGGTAGCCGCCGATACACACCCCCTTGCAGTGACCGACCGGAAAGAACAATCTCAGCGCCTCGAGTTCGGCTGCCAGCGCGGTACCACTCTTGCCCGGCCCGACGACGGCGACCATGTTTTCGGTATCGATGCGGCAGTGGTCGAGGGCGTGCACATCGAGCAGTACCCCACCGTCGCGCACGTGGTTAGCCGACCAGCTGTGACCGCCGGAGCGCACCCCGACCAGCAGATCGTGCGCGTCTGCGTAGCGAACAGCTGCGACGACGTCATCGACATCACGCGCACATATGACGACCTCAGGGAACCGGTCCGGCAGACGCGCGTTCCACACCGTTGCCCGTCGCGCCGCCTCGTAGCCGTCGTCACCACGACGGAAGGCTCCCCCGACCGGAAGCGCCATTGCTCCCCCTAGATCCGATATGTGAATCATTGAGATTCACTATCCGGATCAATATAGTGACGGCATGCCGGCAACGGAAGAGGGCAGTCAGGTTCTCCGGCGTTCCGCCGAAGCACTGGACGAGATCGCCACCGCGCCTGGTCAGCTGCGCCTCGTCGATCTCGGCGCGCGCCTCGGTCTGGCGAAATCGACCGCGCGACGCCTGCTGGTCGGTCTCGTCGAGATCGGATATGCGACCGTCGACGAGCATGGCCGCATCGGCCTAGGCGCTCGCGTGCTGGGCTTGAGCACCGCCGACAGCAGCGTGCTGGCGGCGCAGTACCGTCCGACGCTCGAGCAGATCGCCGATGCGACGGGTGAGACGGTGGACCTCTCGGTGCTGCGCGGAAACCAGATGTGGTTCATCGACCAGGTGGAGTCGTCGCACCGATTGCGCGCGGTATCGGCCGTCGGCGCACGATTCCCGCTGCACTGCACCGCCAATGGCAAAGCGGCGTTGGCGGCACTGGACGACACTGCCGTCAAGGCACTCCTGGGCGAACCCGCAAGCCGTCTCCTGGGAGAGATTGCCGAAATCCGGTGCAGGGGAATCGCATTCGACCGCAACGAGCATACTGCCGGGATCTCGGCGGCGGGGCTGGCGCACCAGGTGCCTGGCGGTCACGTCGTCGCGATCTCGGTGCCTGCGCCCACCGAACGATTTCTGGACCATGAGGCGGAGATCGTCGCCGCGCTGCTGGCGCACTCCTAGCGTGGCCCGACCGGGGGTTCGATCGGGGTCAGGCTGATCGGCACCCAGTGGGTGCCAGGTCCCTCGCCAGGACAGCCCGCGCCTCCGACGACGAGCGTGCGCTCGCCGGAGAAGCTGCCGTCGGGGTTCGGGATCCAATAGTCCGAACGCTTAGAGGGAACGCCGCTGGCGGCGTCGGTGCGACTGCACAGGTAGGGCTGCTCGCCGCTCGTCTCCCACCGATCGCCACTCCAGCGGTACTCGAATTCCGCAGGGGCGGCGGGGTTTCGGGCCTGATCGTCTCGGTTGTCCATCCGTGCGATACAACCGTTCACGTCGCACTGGGTGTTGAATTCGGTTGGATACGTGACGGAATTCATCGGTGTCGGTGTGCCGTTGAACGTCTGCCTCGAGAAGTCGATGGTCACGTTGTAGAACCCGTACAGGGGGACCGGTTGGGCACGGTCGGCCCGAGCCGTCGGCGAGACGAGAAGCGCTGCGCATACTGCGATGGCGCCGATGACAAGTGTCCTGGGCATACCTGATCACTAACACATCGACGCGACTGTCATCAGATAACGGATGATGCTCGTCCCTCGCCGCGGCTACGTCACCGGACCGAAGTAGAACCGTCCGCCTCCTCCACCCCGGCTCGTCCCTCGCCGCGGCTACGTCACCGGACCGAAGTAGAACCGTCCGCCTCCTCCACCCCGGCTCGTCCCTCGCCGCGGCTACGTCACCGGACCGAAGTAGAACCGTCCGCCTCCTCCACCCCGGCTCGTCCCTCGCCGCGGCTACGTCACCGGACCGAAGTAGAACCGTCCGCCTCCT
>CAMFLL010000535.1 GCA_945957405.1 uncultured Mycolicibacterium sp. | reverse complement strand
CACCATGCCTTGGCTGATCTCGACGTCAGCGGTGGACAACGGGAGCGTTCCGCCGCCGAACGCCGACAAGTTCTCCGCCCCGAATGCCACCGCGCAGTCGGCGGCGCCCGACGTCACCGCCTGCCAGGCCAAATGAACCGCTGACGCACCACTGGCACAGGCATTCTCGACGGTGTAGACGGGCGGCCCCGACACTCCGATGCGTTGCAGCACACGTTGCGCCAGCAGCGAACCGCCATAGACGCTACCTCCGAATCCGATGTCGATCCGGTCAGGTTCGACACCACAGGCCGCCACCAGGTCGCTCACGGCGCGGTAGCCGAGGTCGGCCGCCGACAGATCATGGTGCTTGCCGAATGGGTGGACCGCGGCGCCGGCCACGTACACGTCCCGGGTCGTGATCATCGCAGTTCTCCTTGCGTGGCCGGAACGACGGCATAGGACAGCAGCGGTCCATCTTTGTCGGCGCCGATGCGTGCGAGAACCAGACGGACGCGCGTGCCCGGGGGCACAGCGTCGGCCGACGCTACGTGTGCGAGCACACGGGCGCCGTCGATGTCGACGTACGCGAGCGTGTACGGCGCTGGAAAGTCCTTCGGTCCCACCCGCACTATGGTGCTGGCGTACGACACACCAATCGCGGAGGTCAGGAATTGGTCGACGTCACCAGACGCGCAGTCCGAGCATTGCGCGCGGTGCGGAAACCATACGCTGGCGCACCCGCGGCATCGTGTCGCCCGCAGCGCAACGGCGGTGCCGTCGGTGCGGAACTGCTCCTCGCCAACAATTCTCGCGCCGTCAGGCGCAACCGGTTCGGTAAAGGTTGTCATGATCGTCTCCTCTCAGCGGCCCTGGTATTCGGGTGTGCGTCGTTGCGCAAAGGCCGTGCGACCTTCGACGCGGTCTTGGGTGTCGCGCAACGCGCCCCACAGCAGTTGCTCTAGTTCCACCGACCTGCTCAGCGGCAGATCTTCGGTGCGGGTGGCCAGCGTCTTGATGCTGCGCACCGCCAGCGGGCCGTTGGCAGCGATGCGTTCTGCGATCTCCACCGCCCGGTCCAGCAGATCACCGGCGGGTACCACTTCGCTGACCAGACCCACTCGCAGCGCCTCAGCCGCATCGATCCGATCGCCCGTGAGCAGCATGTGCATGGCCACCGCACGCGGCACCGCACGCAGCAGTTTCGACACGCCGCCCACTGCGGGTACGCTGGCCCAGCGCGCTTCGGGAAGACCGAATGTCGCTGTCTCACTGGCAATCCGGATATCGCAGTCCAGCGCGATCTCTGCGCCACCGCCCAACGCGTGACCGTTGACCGCAGCGATCATCGGCTTCGGGATGTCGAGGTCAGACAATGTGATCGCCCGCACGTAGAGCCCCGCACGGACACTGTCGCTGAAGGGCTGGAAGTACGTCTCGGCAAAACCCGCGTCGGACGGCAGGGTTTGCTTCAGGTCGGCGCCCGTACAGAATGCCCTGTCGCCGGTTCCGGTGAGTACCGCGACGAAAAGTTCAGGATCATCCCGGAATTCACGCATCACGGTGTTCAGCGCGATCATCGATTCGGGGTCCAGCGCATTGAGCGCCGCAGGCCGGTTCATCCGCACCACGAGGATGCGGTCCCGGCGTTCGGTTTCGATGGTCATCAGCCCACTACTCCTTGTTGTTCGAGATCGTCGTAAGCGTGCTCGGTCAGGCCGAGCAATTCGGTACAGACCGCCCTGCTGTCGCCCCCGAGTCGCGGTGCCGGCGAGCGCAGCTGTCCCGGTGTCCGCGTCAATCGATAAGGGATGCCGTCGTAGACGGCCGGGCCCATCGCCGGGTGATCGAGAGTGACCCAGTGCCCGCGCGCGGCGAGCTGGATGTCGTCACAGATCAGGTCGTCGGCGCGCTGCACCCGGGATGCGGGGACACCACGGGCGGTCAGTTGGTCGGCCAATTCGTCGGCATGGCGATCGCGCGTAGCGGCGGAGATCAGTTTGTCCAGCAACGGCCGTGCCGCCCGTCGGCCGGTCGCCGTGTCCAGTTGCGGATGATCGGCCCAGGCACTCAGGCCGAGCACCGAACACGTTGCAGCCCACTGGTTCTCGCCGAACACAGCGATGGCGCACCACCGGTCGTCGCCAGCGCACGGATAGACACCGTGCGGAACGGCGGTGTCGTCGTCATTGCCGCACGCAGTCACCGGCACGCCGTCGGCGACCGCCACGATGGCCGGCCCGATCGCGTTGATGGTTGACTCGAATTGGGCGAGTTCGATGTACTCGCCCTGTCCGGTGCGCCGGCGCTTGCGCAACGCGGCCAGCACTGCGACGGCGCCGTGCAACGGATTGGGGACGTGATCGGGGTAGTTCGTCCCGGTTCCCACGGGCGGACGATCGGAATGACCGGTGAGCCCCAGAAGTCCGCCGGCGGCGGCGATGGTCAGCCCGTACCCACGGCAGTCACGGTACGGGCCCTCACTACCCATCATCGGCATCTCGAGGTAGATGACGTCGGGACGGACTCGGCGGGCCTCGTCAAAGCCCAGCCCGAGCCGGTCCATGGTGCCGGGGCTGAAATTGTTCACCACCACGTCGCTGGTCTCGATCAGCCGAAGTGCCAGATCGCGGCCACGTCCATCCTTCAGGTCCAGACACATCGACCGCTTGCTCGAGTTGCGGTTGGCGAAATAGCCGCTTTGCTCGACGTCTCTGATGCCGGCACGGAACGGTGCCATGGACCTGATCGGGTCGATCCGCGTACGGGATTCGATCTTCACCACATCGGCGCCGTGATCCGCGAGGGGTTTGGTGAGAAACGGCCCCGCCCCGACCCAGGAGAAGTCGGCGACGCGGATTCCGCGCAGGGCAGATCGGGTGTTCATGAGCCTGTCCTTATCGAGGAAGCGGGGCCGACCGTTGAGGTGCGGAATCGGTACGGCGGCCCAGGCAGGGTCATCGCCGACCCGTCGACGTCGACGACGCGGAAGTAGTTGCGCGCCACCAGTTGCGGGTCCGTCATCAGATCATCAGGCGTTGCCACCGGCGCAATACTGATACCGCGTTTCTGGCCCGCGGCGAACAGGTCGGATTTGGTGCGGGTGGCCGCGAAGCCCTCGAAGATCTCCCGGAACCGGATGCAGGCAGGCTCGGAACGGCGAAACCCCGCTTGCTGCCACTGTTCTGCGTCGAGTTCATCGGCGTGGTCGACACCGTTCTCGACGAGCCATTCGTGGATTGCGGGCCACGCCAAAGGCTTCCCGCCCAGCCCGCCGACCAGATAGATCCATCCGTCAGCGCACCGGAAGAGGCCGGTGCCTGCTTCCTGGGGGCCGGCGCCCACGCGGCGGCGCACGACGCCTTCGAGGTCGAAGTACTGTGCGGCATTCTCCAGGGAATGCGCGACGGCCTCCTGGACGGACACATCGACAACCTGCCCGACGCCGTCGGCCTCCAGCACGTGGAGGGCCATCAGAGTCGCGGTGGCAGCGTGGGCCCCGGCGATGATCGAGGTCTGCTCCCCCCACGCCCGCAACGGCTCCCGGTCTGGATCACCGGCCAGGGCCAACAGTCCACCGGCGGCCATCAGGGTCAGATCTGAGGCTGGGCGGTCGGCATGCGGCCCGGTCAGCCCGAATGGACTGATGGCCACGTAGATCAGGCCGGGGAACCGGTCGCTGACGTCGGCAGGGTCGAGGCCGCGGGCACGTAGTTGAGCCGGACCTTCGCTGGTGAGCAGGATCTGCGCCTCCGACAGCCTGTCTCTTATACACATCTCCGAGCCCACGAGACTAAGGCGAATCTCG
>CAMFLL010000534.1 GCA_945957405.1 uncultured Mycolicibacterium sp. | reverse complement strand
TCGACGAGGACAAGTACTGCATCGACGTGCTGACCCAGATCAGCGCCGTCAACAGCGCGCTGCAGTCAGTCGCGCTGGGTCTGCTCGACGAACACCTCGGGCACTGCGTCAGTCACGCGGTGGCCGAGGGCGGCGAAGAGGCCGACAAGAAGCTGGCAGAGGCGTCAGCCGCCATCGCCCGGCTGGTGCGCTCCTAGAGCTCTCGCTCCAAGCGCTCGACCTTCGCGGTGAGCTGCCCGGTGTGGCCGGGCCGGATATCGGCCTTGAGCACCAGGCTGACGCGCGGCGCCACGGCGGCCACCGCGTCGACGGCGCGTTTGACGACGTCCATCACCTCGTCCCACTCACCTTCGATGTTCGTGAACATCGCGTTCGTCTCGTTGGGTAGGCCGGATTCGCGCACGACGCGGACCGCCGCGGCGACGGCCTCCCGGACACCGCCGGTGTCGTCGCCGCCCGAGGGGCTGACGCTGAAGGCGACGATCACTGCTTGCTCACGGCCGTCGGACGGACGACGAGCACGACCCGGTCGGGATGGTCGGGCGGCGGCTCGCTGAACGGCCCGTCGTAGCGATCGTTGAGGTGCATGTAGAACGCGCCTTCGGGGTCGGGCACGATCTCCTCCACGACGCCACGGACTTCGAGGTACTTGTACGGGTTGTCCGGGTCGGCGATCGACATCGCGACCTCGGGATGCGCCGTCACGTTGCGGTACTTCTGGCGCTTGTTGGTGTGGGTGAACCGCAGCACCTCGCCGTCCCAGTCGAACCACATGGGATTCACCTGCGCCGTACCGTCGGGTCTCGTCGTTGCGAGATGCCCGTACAGGGGTCGTATGAGCAGATCCTCATAGCCATCGGGAATCGCAACCATCACGTGTCCTTTCCGCAGCGTTATCGGTACCTCGTCGGTACCCCGTCATCCAACGCCAAATCATCGTCGGCCGATACCGTCACCGGCGATGACTATTGCGCTGCTGCCGGAGGCCCACCGCCCCCGCACCCGAACGTGGACGCCCCGGCTGGCGGCGCAGTTGACGGTGTTGGCGGCGTCGGCGTTCGTCTATGTCACCGCCGAACTGGCCCCCGTCGGTGCGCTTCCCGCGATCGCCACCGATCTGCGGGTCGGCGAGGCCGCGGTGGGCGCGCTGGTGGCCAGCTACGCACTGGTGGCGGCCGTGATGACGGTGCCGCTAGTGCGGTGGACGGCACACTGGTCGCGACGGCGCACCCTGCTGGTGACACTGGTGACACTGACTGTCGCACAGACGGTCTCGGCCCTGTCACCGGATCTGTGGGTGCTCGGTGCCGGCCGGGTGTCGTGTGCGTTGACACACGGCCTGATGTGGTCGGTGATCGCGCCCATCGCCGTCCGACTGGTTCCGGCGAGTCACGCCGGTCGTGCGACGACGGCGATCTATGTGGGTTCGGCCCTGGCACTGGTGGTCGGCAGTCCGCTGACCGCGGCGCTGAGTCAGGTGTGGGGATGGCGACCGGCGTTCGCCCTGATCGCGGCCGCCGCGGCTGCCGTGACCGTGGCGGCCTGGCTGCTGTTGCCGGCCATGGCGGGCCACAGCGCACCGGCTATACCGGCCCGTCGCCGTCGTCTGAACCTGCGGTTGGTGACGTTGTGCCTGCTGACCGCCGTCGGCGTCAGCGCGCACTTCATCTCCTACACCTTCATCGTGGTGATCATTCGTGACGTGGTGGGCGTCCACGGTCCTGCGCTGGCGTGGCTGCTGCTGCTCTACGGCGCGGCGGGTCTGACCGCGATGGGCGCCATGGCGCGACCGCTGGATCGCCGCCCGCGATCGGCAGCGTTGGTGGGGCTGGGCGGTATGGCGGGCGCGTTCCTGGTGCTCATGCTGCTGGCGCTGGCAGGTGGCGCGGGCCCCATCGTGGTCGTCATCGGTGGCATGGCTGTGGTGCTCTGGGGAGCGATGGCCACGGCACTGCCGCCGATGCTGCAGAGCGCTGCCATGCGGGCCGCGCCGGAGGACCCCGATGCGGGGTCCGGCTGGTACGTGGCGGCGTTCCAGGTTGGCATCATGGCGGGTTCGCTGGCGGGCGGCTTCCTCTACGAGAGTGCAGGCATAGCCGGGATGATCGCGGCATCGGCGTTGCTGGTCGGTGCGGCTTCAGTGGGCGTGATCACCCAGCGCGGGCTTTTCCAGACCCCACAGGCAACTCGCAGCCGGTAACAAAACCGGTGGTCACTTCGATGATCCCCACAGTTCAACGCAATTCCGCGACGCGGAGTTGCGTTGTCGTGCGGTCTGCTTGGTCAGTAGCTGGTAGTTCGGCTGTGCGACACTGGATCCAGCTGGCTCGACTGAGCCATCGAGTGGGAGGTTCGTATGCGTAGCCGTTCAACGAGACGGACCGCGAAGGCACTGGCAGGTTTTCTCGGGGTGGTCGGCGTAGCGGCAACCCTGTCGCTTGGCGCGGTCCCGGCGTACGCCGACCCCGAGGTGGCCCCTGATCCGCCGGCCCCGGTCGATCCGTTCGCACCGCTGCCACCGGCAGATCCGTTCGCGGCGCCGCCGCCACCGCCGGTGGCCGACCCGCTGGCACCGCCGGCCCCCGTCGACCCGTTGGCGCCGCCGCCCGCCGATCCGCTTGCCGCACCGCCCGTCGTCAACAACTACGGCGCGCCGGCCGCGATCCCCGAGGGCACGCCGGCCGGGCAGAACCCGCTGCCGTTCACCGGGCAGCCGCCGTTCCGGCCGCCGACGTTCAACCCCGTCAACGGCTCCATGGTGGGTGTGGCCAAGCCGATCTACATCAACTTCGCCGTGCCGATCGCCGACCGCGCGATGGCCGAGCAGGCCATCCACATCTCGTCGGTGCCGCCGGTTCCCGGCCGGTTCTACTGGACCAGCGACACCCAGGTGCGCTGGCGCCCGCAGGACTTCTGGCCGGCGAACACCGTCGTCAACATCGACGCCGCGGGCACCAAGTCGACGTTCCGCACCGGTGACTACCTGGTGGCCACCGTCGACGATGCGACGCACCAGATGCAGGTGATGCGCAACGGCAAGCTGGAGAAGACGTTCCCGGTGTCGATGGGCAAGCCCGACGGCAAGCATGAGACCAAGAACGGCACCTACTACGTGCTGGAGAAGTTCGCCGACATCATCATGGATTCGTCGACGTACGGCGTGCCCGTGGATTCCGCCGAAGGCTACAAGCTCAAGGTCCAGGACGCGGTCCGCATCGACAACAGCGGCATCTTCGTGCACAGCGCGCCGTGGTCGGTGGGCGATCAAGGCAAGCGCAACGTCAGCCACGGGTGTATCAACCTCAGTGCGGCCAACGCGCAATGGTTCTACGACAACTTCGGCAGCGGTGACCCTGTCGTGATCAAGAACTCGAAGGGCCTCTACAACCAGCCCGACGGTGCGTCGGACTGGCAGATGTTCTGACCCGATCGGACCGAAAACCCCCGCAGGCCAACGGCGTGCGGGGGTTTTTGATGTCGGGCGCACAGCGGTCACAACTGCTGGAGGGCCCACTCCGGGTTGGCAGCCAGGATGCCTCCGTCGACATGGAAGAAGCTTCCGGTGATGAACGACGCGAGGTCACTGGCCAGGAATGCGGCCAGGGGACCCACCTCGGCGGGCTCGCCGATTCGCCCGGCGGGGTAGATCGCCGACATCCGCCGTTCGGCTTCCTTCGCGTCACCGCTGGCGTCCCACGCCCTGGTGGTCAGTGGCGTCCTGATGGCACCGGGACAGATGGCATTGACCCGGATTCGGCCCGCATATTCGAGGGCGCTGGTACGGGTCATGTTGACAAC
>CAMFLL010000533.1 GCA_945957405.1 uncultured Mycolicibacterium sp. | reverse complement strand
CGTACTGCGAGGCCTCACCGGCCAGGAAACCGTAGAAGTACTCGAAGCCCAGCCCCGTCGGCCAGTTCTCGAACGGACCGGCGGCGGTGGTTTCCTCGGCGGGAGTGTTGTGCCACTTACCGAACGCCGACGTGGCGTAGCCGTACTGCTTGAGCACCTCGGCGACGGTGGCGCTGCTGCGTGGGATCTTGCCGGCGTAGCCGTCCCAGTCGTTGGCGAGCTCGGCGATCTGACCGTTGCCGATCTCGTGGTGATTGCGGCCGGTCAGCAGCGCCGCCCTGGTTGGTGAACACATCGCGGTGGTGTGAAAGCGGTTGTAGGACACGCCTTCTGCGCAGATGCGGTCCAGCGTGTCGGTGCGCACCTCGCCACCGAACGTCGTCGGCAGACCCGGGCCGGCGTCATCGATCAGCACGATCACGATGTTGGGTGCATCGTCGGGCAGTCGCCGGGGGATCTCGCGGGGCGCATAGGTGGATTCGGCCAGCGTGCGTCCCGCGATACTCGCTGACGGTGTGGGCGCGAACGGTAGTGTCTCGCCACCAGGTAATTTGACCGCCACCACATCTGATGACGCAGCCTTCGACATTCCCCGACCTCCTGTAGCGCTGGCGGCCCACGACCGAACTTCGCATTTTGCCGCGGACGATGCCGCCGCAGCATAACGTCTGGATTCAATGAATCGCAGCGCCTCGGAAGAGCCCGGCGAGTCACCCAGGGTGGTCGTCACGACCTCACCTTCCGCGCCGGCGGATACACCTGCGCCGCCCCTGGTCGATGATCAGGAGAAGCCGGGCCGGGAGCTGCACGGGGTCCCGCACAAGTTGGTCGCCGGGGTCGCCTTCGCCGTTGCGGTGCTCACCATCTGGCAGGTGTTCCGGCCGCTCGCCCAGGGCAGCCAGTTCTATCTGATCGTCTTCCTGGCCGGCTCGCTGCCACTGGTGTTCCTCGTCTACCGCTCGGGCCTTGGCCGGCTCGATCCCGAAGACCGGCCCGGCCTTCTCGACTGGATCCTGGCGGCCGTCACGCTGCTGGTTTGCCTGTACCCGATCCTGCCCATCGGCATCGGTTCCGGCGGCGGGGGCTACAACGCCTTCCTGGACCGCCAGGGGATGCTCGAGCCGACCGATGTCGTGATGGGGGCACTGCTGCTGGTGCTGATTCTCGAGGCCTGCCGGCGCACCACCGGATGGGCCCTGCCGATCGTCTGCGGACTGTTCCTCGCCTACGGCTATTACGGCGGACTGCTGCCGCAGGCCTGGACCATCGCACACGCCGGCCTCGACTTCGATCAGATCGTCGACGCACTCTACAACTCGGGCAGCGGTTTCTTCGGCACCCCGCTCGATGTCGCGGCGACCTACATCGTGTTGTTCACCATCTATGGCGCAGTGCTCGAATTATCCGGGGGCGCAAGGTTCTTCGTGAATCTGTCGGTGGCCACCTTCCGGCGTTCCCGCAGTGCGGCGGGCCGCACCGCGGTGGCGTCGGGCTTTCTGCTGGGAACGGTGTCGGGTTCCGGTACCGCGACGGCTGTCAGCGTCGGCGCGGTCACCTGGCCGATCATGCGGCAGGCCGGCTACACACCCGAGCGCGCCGGTGGGGTCCTGGCCGCGGCGGGCGTGGGCGCGCTGCTGTCGCCGCCCACGCTGGGTGCTGCCGCCTTCATCGTCGCCGAGTACCTCGAGGTGTCCTACCTCACCGTGCTCGGCTGGGCGATGATCCCGACCATCCTCTACTACCTCGGCATCCTGCTGGCGGTCGAGATCGACGCTCGCCGGTTCGGGATGCGCGCCACCGCACTCGATGCACAATCGCCATGGAAACTCCTGGCGCGCTTCGGATATCACTTCTCGTCGCTGATCGCGATCGTCGTACTGCTGGCTGTCGGCATGTCCGCAACCAGGGCCGTCGTCTACGCCACTGCCCTGGCATTCCTGCTGTCCTTCCTGGATCACCGCGGCCGACTGACCCCGCGCAGGTTGTTCGACGCACTCAGCGCGGGGGTACGCGGCGTGCTGCCGGTGGTCGCGGTGTGCGCCGCGGCAGGTGTCATCACCGCGATGACCACCAAGACCGGTCTCGGCGCACAGTTCTCGTCGGTTCTGGTCGGCGGCGTCGACGCCATCACCGACAACCGCACCGCGATGCTGGCGCTGACCGCGGTGTTCGCCGCGGCGGCCCTTGCGCTGCTCGGCCTGGCGATCCCGGTGACCGCGTCGTTCGTCATCGGATGGGTGATCATCGGACCCGCCCTGCTGGCCCTGGACGTGTCCGCTCCTGCGGCAGCCATGTTCGTCTTCTACTACTCCGTGCTCTCCGAAGTGACGCCACCGACCGCGCTGGCCGCCGTCGGCGCCTCGGCCGTCACCGGCGGCCGGGCGATCCCGACCATGTGGAAGGCGTTGCGTTACGCCGCGCCTGCGTTCCTGGTGCCCATCGCGTTCGTCCTGACCGATCCGGGCGAGTACCTGTTGGCACGCGGGCCGGTGCTCGGCGTGATCTGGGCGTTCGCCACGGCATGCGCCGGCATCGTCGCGTTGTCGTTCGCCGCGGGCGGCTGGGCGCTCGGCGTCGGCGAGATGCCCCACATCCCGCGCGTGCTCGCCGGCGTCTCCGCGCTGCTGTTCCTGTTCCTCGATCCGGTCACCATCGTGGCCGGATCTGCGTGCCTGCTGATTGCAGTCGCGTACACCATCATCGACAAGAGGAGACAGACATGAAGCAGGTCTTGCGCAGTGTCGCGGCGCCAATGCTGGCAGGTTCCGTCCTCATCGCGGCGCTCGTCGGGTGCGGCGGCAGGCAGGACGCGCCGAGCGCGGATTCGGGCGGTGAGATCACCTGCGAGGTCACCAACGACACCCGCGTGAGCATCGCCACGGGCAATGCGACGGGCGTCTACTTCTCGCTTGGCAATGCGTACGCCGAGCAGATCTCGACGGCCACGGCCGGCAAGGTCAAGGCCACGGCGGCGGAGACGGGCGCGTCAGTGCAGAACATCCAGCAACTCGTCGGCGGCACCTATCAGCTGGCGTTCTCGCTCGCCGACTCGGCCGCCGACGCCGTGGAAGGCAAGGGCAGCTTCGACGGCAAAAAACAACCCATCCAAGCCATCTCTCGGATCTACCCGAACTACACGCAGGTCATCGCCAGGACAGACAGCGGTATCGCGACGATCGCCGACATGCGGGGTAAACGCGTCTCGACCGGGTCACCCGGTTCGGGTACCGAGGTGATCGCGAACAGGCTGCTCGAATCGGCGGGCCTGAATCCGGACTCGGACTTGTCGGCGCAACGCCTCGATCTCACCAAGACCGTCGACGGGATGAAGGACGGTTCGATCGATGCGCTGTTCTGGTCCGGCGGTCTGCCGACGCCGGGTATCACCGACCTGATCACCACGGCACGAGACGATGTCGTGTTCCTCGACATCACCCCGACCCTGGCCAAGATGCAGGAGGTCAGCGCGGCCTACGAGGAAGGTGTCATCCCGGCCGCGACCTACGGCCTGCCCGCCGACGTCAAGACCATCGTGGTGCCCAACATGCTGCTGGTCCGCGACGACCTCGATGCCAACCTGGCCTGCGTGCTGACCAAGACACTGTTCGACCGCCAGCCCGATCTCGCGAAGGTGGTGGGTGCGGCCAAGGGCATCGACGTGGACAACGCCCGCGACACTGACCCCGTACCGCTCAATCGTGGCGCAGAACAAGCGCTCAACGACCTGAACGCGAAGTAGCAGACCAGGACCCAGCCTGATAACGCCCCGACGATCCCGCGGCTTGCCATTACAGTGACGGGACAACGTCGGTCTTGTTGATGGCAGGGTCAGGTAG
>CAMFLL010000532.1 GCA_945957405.1 uncultured Mycolicibacterium sp. | reverse complement strand
GTGCTGCACTGCCTGCCGCCCAGGGACTGGACCGAACCGGGCTTCATGGGGCTGGGCATGATCTACACCGCCATGCCGGTGACCAATGCGGTACCCGCAGTGGTGGCGGCCAGGCCCGGTATCGTGACGCTGGCCGATCTGCCGCCGGTGACAGGCCGCTTCGCGAAGTAGCGCGCTACTCCGGTACCTCGGGCGGCAACTCCAGGACCACCGCGACGGCCCCCGCCCCGACATGCAGGGCCAGCACCGCGCCCAGATCGCTGACGACTGCGGGATGGCAGGCGGGCAGCCGCTCGGCAAGCGCCGCCGCCACCTCGGCGGCACCGTCGGCGTTGGCCACATGGTGCACGGCGATCGCGGCCTGCCGGTCACCGACCAACTCGGCCACCCGCTCGATCATGGTTGCGGTGGCCTTGCTGGCGGTCCGGACCCGTTGCGCCAGAACGAGCTTGCCTTCGTCGATCCGCAGCAGCGGTTTGAGCGACAGCGCGGTGCCGAGCCAGGCCGCGGCCCCGCCGATACGCCCGCTGCGCCGCAGATTGTCGAGTCGATGCACAACGATGAATCCGTGGCTGCGCGCCGCCGCCGAACTGGCCTCCACGACAACCGAATCGAGGTCGGTGCCGACGGCCGCGGACCGCGCTGCTGCCAGCGCCGCGAAACCCGTCCCCATTGCGGTGGTGTGCGAATCGACCACCCGAACCTTGTCACCGAGCTGTTGCGCGGCCTGCTGAGCTGCGCCGAAGGTGCCCGACAAGGCCGCCGAGATGTGCACGGCCACAACACCGTCGCCACCGCTGTCGAGCAGCGCCCCCTCATAGGCCTGACACAGTTCGGCGGGACTGGCCCCGGCAGTCGTCGCGTGACGGTCATAGATGTCGAGCGGCACCTCGTCGATGCCTTCCCGTAGGTCAGCACCATCGACCAGGATATGCAGCGGCACGATCCGGATACCCAGATCAGCTGCGACGTCCGGCGGTACCCGGGACGCCGAGTCGGTCACGACGACGACGGCCACGGTCAGCGTCCGGCACCCGCGGGCATGACGCCCACCTCGGCGAGCGCCTTGAGCATGAGCTCGGCTACGGCCTCATGCGCCGCGAAGTTCCAGTGGATGCCGTCCGGATTACCGCGGCCCGCATAGATTTCGTCGGCGACCGCCTCTTTGAGATCCACCAGCGGCACCTTGTGCTCGCTCGACCAGGCCGTGACGGCCGCAACGGTGCCGGGCCTGCCGCGGTGCGAGTTGCCGTAGGTCTGCGCGATGTGCACGCTGGGCAGAGAAGCCACCATCGGGATGCCCGGCCGGTTGAAATCGATTGCACCACGCGTCATCTCGAGATATTCCACCGAGAGATGCGGCGGCAGTGCCGGGCGGGCCATCGGCGACAACCGCGGCTGCGCCCAGCCGTAACCGTCCCGGACCCAGCGCCGCAGCCACGGCGGGCGGACATAGCGGATGAGCTCGCGCAGCGCAGTCGGTAGCGGCGACGGTAAGGAGTCCATTCCACCGGTGGCGAAGATGACGGCCCCGGCACGGGGCAGGGCCGCCCAGGACCGCGGATCCTGCGTGGCCGCCCACCACACGTCGCGGCACGTCCAGCCGATCCGGCCGATCAGCTCGAGATCCCAATTCAATTGACTGGCAACGATATTGGGCCAGATCCGGGGATCGTCCGCCGGCAGCCCGCCCGTCGGTCCGTAGTACGCCAGGGAGTCCGCGAACACGAGCAGGGTCTGGCGGGGCTCGGAGGACGCCCCCCGCCCGGAAGGCGGCTCGGAGGACGCCCCCCGCCCGGAGGGCGGATCAGAGAACATCGTTGGCGACCTGTGCCGAGGCGTTCCACACGTCGAGACGCCACCGGATGGCCGCGAACGGGTCGGCGTCGGCATCCGGGCGTGAATGCCCCGACAACTGCACCCAGCTGGCATTACCCATACCGCCGAGAATCGGCCAATTGTCAACGGGGATACCGAGTAATCCGGCCGTCACTGCAGCGATCAGTCCGCCGTGGGCCACCAGCACCACCGGTCGGTCGGCCTCTTCGATACCCCATTCGGCCTGACTATCCACCAGTTCGGCGACGAGCGGGACACTGCGCTCAGCGACGTCGACCCGGCTCTCGCCGCCATGGGGGGCCCACCGGGCATCGTCACGCCAGGCCAGCCTGGCACCGGGAGCGGCGGCGTCGACCTCGAGGTGCGTCAGACCCTGCCAGTCACCGAGGTGCGTCTCGCGCAGCCGGCTGTCCACGTCGACCGGAACCCCGGTGCGCTCACCGAGCGCGACGGCGGTGTCGAAGGCACGGCGCAGGTCCGAGGACACGATGAGCAGGGGCTGGCGTTTGGCGAGTACCTCGGCGGCCGCCACGGCCTGTGCGCGACCGAGTTCGGACAGATCGGTGTCGAGTTGCCCCTGCATCCGGTTGGCGGCGTTGTACTCGGTCTGGCCGTGTCGCAGCAGGACCAGACGCCGGATCCTCATGCGTCGCCGCCGACGACGCCATCGAGGTCCACCGCCACCAACGGGCAGTCCCGCCACAACCGGTCGAGTGCGTAGAACTCGCGTTCGTCGCGGTGCTGGACGTGGACCACGACGTCGACGTAATCCAGCAGCACCCAGCGGCCCTCCCGCGTGCCCTCGCGGCGGGCCGGCTTGTAGCCGGCGCGGCGCATCTGCTCCTCGATCTCGTCGACGATGGCGTTGACCTGACGGTCGTTGGCGCCCGTGGCGATCGTGAAGCAGTCGGTGATGACCAGCTGTCCGGATACGTCGATCACCACGACATCCTCGGCCAGTTTCGATGCCGCGGCGCGGGCAGCGACCGTCGCCATGGCGATTGCTTCGTCGGTGGCGGTCACATCAACTCCTGGGTCGTCATCGGTGGTGCGGCATGTTCGGTGTCCTGGTCGGCTCGGTACAGCCGCCGCTTGGAGACGTACTGCACCACCCCGTCGGGCACCAGATACCAGATCGGACGCGACTGTCCCGCACGTCTGCGGCAGTCGGTCGACGAGATCGCCAGGGCCGGGATCTCGACGAGGCTCAGCGCATCGGACGGCAGTTCGGCCATGGCCTCGGCGATGTGCTTACCGTCCAGTTCGAAGCCAGGACGGCTGACACCGACGAAGCGCGCCATCCCGAACAGGTCTTCCCAGTTCTGCCAGGACAGGATGGAGGCGAGGGCGTCGGCGCCGGTGATGAAGTACAGGTCGGCATCGGGGTTGAGCGCCTGCAGGTCCCGCAGCGTGTCCTTGGTGTAGGTTTTGCCACCGCGGTCGATGTCGACGCGGCTCACCGAGAAGCGCGGGTTGGCGGCGGTCGCGATCACCGTCATGAGGTAGCGGTCCTCGGCCGCGGTGACCTGTCTGCTCTGCTTCTGCCAGGGCTGACCGGTCGGAACGAAGATCACTTCGTCGAGGCCGAACAGGTCGGCGACCTCGCTGGCGGCAACGAGGTGACCGTGGTGGATGGGATCGAATGTCCCACCCATCACGCCCAGCCGTCGCCTGGGCCGGACCCTGGCCGGTTGCACGATAGGCCAGCTTACTGGAGGTCGGAGCGCAGGTCAGACCGGCAACGACGAACCACGGGCCCGACGCCGGCAGACAAATCTGGGCCGATACCGGGTTTTGTTTTCGTCGCTAATGAGTATGCTGTGCATATTGACCGCAAATATTGCGTATGTTTGTGGACGGTAGGGTTGCCGGGGGGCAAATCCTGAAACGCATGATCATCCTTACAGGCAGAAGCGTCACAAAGGCAGAGGTTGGGCGGACTCTACTGATGCGATCAGCGGACTACTCGTCATTCGGCGGCACAGATAGCAATGGATCTGTCTCTTATACACATCTCCGAGCCCACGAGACTAAGGCGAATCTCG